>JBAVZU010000257.1:0-10488 GCA_049588915.1 Candidatus Sulfotelmatobacter sp.
TCCTTCGGACGCGAGGCAGCGGGTCGACGGCGATTGGTGCCTCGAACGCAAGCGAAGATGTTGCGGGAGATACTTCACTCCGCCTGAAGAACGGCTGCGTTCAGGATGACATCAGCGTTTAGATTTACGCCCTTACGGCGCGCACAAAATCTGCCAGCATGCCGTACGCGGTCGCGTACAGGCCGGGATTTTCTTCGGTGAGGGCGAGGCCGGGGAAGATGTCGGTTTCGAAGTGGACATAGCTGGACGAGCCGGTGATTTGGGCCATGGGATCGGTTTGCGGGATTTGTTCGGGGCGGACGGTGGCGGTGATTCCCTTCTCTGTCTTTGTTGCCCGGCAGATTAGTTTGTATGGACGGCCTTCTTTTCTTGCGGCGCGCACGGCTTCGGCGCTCAGATTGCGAATTCCTTCGCGGCTGATTTCTTCTAAACGTATCGGAACGTCCATCAGGACCGTGATTAGGGCGGCGGTTTTCACGGCGGCGTCCCAGCCGTCGATATCGTGGCTGGCGTCGGTTTCGGCTATGCCGAGCGACTGCGCTTTCTTCAAGGACTCGTCAAAGCTGAGGCCGTTTTCCATTTCGCTCAGAATCACGTTTGTAGTGGAGTTCAGGATGCCGTGGAAGCCTTGCAGGTGAATCAAAGGTAGTTGGGGTAAGAGAGAAAAGATGGGGACGCCATCCATAACGGTGGATTCGAAGAGGAAGCGCTTGCCTTGCGCGGCGGCCAGGTCGAGGAGTTCGCGGTAGGCGTGGACGATTGGTCCTTTGTTGGCGGTAATCGCGTGGGCGCCGTGAGTGAGCGCGGCGCGGATGTGGTCCACGGCGGGCTGGCCGGTTTGGACATTGAGGGAGGTGGCTTCGAAGAGGATGTCGGCGCGCGCGGCTTGGAGCCAGGCCTTAATATCCTTCGAGGTCTGGGGAGATTTTGGGGAAGTCGCAGCCGAGGGCGGCTGCGCCACATGAGCATCCAAGCCTTCGGGGTTAGCGATCCATCCCAGGCGGCGGCTGGCGATTCCTGTGATGCGAAAGGCGATGCCATGGCGGTCGCGGAGTTCCTGTTCGCGGTCGAGCAAGAGTTGCAGAAGTGCGCGGTTGACGTTGCCGAAGCCGAGGAAGCAGAGATTGTAGGTGTGAATGCGGTGGTCCTCGCAGGGGGCTAAGCTCGGTTCGCTTTTTGGCACCTTGAGGCGCGGCTGAAGCCGCGCCCTTTCAAAACTACTAGCGAAGCTATCCCATCACGGTGGTGTGCTCGGGTTTGATTTTGTAGAGCACGCGCACTTCGCCGGGTTGGCCGTAGGGATATTTATCGACGCCGAGATATTTCTTGGCCATTTTGTCGATGTGGGCAGCGGCGCCATCTTCGGTGATCTCGACGACGCGGCCGCGAATCTCGAGATAGCGGTAAGGATTTTCGGGATCGATAACCGCCATCGCTACGCGCGGGTCGCGGCGGACATTTTTATCTTTTTGGCGTCCTTTGGCGGAGTTGAAGATTACGTGTTCGCCGTCGTAGTCGACCCAGACGGGTGTGACTTGCGGTCGGCCATCGGGCATCAGCGTGCCGAGGCTGGCGAAGGCGCGCTTCTGAAACAGATCACGATATTTCTCGGGGATAGCTTCCGGCATAAGATCTCCTTGCGGTCGTGCAATGAATGAACAGGACATTATAGATGCCGGAGGCCATTTGCCGCTTCGAGGTAATGCCGGTATTCTTGCAGACCGACTAATTAGCCAGGGGAGGAATATGCCACCAAAGTCGCGGTTAATAATGAGAATTTACGGCGCGACTGGAAGCCGCGCCCTTTCCAAGCCGAATCGCGGAGCGAGTTTCGTGGCAAGGGCAGTGATCCGCGTTTCCGGAATTTTGCTGTTGGCGTTGCTGATTGTGCTGTCGGCGGCTGGGGCGCAGACAAATTATCCGCAGACGATCGTTTTCATGACAGACTTCGGCGTGGTGGATGATTCGGTGGCGCTATGCAAGGGCGTGATGTATTCGATCATGCCAGAGGTGCGCATTGTCGATCTTACGCATCAGGTGACGCCGTTTTCCATTCTCGACGGCGCGCGTTTTCTTTATGGCGCGACGCCTTACTTTCCGGCGGGTACGGTGTTTGTGGTGGTAATCGATCCGACTGTCGGCAGCACGCGCAAAGCGATCGTGGCTAAATCGAAGCGCGGACAATATTTTGTGCTGCCCGATAACGGGTTGCTCACGCTGGTCGAGCAGCGCGATGGGATTGAGGGTGTGCACGAGGTCACAAGTCCAGATTGGATGATTGGGTCGAAGATGTCGTCGACATTTCATGGGCGCGATATTTTTTCTCCGGCGGGGGCGCACGTGGCGCGCGGAGACGATTGGACGAAAGCTGGGCCGGATATGGCAGTGGCGTCGCTGGTGCGGTTGGAATTGAAGGTGGCGAGGATTGACGAGCGGGGCGCTTCGGCGGAGGTAATTGCGACAGATGGCCCGTTCGGCAACCTGGTGACGAATCTGGATGCCGAGGAGTTTTTAAAGCTGGGCTATCAGCGCGGGCAGGAAGTTCCGGTGAAGATCGGCGAGAGGGAGATGAAGATCAAGTTCGTGCGGACTTTCAGCGATGTGCCCGTGGGACACACTCTTTTATATATCGACTCGCGGGGTCGGTTTGCGCTGGCGGTGAACCAGGGAAGCTTTGCGGGAGTGTATGGGGTGAAGCCGCCGGTGGAATTGTTTATCCCGCGGGCGAAATGAGGCGCGAGGCTTGTGTGAGTCTAGGATTCCGCGCGCCAAAAGACGGCGCCCGGAATGACAAACATTCCTGAAGGTATATCAACGTTCTCCACTTTGTTGCGCCATGCCCGGCAGGACGGCACGCAGCAAGGCTTCAAAGCTGGTCTTGACGCGCTCGCCGGTTTCCATCACTTCCTGGTGAGAGAGCGGTTGGTCGAGGATTCCGGCGGCCATATTCGTGACGCACGAGATGGCAAGGACTTTCATTCCCAAGTGGCGGGCGGCGATCACTTCAAAAGCCGTCGACATGCCGACCAGGTCGGCTCCGATGATTCGCAGATAGTTGATCTCGGCGGGAGTTTCGTAACTGGGGCCGAGCAGTGCGGCGTAAACACCTTCGTGCAGCTTCATGCCCAGCTCGCCGGCTTTTTCTTGCGCCAGCGCTCGATATTCTTTCGCGTAGGCATGGGTCATGTCGGGGAAGCGTAAACCGAAGCGATCGTCATTAGGGCCGACTAGCGGATTCGTTCCTTGCAAATTGATGTGGTCGCGAATCAGGACAAGAGCGCCTTGCTGATAGCTTAGATTGATTCCACCCGCGGCATTAGTAAGGATGACGGAGCGAATATCCATCCGTCCGAAAACGCGCATGGGGAAGACCACCTGGTGCGGCGAATATCCCTCGTAGAGATGCACGCGGCCTTGCATGACGGCCACGGGGACGGCGCCTGACTTGCCGATTACCATCTGTCCGGCGTGGCCGATCGCAGTGGAACGGGGGAAGGCGGGGATTTCCGCGAAAGGGATGCGGGTTACGTCGCTGAGGGAGTCGGCGAAGCCCCCGAGACCAGAGCCGAGAACGAGGCCAATGCTCGGGCGCAGCGAGGTGCGATGCAGGACGGATTGGGCGGCGGTTTCGGCAAGGGCGTATTGATCTTGCATAAGAGTTAAAGATCACCATCCATCAGAAATTATTCGTTGCCGTTGCGGCGCTGTTTTCCTGACTAGTATTTTTTTCGAACTTGGCGAATTCTGTTTCCAGCTTCCATTGTTCGCGGGCGCGTTCGTTGGCGGCGAGAAACGTTTCGCATCTTGCCGAGACTTTTTCGGAGCCTAAGGAATTGCTCGCGCACGGCGGCACGACACGAAACACAAGATGTGTATTAGCCCACAAACTTTCGCCGGGCGAAAAGCTGTGCTCCAGGCTCTCCCGAGCCATGCGCTTCAGCTCCGCATAGGACAAATGATAGGTCTCAACCGCGCGCAAATATTCATGAGTCATGTCGGAGCGGGAGACGCCCTCGTCATCGGTCGCAAGCGCAACGGGGACGCCATATTTCATGTAAATCGGCAGCGGATGATCGTCGCCGCTGACGCCGAGGATCATATCGTTTGAGGTCAGAGCAATTTCGACCAGCACGTTGCGTTCGGCCATTTCGTGCAGCAGGCCAATGGGATCGTTCTCATTCATTACGGAAACGCCGTGGCCGATACGCTCGGCGTGACCACGCTCGACAGAAGCGCGGATGTGGAACGTGAGATCCTCGGGAGGAACAAGGCCCATGGCGAGTTCGCCGGCGTGCAAAGCGATGTGCACTTTGGGATAGACACTGTGTAAGTAATCGAGCATGGCCATGTGCTGGTTGAAGTCGTGGAGCGGAATATACCAGTCCTCGGGCTGGACGAGATTCAGGCCGACAAAGCGAGAATCGGACGACGCCAGTTCGAAGCCCAGGAGAATCTGCGCGAAGACGATTTCGGGGCGTGATCCGCGGAGCACCTGATAAAGATAACGGACAGTCACGCCGCATCCGGGAGCCGCGTCTGGAGTTCCGCACTTGAGAATCTCTTTGGCGCGGGCATCGTCGGCGGCGAGACGCTTGCTGGTGTCGGCGGCTACATCTTTCATACCGGCACTCAGCAAGGCTTCGCGCATTTTGGCGTAATCGGCATCCCACTCCACTTTCCCTGCGAGTTGAGCTGCACCTCCAGCATCGGCGGTGTGCATGAACTCGACGTACTGCAGATGATCCATGCCGGCACGGTTCGTCGCGGTGGCGATCCCATCGGCCACGTGGGTGTGCGCGGCGAGACCAAATTTGTCGAAGGAAGCGAAGAAGTGATCGTGACCGGATTCATCCCCCGGCTTCCAGTTGCGCATCGACCAAGCATCGATCATCTGGCCGTAGAGCACGTGATCGATGTAGCTGCAACGGGCTGCCGGCTTGGCGGTATAAAGTTCGCAAGAGTCGCAAGGGGGAGCGAGCAGACGGGAGGAAGTGCGATCCACGCACAGGCCGCCGGACGCGGCGAAATCTACAAAGTCTTCGGCGTAGATTGCGCCGTCCAGATGATTGTGCAGATCCCCGCCTTTGGGCAACTCGCGCAGGAATGCCAGAAGCAAACCCGGTTGCTTGCGAACGGAATCGAAGTAACGCGCGGTATGCTGCTCGGCGTTTTGTGCGGCCGCGGCAGCCGTCAATAACAAGAGCAGCAAACAACGGCGCATCACAGCACGTCTGATCGGCAGCGTCATCAATCCTCCAAATGGAAATGGCTAACGTCTGGCAAGGAATTGTAATCTGTCGCGCGAGCTTGATGGAACGAGCTTGACGGAAAAAGAACCCAGAGGTGGAGCGAGAATTTCCGGCACAATCAATCGGAAATCTTTCAGCGCAGCCAAGCGATCGCGCCGATGACGATGGCGATAATGAGTAGCGCTCCGAGAATGTAGTTTCTTAACGCGATCCTTGATTCGGGCTGCAAGGTCGAACCCAGATTCGTCCTGTCCGTGTCCGTATTTTCTCCAGCCGCAGGCATCGCCGAGGGCGGCTTCAGCTCCTGAGTCTGTATGGCTTCAGATCTGGGAGAAATTCCCGGTTCGCGGTTGAGTGCCGCGGATTTTGCCAGCACTTGCGAGGAATTGCCTGGAAGATTGTTTCTCAATACTTCCGCGCGGGCGGCGGGATTTTTTCCCTCGGGTGGCAAAGCCTGACCATTCTGCAAACTCTCTTCGTTCTGATCCTGCAAAAACGCTTGATTGCGCCACTGTTTCTCTTCACACTCCACACACAGGGCGCGCCCTGGCGAGACGGGAAAGCCGCAGTCCTGACACTTTTGCAAACTTCTCAAGGCAGGCGGGACGTTAAGCGCTTCGACTTTTTCCTGGGGCGATTCGCCGTTTTGGACCCGCGTTGCGGCTGACCAGAATATCGTTCGGCTGGAAGCTGACTCAACTTCTTCCGGCTTTGCATTCGAAGGCTGAGGGGGAAGCAGTTCAGGACCCTGAGTCGATTTCACGGCATGCGTGCTGGATTCGGGCTGGGGAGCTTGGTCCAGTACAACAAGTTGCAGCTGAGACGCAGGAGATGAAATCTCCGGAACGGCGAACCTGCCATGGCACGAGGCGGCTTGGGCCACCGAGGTAGCTACCATTTCACTAAGCCGCAGCAGGGCGGACTGATCGCGCTCGTCGAAAGCGTTGGCTGTAGCAGAAAAAAGCTCGAAGACTCCGAGCACCTTCTCGTCGCTTAGAATTGGCATTACCAGCACAGAAGCAATTCCCAGCTCGCGGCAGACTTCGCGGTTCACGCGAGGATCGCGCTCCGCATCGTCGCAACGCATCAGTTGCCGAGTGCGCACACTTTCGCCCGACAATCCATAATCCATGGATAGATGGGCGCCGAGCTGCGGGGCGTTGTCGCCTGAGCTGGCCCGGCACAGCATTTCGTTGTGACTGTCGCGGCGCAGAGCGATGGCTGCCCCGCTGGCACCGGTAATGTATTGGGCACGCTCGGCGAGCAATTGCAGCGTGGCGTCGAGATCGGCGAGCGCCATTTCGGCAAGGGAGCGACCGCCATCCTCGCCCGGAAAACGAGGACCGGATTCGGAAGGGTTTGTGAGAAGCGCGTTAGCGGCGGCAATTGCTGCCGAAACGCTACCGAACGAGGGCGCGCTCGTGTTGCTACCCGGCATCTTTGCCTCCCGCGAAGGAAGTGACGAAGTGCGAACAAGAATCGAATCCTGGTTCATGACGCGCATGCCAATCGCGTTGTGCCCGGCGGCTTGGACTGATCCGGCCGGTCATACCTCACTCATCATTGCTCACTCTAATTTCGAGAACGGTGATTCGAGTCTCGCTCGCTGGGAGCGAGCTGTCAACAAGTGGGAAACTGGAAAGTCATAGGAGGATGGGAGATTTAGAAAGGCCCGGGATTAGGTATTTCCTAAGTCCTAGGCCTTAGGTCTTCGGGCTAAGACCGCCGTATTGGCGAGGCGATTGGCTTCGACGTTATCTTCGCGCGGAACGTGGGAGATGGAAAACTTCAAAGCTCGAGCCAGTTTGCGGCAGGTCCAGTGCAGTGAGTAAAGCCGCGAACTGCGACAGGTATACTCGCCGCGCATCTGGCGGACGACCACCTCGGAATCGGAATAAACGTGTAGCGCTTTGGCGTTCATGGAGAGAGCGAACTGTAAAGCTTCCATCAAAGCCACGTACTCGGCGACGTTGTTATCCTGGTGACCGATCCATTTGGCGATGCGAATGGGGCCGCTGGCGCAGCCATCAATAATCACTCCAATGCCGGAGGGGCCAGGGTTTCCCTGGGAACCGCCGTCCACGTACGCTACGAGTTCTGCCATCACTGCCGGTCCACTACCAGCAAGATGCGCCGAGAACGCGACGACGTCAAGATCATTATGCGGTTCGGACAACTTTTTGTTGCAAATCGGGCATTGTGAAAGTTTCTGTGCAAATCCAGTCTCGGCGCGAAATCGTATCCGTAAAAGATACTCCTACAATGACTTCTCTTCTCCGTTTTTCACAGCATCGCGCTTGGGCGTTGCACCATTAGTTTGCGTTGACATTTGTGAACGCTCTGTTAAGGTTGGTTGCGTCGACGGTCGAAAGGGTTAGCGAAATAAACCTTGCTGGCCCGAAGTAGACTGAGTGATCAGTCCGGTGAGGTAACTTGCTGGACAGCCAGACCTGAAAAAACCGACGGCTCTGCGAGGGGCAGTTGGGGTTTGGGACTGCGAAAGCAGTGGTTACATCAAGGGGCTGTGACGGTACATGCGTCCACGCGGTTGACTCCCTCGCAGGAGTTGGCTGCTAGAGCATAACCAAAGTCACGGCCCTTTCAATTTTTTCAACCTTTCTGACCTCCCCGCACAAACATTGCCGAAGAAAGCTCGCGTCAAACTTCAAAAATAGAGATTTAGGTTCCCACCCGTTGGATCCGAAGCAGATTGCCGCCGAAACTCAGGCAGCTACTTCGCCGACAATCATTTCATCCACATAGCACCAGATCCAATCCTCTCCGGGCTCGATTGAGCGCATAACCGGATGATGGCTGCGGTGAAAATGTTTCGTGGCATGTTTGTTCTTGGAAGAGTCGCAGCAACCGACGTTGCCGCAAGACATGCACATCCGCAGATGGACCCAGGTGTCGCCGATCTTCACGCAATCTTCGCAGACATGCTTGTCGGTCGTTGTGATTTTGATTTGATCCAGATGCTTGCATTTGACTGACATTGCTTCTCTTCTCCTTAGTCAAACTCTTTCCAATTCTTTTCGATCCCAATGCGCCAGGTTCGCGCCCGCCTCATAAGTACTCTGCAGAAAGCTGAGCAGGGTTTCGCGCGGCGAAGGAGCCTTGCGAACGTCGTCATACATCAGGAGGAATTCTTTCATTTGCGGATGGTAGAAGGCCGCCGCAGGTTTTACTTTTTGATCGGCGAACCCCGGCGGCTCAGGAGCCGCATACGCATAGAATGCAGCGCCCTTAATTTCGCCGCCGCCGGGCCAGAAGCCGGCACTGATTACTTCGTGCGAGTAGGCTTCGCGCGTAATGGGATCGGCCCCCGGTCTCTCCGGGGCACGGCGTCCTGAAAATCGCGTGACCGCAAGATCGAAGCTTCCCCAGAAAAAATGCACTGGGCTATCTTTGCCGATAAAGCCCGAGCGGAATTCCTTGAAGATAGTGTCGCACAAGATCAGGATCTGCCAGAAGCGGTGCGCAGATTCGGCGTCGTAGGAAGCATGCTGAGTGTCGCTCTCGAAGGGCACGGGATTCGGGATTTCGACCGGCATAGTCCAGATTTTTACGTCTATGCCTAAAGATTTCAGCGCGGCCATGAATTCGGAATAAAAGGCAGCAACCGTCTGCCGCCTGAGCGCGATGCTCTGCGATGAATCCCAACTTGTCTGGATGGTCAGTTTGTGGTCGACGAAATCGAATTGTACTTCGAAAATACCATTGCCCCAAGGAATGGCAGAAGTCGTGAGGCCGCGGGCGTTGACGTATAAAGGAACTTCCCACCAGTGATTGACGCGGGGGCTCAGAGCGAGGCGGACCTTGCCAACCACCTGGGTCCACATGTGGAGCGTGGCGTAGGTGTCGTGCCAGGCATTTAAGGGCAATTCAGGCCATGCAGCCTGATTCGGTTTGGGGGCGTGTGCAGCCATGGAAACTCTCGGCATCGAATAGGAAATGGTAACACTCTTCACCGATGCGCTGAAAGGCTGCGACTAAAACCGAGTTGATATTGATTGGCCTTTGCAGCGCGAGTAATGTCAAAGCCAAAAATGAAGATGAATATTTGGCGGAGCCTGTAGAGAGCTCCGTTTCGAGCAGCGATAAAGACGGTCACTGGTTTTTCTTCGGCGGCAAATACTTCTTTTCGATCGATGCGACGACCACGTAATTCGGGTCGACCATCTCGTTGAGGTGAATCTTCGCGACTTTTGAGAGCAACTCGTAGGCATCGAGTTCGGAGAGGCCGTAGTCCTTGTGTATCCAGTGAACGAGTTCGGTAAAGGCAATGCGGAGGGCATCATCGAGTGGGCGATAGGCGCCGACAGTCATGATCGCGTCGTCATTCTCAAACTGCGGCCAGGCAATGGTGCGGCCTTTGATAACACTCAACTTCACGCGCGCTTTCAGTGGGACTTCGATGGCGGTGCCGGCGATTTCTCCGTCGCCCATGGCGGCGTGGCCATCTCCGATGTAGAACAGGCCGCCCCTTACATTCACCGGAAAATAAACTGTATTGCCGACGCTGGCTTCAGGCGAATCCATGTTGCCGCCGAATTCGGCGGGGACGACTGAGCTGCGCGCTTCACCCTCGGCGGGCGAGACGCCGATACAACCAAAGAAAGGATGCAGAGGAATTTTGACGGAGAAATCGGTGTCGTGCGCCTTGAACGTGGCAGTGTTGGCGGCGTGATCGAATGTGGTAGTACCAAATGCGCTCAAGCAATGGCGGATGCAGCATGGGAGTGTAATTGGTCTCGTTGAGTGCACCGAATGCGGGAGCGAATGCACCGACACCGGTATCGCCATCGACTTGAAGATCGAGAATTTTGACGGCGAGCGTGTCGCCGGGCTCCGCGCCTTCCACAAAGAATGGGCCAGTCAGGGGATTGTCGCCTTTTACCATGCTGAGCGTGTCGCCGGGCTTTCTGAGGACGTTGCCGAAGCAATCGAGCGTATTGGTATCGAGAATATCGCCGGACTTGAGATGGGCGACTGGTTCGGCGGTGGCGAAGAGGTACTTTACGTTGACGTTCGTGGCAGTGTAGTGGATGGTGGTCTGGGCGAGAGCTGGGGTCATTAAGAGCAGAAGGGCGAGAATGCGAGCGATCAAAGCAAATCTCCGTGAAATCACGATTGATGTTGTTGGGTTGCGTCCGCAACTAGCGAATCTCATAGAGGTAAGCGTCGGCGATATACCTGCCGCCGATCTGGGTGTTGCCCAGTCGCGCCCCCTCCACGG
>JBAVZU010000258.1:0-6626 GCA_049588915.1 Candidatus Sulfotelmatobacter sp.
GTAATGCGCCGAGAATGTAGAAAATCCAATGAAAACGCTGAATCAAACCAACACCCGCAAGGATAAAGCATCCCCGCATCAACAATGCGCCGAGAATTCCCCAAAACAGCACGCGGTGCTGATGCTCCTCGGGCACAGCGAAGTAGCGAAAGATTACGAGGAAAATAAAAAGGTTATCCACGCTGAGCGAAAGTTCGAGCACGTAACCGGTCACGAACTCGATGGCAACCTGCCGCCCCTGCCAGCAGAAGACCGTAGCGGCAAACAGGGCCGCCAATCCGACCCACATTGTGCTTCGCAAAAGTGCTTCACGAGATCGCACCCGTCCGGGGCGGTGGAAGACGCGAAGGTCGAGCACCAGCATGCCGACCGCGAAGAGATTGAAGATGATCCAGAAATAGAGCAAGAGACGTCCGTTTAGGGGTCAGAATTGCTGATTGCTGTTTCCTGGTTGCTGATTAAACCTCCGTCTTAAATCAGCAATCAGAAATGGCTTTACTTCTGCCGCCCAATGGCTCCGCTTTCCCAGGCATCCCACATACCGGCGGCTTTGAGCATCTGGTCAGAGCCGGTTTCGTGCATGGACTGTTCAATCTGCCCGCGCGTATAGCGAGGGCCGATCTTTTCCGGCAGATTCGCCAGGGCAAAGGCAAACTCCGCCGCTTCGGCTACGTGTTTTTTGAGTTGCGCGAAATCCACCTTGTCGTAGGTGTCCGAGACGGCGTGGTAGTTTTCCAGATAGTTCGCCTCCTCCTGATCGGCCACGAAGGTTGGAACGCCTTCCAACATGAAATCGAAATGGTCGGTACCCCACTCCATGTCAGCCTTCAATTCGGTGACGCCGAACTGGCGCAGGGGAGCGATGATGCGCCTGGCCTTGTCCATAACATCCTTGTGCCCTCCGGTAGCGAATCCGGTGGTCTTGCCCGTGCCGCCGTCGTAGACGATCACACCCGCTGCGTTGTCGAGCTCAGATCGATGAGCGGTGGCATAGGCGCGCGAGCCGAGCAAACCTTCTTCTTCTCCCGAAAAAAGAATGAAGCGGATGGAGCGGCGTGGAGTCAGTCCAGACGTTTTGATGGCGCGTAGTGCGTCGATCACCAGAGCGGCATTGCAACCATTGTCGAGTGCGCCCGTGCCCAACTCCCAGGAATCGAGATGCGCGCCGAGAATAACGAACTCATCAGGCTTCTCGCTGCCCTTGATTTCGGCAACCACGTTTGCAGTTTTGATGGGGCCACCAAGTTTGCTGGGGATGCTTAGATCGGCCCACACGGGATGCCCCGACGTCAGAAGGCGTCCGATGCGCTCTCCGTCTTCACGAGCGAGCAATACCTGCGGGATGCGGTCGATCTCGCCGGCAAAAGAATTTGTATGCCGGTAGAGAATGTCGTGCTCACGGGTGGCGATAAAAGCCACAGCTTTTGCTTTGCCATTGACCGCGGCCGTAATCACAGGCGGGGCATTCGTGTATTCGGCGAAAAGATCGTCCCAAGTTTTCAGCACTACGGAATGGATTAAAACGATTTTCCCTGAAATATCCCCTGCCTTTTTGAATTCGTCGGCACTACCGTTCCCGACATCGATGACCGGGACATGCTTCACTGGCGCGAGCGCGGGCGCCCAGGCAATGGAAACACATCGGACGCGGAACCGGACATTCGGAATCTGCGTGAGCTTCGGATCGAGAGCAGTCCCTGTCGCGCTGACAGTCATCTCGGTGTCCCCCTCCGCCCAGGAATGCGGAATGGTGAATTCCTCAGTGTGGACGCTATCGGCGCGGGCGGCCGCAAACATCTGCACTCCCCACTCGACGGCCCATTGCATTGCGGGAGTGCCGGGCACTCGGCCGCCGATCTCGTCGGTGAGATGGCGGAGATTGCTTTCAATCGGAGACGGCTGCAGCGCAATCTTGATAATGCGGGCCGCGTCGTCGGACTCGGAGAGTGGGGTGGCAGCCAGGCAGATTGGTATCAGGAATAAGCAGAGAGCAACAAGTTTCAGGTTTCGCATCCGGTGCATTAGAAATGAATTGCCGGAAAAGCGCAAAAGGCTTACCGCAGTGAGACGCGAGAAAAAGTGTGGAAGAGGCGCACGAAGTTCGCCGAATTCCTGCTATTCAGGTTATTTCGGCGGGAGCGAGTCCATTCTATCGAGGATGCTGACCGTCTCAAGTATCGTGCTGCCAACGATTTCCAGGCTTTTGGCACTCAGTTTGTCGACGGTGTCCTGGGGCGTATGCCAAAACACGTTGTTATAGCCGTAATCGAAATCGATGAGATCGGCGCTCGGAATGCCTCTCTGCATGAATGGCAGGTGATCATCCGATACCTGATTATCACGCTCGAAGAAATGAGACTGATAGCCGAGACGTGTGGCCGCCTGATATACAACGTCTTCCAGCCAAGGAGTTGAATTGAGGTCGTGATCGATGTGAAGATCGGCGTCGCCGATCATATCGGCGAGCAGGAACGCCTTTATCCTTTTCAAACTTCCGTCGTCCTGCCATTTCTGTGCGAGGTGGCGGATGCCGTACAAACTGTCGGCGTCAGACCATGACTTCATGGCTTCCTCGGCGTCATCCCATACCAGCCATACGCTATAGCCGTCACGCTTCTTGCCGCGCAGTTGATTTGCAATTTCAAGCAGCAGGGCGCTGGAGGAAGCGCCGTCGTTCGCACCGATGTAGGAGGTATTGCGGAGGGGATAATTTGTATCGTAATGGCTGGCGATCACGATAATGCCCTCGCGCGTCCCGGGAAACTTCGCGATGATATTTTTCACGGGAAACTTGCCTTCCGGAGTATCGGCGGTGAATACGTCATCCTCGACCGCGTCGCCTTTCAGGTGAGATGTGATGTACTCTTCGACCTTTTTGTGGTTCGCGCTGCCGATGGGGCGCGGGCCGAAAGCGACAATTTGCTTAACGTACTGCATAGCCCGGGCGGAGTCGAAAGAAGGCGGCGGTCCGCTGTCAGGGGGAATCGAAAGTTTAGGCCCAGACTCGTCCGGGGAAGATTGCGTTTTTGTCTGTGCGCTGACGGCGGTCGCAGTTTTATCATGATTGCAACCCGCAAGAGAGGCGGCGACCAAAACCAGCACTGCCAGAATCGACATTTTCTTGCCTCTCACCAAACTTGCCTCGGCAGGAGAGTCACCACGTGGCCAGATATTAAGCTGCCTTCTTCGCCTTGCGAGCGAGGCGCTGCTTGGGATGAACCGCCCATGCGATTCCGATGCTAAAAACGTACAACGCGATCATGGGAGCGGCAAAAATGCACATATTCAAAACATCGGGCGTGGGAGTAACGATTGCGGCAATGATAAAAATGACGAGAATGGAGTAGCGGAAGTTCTTCCACATGAAACCGGCAGTAACAATTCCCATCAGCGCCAGGAAGAAAATCAAAATAGGCATCTCGAAGATCAAGCCCATGCCGAGGATGATGCTCAGAAATAGCGATGTGTATTCGCCGATGGTGATCATCGGCTGGAACTGCCGGCCGAAGTGAATCAGAAAACCCAGCGCCTGGGGATAGACCACTTTGTAGCCAAAATATCCGCCGGCAGTGAATAGAGCGATCGTTGAAACCATGAAGGGCACGACGTAACGCTTCTCGTTGCGGTACAGGCCGGGGGAGATAAACATCCAGACCTGGTAGAGCACAAACGGCGAAGTGAGGAAAAGTCCGGCAAGCGCCGCGATCTTGAGGTACAAGTTGAAAGGCTCGGTGGGATTCAAATAAACGAGCCGTTCTGACATCCCATTGTCCTTCAGCGCCTTCATGATAGGGCGCTGCATGATGTCGTAAATCCTCTCTACCTTCCACCAGCAGGCAAAAAATCCCACGGCGACGGCGGCGATGGAGTACACGAGACGGGAGCGCAATTCCTCGAGGTGATCGAGGAAGCCCATGGTAGGCATGTCATCGCGTTTCGGGTCGTCGGTGGCCACCGCAGTCTGGCTTTCAGACATGCGAGTCCTGAGCGGCGGGGGCGATCTCCGTCTCAGCGACGGCTGCGGCTTCGGTTGAAGATGCTTCAGTTGAAGCAGGCTCAGCGGGGGGAATATGGGAATTTTCCGCGATCACATTCGCGACGGCCAGATTTGAAGTCGCCAGGCTGCTTCCTGCAAGGATAGCCTCGGCGGGAGCAGCCAGGGTTGCACGAGATTCTTGCGGAACGGCCTCGCCGGAAGCAGGGTTGAGGCTTAGACTCGCTACGGAGCCGGCCGGCGTTGAGCTGGGCGGAAGGATCTCCTGTGCCTTCTTCTCTACTTCCAGATGAGCAATCTCGGTTTCAATCTGTGACTTGAATTCGTTGGAGGCGCGACGAAGTTCGGCAAGCAGACGTCCGGCTTGACGGGCGATTTCCGGCAACTTTTTTGGCCCGAAGATAATGAGGGCCAGAAAGAACAGGAAGATCGTCTCCGAAAAACTCATGGATTCATCATAATGCGGAGCGCCAAAGGCGGCAATGCTGGAGTAACATCCTGGAATGCAAGGTCAGCAAAGTACGTGGTTCGGTCAAGAAGAGCGAGATTACATGCAAAGTCTGGAACTCATACCCCTCTTGGCGCATCTTAAGAAAAGGCAGCTCCAGTTGGTTACCAATGGTGACAATCCCGCTCCGGGGCGGTCTAACCTGGTGATATACTTTTACAATTCAGCACGGTAGCGGGGAAAGCAGCACATCCCTCAACCGAAGGAAACATAGATGGCACGTAGTTCTCGCCGATCACTATTCCTGATGGTTTTTTTTCTTCTCGCTTGCGGTTTTCTGGGGATTCTGTTCGCCCAGCGCACCGGGCAGCAGCCTTCATCGCCTTCGAGCGACAGCGAAGTCAAAGACAGCCTGAAACAGTTCACGGATGTCTACGCCGTCATCGAGGACAATTACGCGGAACCGGTTAACCCCGACAAGGCAATTTATAACGGGGCGATTCCCGGGATGCTGCACGCGCTCGATCCGCACTCGAACTTCTTCGACCCGAAATCCTACGCATTGATGCGCGAGGATCAGCGCGGGAAGTATTACGGCGTTGGGATGACGGTGGGACCGCGCAACAACAAAGTGATTGTGATTTTTCCCTTCACCGGCACTCCAGCCTATAAAGCGGGCATTCATCCCGGCGATGTGATCATAGCGGTCGATGGCAAATCCACCGAGAACATGAGTACGAGCGACGTTGCCGACCTGCTGAAGGGGCCGAAGGGGACGACGGTCCACATCAGTATCTCGCGCGAAGCTGTGGAGAAGCCCATGGAGTTCACCTTGGTGCGCGACGAGATTCCGCGCTACAGCGTGGACGTCCACTTTCTGATCCGGCCAGGCATCGGATATTTGCATGTAACCGGCTTCAACGAAACCACGGAAGAAGAAGTCTCCAAGGCGCTGGATGAGATGGGGGATCTGAAGGGTTTGATCCTCGATCTGCGCGGGAATCCCGGCGGTCTGCTGAGTGAAGGCGTTGGCGTGGCGGACAAATTCCTGAAAAAGGGTCAACTGATTGTCTCGCATCATGGCCGCGCTTCGGCTGAAAAGCGCTACGTCGCCCAGCACGGCAATGGTGGGAAAGACTACCCTCTGGTGGTTTTGGTAAACCGGCTGACCGCATCCGCTGCTGAAATTGTTTCCGGAGCGATTCAGGATCATGATCGCGGATTGATCGCCGGGGAAGTGACATTCGGCAAGGGACTGGTACAGACGGTTTATCCGCTCTCGGAAAACACCGGGTTGGCGCTGACCACGGCGCACTATTACACGCCCAGTGGTCGGCTGATTCAGCGCGATTACAGCAACATTTCGCTCTACGATTACTATTACAACCGCGATGCGGAGTCGGGCAGCAACGCCAGCCGCGAAGTGAAGCTCACGGACAGCGGACGCACGGTGTATGGCGGCGGCGGCATCACGCCGGATGTGGTGATCCCCCCGATCAAGGGAAACCATTTCCAGGATACGCTGCTGCAGCACTATGCGTTTTTCAACTACGCCAAGCGCTATGTGGTGACGCATCATCCGACGAAGAGTTTCGAAGTGGACGATGCCATCATGCAGGACTTCCGCAAGTCGCTCGACGAAGGCAACATTCCTTGTACTCAGGCCGACTTGGTCGACAATAATGATTGGATCAAGTCGAATATTAAGTCGGAGATTTTCGTCGATGCTTTCGGTCAGGATGAAGGCCTGAAGGTTCGGGCTGAATCCGACCCGGAGGTGTTGAAAGGACTCGAGCTATTGCCGCAGGCCAAAGCCTTGGCCGACAATGCGAAGCGTGTTGTGGCGGAGCACAACAGCGCGGGAGCCTTCAACCGCTGAAATTGAGCTGATTTTTTGGGGCCCGGACACCGTTCCGGGCCTTAGTTTTTTGGCCTGGGTCGCGTATCTTCCGTTCATTGACTTCGCTACCTGGCTATGTGAAAATCCGCGACAGCGGGGCTCGTAGGCAGCCATCGCCGGTTAGTGCAACTAGAATGAACAGCTTTCGACATGGTCCGAAGGCCATGATCCAGACTTGGCTGCGCTGCGGAAAAGCGGAGACCGCTTGAAGCCGGTGCTGTTGGGCTTGGCTATGGCGGTGGCGGTGACAGCGGGCATCACGGATTGGCGGAGCCGTCGCATCC
>JBAVZU010000259.1:0-4386 GCA_049588915.1 Candidatus Sulfotelmatobacter sp.
ACTATGTATCGTGCCGGGTACGATCCCTCGGCGTTCGTTTCGTTCTTCGAGAAGATTCAGGCAATGGAGAAGAAGAAGCCCGGCACTCTGGCGAAAACTTTCGATACCCATCCGCAAACGCCGGATCGCATTGAGAAGACACAGGAAGAAATTCGAAAAATTCTTCCGGCCAAGCAAGAGTATGTCGTGACCACGTCCGAGTTCGACGATGTGAAGGCGCGGCTGGCATCGATTGAGAACCGCCATAAAGTGTTGGATCAGAGAGATGAGAATAAACCGAGCTTGCGGCGCACGTCGACCAGCAGCGGGGATGATAAAACCGGAAGTGGCCAGACGGATGATGACCGTCCGACTTTGAAACGCCGGGATGATTCGTCGAACTAGAATTGATTAGGATGAACCAGAACCGGCGGCTATGGCCGCCGGTTTTGTATTGTGGATCTGATTTGGAGCCCGTTACGGGATGCTAAGGGCTGGCTCTGGAGCCGTCGGGGCCGGGTTCCAATAAATCACCCACCTCGGTGACCCAGGTCACAGCCTTGTATTGTCGAAGCGAGTAAGGGTAGATTACGCTGTTTGTATAGCGCTATAGAGGAGCAACTCTTCCCATGCCAGAAAACACACTTTCCATTACCGACAATCGTACCGGGCAGAACTATACCGTCCCCATCGAGGATGGCACCATTCGGGCGATGAGCCTGCGGCAAATCAAGACGGGTCCAGAGGATTTTGGCCTGATGACCTACGATCCGGCGTTCATGAACACAGCATCGTGCCGCAGCAGCATCACTTACATCGACGGCGATCGCGGCATCCTGCGCTATCGCGGATATCCCATTGAAGTGTTGGCTGAACGCTGCACGTTTCTGGAAGTGGCGTACTTATTGCTATTCGGGGAGTTGCCTGCCGAGGCTGAGTTGAACCATTGGGTTTATGACATTACCCACCATACCATGCTGCATGAATCGACCAAGAAGTTTATGGAAGGTTTTCGCTACGACGGCCATCCGATGGGAATGTTTGTGAGCACGGTGGCTGCGCTTTCGACGGTGTATCCGGAAGCGCGGCATGTGCATGATCCAGCGAATCGCCTGTTACAGATCAAACGCCTGATTGGCAAAGTACCGTCCATTGCCGCCATGTCCTACCGGCACAACGTAGGGTTCCCGTACGTTTATCCTGACAACGATTTGAACTACGCCGAAAACTTCATGAACATGTTATGGAAGATGGTCGAACCCAAGTACGTTGCGAATCCCGCAATCGCGCGGGCGCTCGACATTCTTTTCATCTTGCATGCCGATCACGAACAAAACTGCGGCACCAACGCTATGCGCTCGGTGAGCAGCGCCCACACGGACCCTTACTTATCCATGGCATCGGCTGCTGCAGCCCTGGCCGGACCGTTGCACGGCGGCGCCAACGAAGAAGTGCTGCGAATGCTCGATGAGATCGGATCCAAGGATCGAGTTCCGGCGTATATCAAGAAGGTGAAAGAGGGCGGTGTCAAGCTGATGGGATTTGGTCACCGCATTTACAAGAATTATGATCCTCGAGCGAAAATCATTCGCTGGTGTGCCGAGCAGGTGTTTGAAGTGACCGGACGTAATGCAAAACTGGAAATCGCTCTCGAACTCGAGCGCATCGCGCTGGAAGACGAGTATTTTGTGAAACGCAAGCTCTATCCGAACGTCGACTTTTATTCCGGAATCATGTACCAGGCCATGGGATTCCGGCCAGAGATGTTCACCGTTTTGTTTGCCATCCCACGAACGGCGGGATGGCTGGCGCAATGGCAGGAGTTGGTCACTGACACCGAACAGAAAATAGCCAGGCCGCGACAAGTCTACACGGGGCATGAAGCGCGGGAATTCGTGCCCCTGGAAAAGAGGACGCTAGCGGCGGTTCCAGCTCGCTAAGAAATTTGTTGAGTCGAAGTGTCAGCTTTACAGCGATGAAGGGGGAGTCTCGCTGAATTTACCTTTGTCCAGCTGCCTTAGGCTGCTTGCTTGGTAGCGAGCGCAGCAACGTACTGGCGAGTTTCGGCGGGAGAAGTAATAACCTTCATCTCCTGCCAATCGTACGGAAATTCCCTGCCACAGTCCAGACAGGCCACGTAAGTCCCGGTCAACGCTCCGGCTTGGGGTCGGCGCGCCGAGCCTCGGATGGTCACTGGGAAACTGTAACGAGGATGTCTGCAACCGAAAACTGCGTCAAGCATTCTTGCCATCATGGAGCACCTTCCACCACGCGTGTTCTACTTGGGCCGTTCTGAGTGCGGCACAAGCGATTTATACTACCCTCAATACCTTAGATTCAATCTCCAAGGAAAGGGTTTCGCATTCTTCGTGACAAGAATCTTCCCGTATCAGGAGTGCCGCAATAATTTTGCTTTCAAAGGCTTACGGGGAGCCTGATTTCGCGGTGTTGAGTCGGGGTGATACTAGTAGGGGAAACCTGTATTACGAAAGTCCGACGAGAAGACACCATCATCAAATTACGAGAGATTCAAAGCTTTCCTGATGGTGCCGCGTTCTTTTTGGATCTTCTCCTGAAGGAGAGTGATGCTGTAGATCAGTTGTTCAGGGCGGGGTGGGCAACCCGGAACATAAATATCGACGGGAATCACCTGGTTCACACTTTGAACCAGTGCGTAATTATTAAAGACACCGCCGGAGGTGGCACAGGCTCCCATGGAAATAACCCATTTGGGCTCGGGCATCTGCTCCCACAATTGACGGATCACGGGTGCCATCTTGTTCGAGACGCGACCGGCGATGATCATAAGATCGCTCTGGCGCGGGGATGGACGAAACACCTCGGCGCCGAAGCGGGCAATATCGAAGCGCGATGCGCCCATCGACATCATCTCGATCGCGCAGCACGCCAAGCCGAACGTCATCGGCCAGATGGAACCTTTTCGCATCCAGTTCACGGCTGAATCAAGCGTGGTCAGCACCACGCCTTCCGGCGTCGGATTGCCGAAAGTCAGGTCTTTGACGACCTTCTTGCCGTTCTCAAAGTCTACGTACGGGCCAAAATTCAGTTCGGGGGACATGGGCTTATTTTACTTGCTGTCCGCCCCGGAATCCACTGGGCAACGCCCAAGACCTCACCTTGGCCTTGTTCGCGACAATCTTGTTCGTGAAACGTAACGGCAGGCGGGAACTGCTTGACAATGCAAGTCGCGGGTGTAACCTGTCCTCCGTCTTTCCCTCATAGTTTTTCGGCCCCTCTCATCGTGTTCGATTACCAAGCGCCCAGGACGCGCTGACCCACTCCTAGAGTGAAAAAGTGCGTGACGGGCCCGATCTTCTAAGGAGATGCTATGAGTGCAATGCGTTTTTTCAACACCGGCAAAGGTACCGCCAAGCGGCAGAGTCACGTTCCGCCGATCGCCCCTTCGACGACGGCAGTGATGGCAAAAACCGGAGCCGCAACCAAACGTACAACTGCGTTTCCTGTTCAGGCGGCAGGCCGTGTCCAGCTCCCACACTATCCCTTCCAGCCCCTTCCTGCTCCCAATGGCCCCGCACCTTACCGCTTTGATCTCTCGCAATTGCTCTCGGCCGACGATGTAACAAAAATCAAGAATGGCGTTCTGGTATTTCACACCGTTGGGGATACCGGAGACTTCCGGGGGCGCCAGCAGGATTTTGTCGCGACAATGATGACCCAGGACGCTACCGCCCTGGCAGACGATAGAAAACCTGCGTTCTTCTACCACCTCGGGGACGTGGTCTATTTCGCCGGCGACGTCGACTTGTACGGCAACAATTTCTACGAGACTTACACGGACTACCCCGGCTTCGTGGTAGCGATCCCGGGGAATCATGACTGCCAGCCTGACGATCCCCAGGATGGTCCGGTGGATCCGAACAAATATCCGCTTGATGGCTGGATCCAAAATTTCATGTCGAAAAATCCGGCCCAGCTCGGATCCCTCAAAACCAACTCGGCCCGCACTCAAATGGATTTGCCGAATGTCTATTGGACCTTTACGACGCCGTGGGCGACGATTATTGGTTTGTTTTCCAACGTCGGGGAAAGCGAGGCGGAGCTGCATCAGGACCAGATTGATTGGTTTCAAGGGGAACTGGCGGCTGCCGATCCAAAGCTTGCTCTGATCGTTGCCATCCATCACCCACCATTCTCCGGTGATGTGGAGCACTCCGGTAGCACCGTCGCTGAACAGGTTCTCTTTAATGGCTCCAAAGCTGCAAAACGTTATCCCGACCTAATCTTGTCGGGGCACGTTCACAACTACCAGCGCTTTACGAACGTAGTCCAAGGCCCGGACGGGCGAATCGAGATTCCTTGCGTGGTAGCGGGAGCTGGCGGCTACACAAAACTTGGCAAGGTCCACAAGATCAACAACGTGTATCC
>JBAVZU010000260.1:0-26071 GCA_049588915.1 Candidatus Sulfotelmatobacter sp.
ATGATCTGGCGTAGATGGGTCACAGAGAGTTCCTCCTCTGCGACACAAACTAGCTCAGATCACCTCGACCGTCGGCTCAGCAACACGCGAATGCGTCCGCCGCAACGCGGCTTTAGTTCAAGTCGGCATTTGGGAAGTGCCACAGCTGGCGGTGAGCGACTGACCGACCGTCAGTGGTTTTGCGAATCTGAGCTAGCGCAGCGCTACGTACACTGTCGAGCTGAAGCAGGCTTTATGATCGAAAAGGAAGGTTCGTGACGAAGGTTCCGGTAGGAAGGACAATGATAGAGCAGAAGTACGACCTGGAAGGGTTGAGACCGGCGGAACGTGTGTGCGAACCCGATTCGCGCAATACGATGTTCGTGAGGATTGACCGGACAAACGGGAGCTCGCGCCCGATGGTACTGGCTGACCACCATGAACTGATATCAGCCTACGTGCTGCATGCAGGAGTGCCGCAGGAGATCAAGCTACAGTTCGAGACGGCAAGAAACGTGTATCTGTATGCCTGGTTTGTTTACCGCTTTTACCCGGTGGCAGAGCACCAGTGCCTGGCGTGCCTGGAGCTGGCTTTGCGCGAGCGGCTGAAGGAAGAAATCAGGACGGGCAAAGTTAAGGGCAAGAGACCCGCGTTGCGTCTTCTGCTGAAATACGCTGTCGACAACGGGCTGGTGAGGAACGAAGGCTTCTCGGCATGGCAGAATCGCGGCGCCATCAACAGCCGCGCGCGCGTGGAGATGGAGAAGATACGCGAGGCGTCGGAGAAAAATCTCACCGAGATCACATGGGACGAATCCGACATACAGATTACGGCCGAGGATCTGGACTGGGATTACGTGAAAATGCTCCCTGACTTGTTACCGATGCTCAGAAACGACTATGCACACGGCAGCACGGACCTTCACAACTGGGCGCTGCGGTCATTTCAGATTGTTAGCGAGATCATTAACCAGATCTATCAGCGGCCCGCGTCGGCGATCGGTACCGCAAGGCCGAGACCACAGGCCCGGTGACTCCGGCGGAGCCTGAAAGGTCATGGATGACGACGGTGCAGGCGGGCAGGCACGATGGCAATTATCATATTTGCTATTTGTTTCCTTACGGCTCACTGCAGACTGCTCCTTAGTTTAGGGCCGACTATCTGGTGCAATAATGTAACGAAACCCCCTTTTAGGAGGGGTTTCGTTACACTCTATGCTTGACCAAGCGAAGACTACATTGCTATAGTTTTCATCAAAACCCCCTCTTACGGGGGGTTTCGTTACAGAGATTGCTATGGAACCCCTGACACGGTCGCTATCGACGCAAGAAAGCAAGGTCGTGCTGGCTCTCACCGAACAGGGCCGGCGCGAGACTACGCGTGCGGAAATCGTCGATCTGCTCGGCGGAAGCGCCAAAGCCGCCGACCATGTGATCGAATCCTTGCGCCGCAAGGGCTGGCTCCAACGGGCGACCTGGGGCGAGTATCTTCTTATACCGGCAGAGCAGGGGCCGGACGCGCTAGGCGACAGCAATCTTCTAGCACTCGCCAGTCGTGTCGCCGATCCCTATTACATCGGCTTCAGTACCGCCGCGGCCCACTACGGGCTGACGACACAGCACCGCAACGTGATCTACGTCGTAACGCCGGTGCGGGTGCGCGCTCGGGAAGTAGGAGAGGCGCGCGTGCGGATCGTCAATCCATCCGCGGACAAGTTTTTCGGTTTCGAGCCTGTCGATGTGCTCGGCTACAAGGTGATGATCTCCGACCGGGAGAAGACCGCCATGGACTGCGTCGACCGCCCGGCGCTCGCCGGAGGGGTGGGCGAAGCCGCCATGATCCTCGCGACCGCCAGCCGCCGCTTCAACTGGAACAAGGTGGTCAATTATCTCCAACGCGTTGAGTCCGGCGCGCTCGTGCGGCGCTTTGGCTGGCTCGCCGATCACGTTGCCGCCGACATGCCGGCGGAGATACGCGAGCGCCTGATCGGCATGACCGGCGGCGGCAGCACGAGAGCCCGGCTCGGCCCGCTGCATTACCACAAGGTGCAGGACGCCATCGGCTATGACAAGGCCTGGCGTCTGTTCGTCAACGTATCCCGCGAAGAGCTGCACGGCAGCGCCGGACTCGGCCGGCGCAAAACCGTGAGGAAGGACAGCTAGGGGATGCTGACGCAGGCGCAGGTGCAGCGTTATTCCAATGAATCGGGGCTGCGCGACATCATGATCGCGGAGAAGGAAGTCGTGCTGACGTTGCTGCTTCAGCTTCTCTCGGAGCGCGGCATTCTGGACAGGCTCGCCTTCAAGGGGGGCACCTGTCTGCGGAAAGTGTTCATTGGAGCGCAGGGCCGGTTTTCGACGGATCTGGATTTCACAGGAACGGAGGAGCACGATCACGAGGATATGATCCTCGACATGATGGCGGCGTTCGAGCAGCCCTATCACGGAATCCAGTTCGGCATTCCGGACGATGCCTATTACGAAACGCAGGATGGCCTTTCCTGGGGCGTCAATCCGACATACGCCCATGACTGGAATCAGGGCGGCAGCGAGATCAAGTTGCAGATCAGTCGCCGCGAAACGCCGACGCTGCCGACGGAACGGCGCGCGCAGATCGAGCAAAGTTACTTCAGGTTACTGCCGTTCGCGCCGACTGAGATCGTCTGCCTTGCGCTCGCCGAAATCCTCGCGGAAAAAATCCGTGCCTGCTATCAGCGCAACAAGGCGCGCGACATCTACGACCTCGGAACATTCGCGACGCGGCCGCTCGATCAGGCACGCATCCGCCGCCTTGTTGTGCTCAAGCTCTGGCAGGCGCGGGACACGTTCGATCCGGCGCGTCTGATTCAGAAATTCGAGGATGGCCGGGAGTTCGACTGGGACGATCTCCGGCAACTCCTGAACCGTGCGGTGAACATTGATCGCGACAGAATCACGCGCGATTGCGTCAGGGGGTTCGGATTTCTCGCGAACCTGACAGAAGACGAACTCACAATTTCTCGCGACCAGTATCAGCGGGAGCAGGTTGCGGCGGACAGACTGCGCGGGGGCCTGTAAAGGAGACGCAGCAACACATGGCGCCAGCTTTTGAAAATAAGTATCTGACCCAGCTTGCGAGAGGAGACTTTCTGGAGGCGGGACGAAGTGTTACCGCGATTCCTGGAAGTGCCATATCCGGGAACACGTCATCGGACTTCGCTTGCGAGATTTTCGACCGGTCGATGTCCAAAACCTCCTAAACAAGGAGGAAAAGACACACGACAAGAAACTCTCGCATGGATCGTACAAGTTGATGAAGATTACGCTCAGCGCGATCTTTACCGAAGCACGAAACCTCGGCTTGTACGAAGGCGTGAATCCGACAACTGGCGTCCGTATTCCGAAAGGCAAGAAGCATGGAAGAAAACGCCTGGCCTACAGCCTCGAAGAAATTCTCAAGCACCTTCAACTCTTCACGAGCGACCCCATCGTCATCATCAATGAGGATGGCCCTTATACTCCCGAGGTCCGGGCAGGCATTGTAAGGGCGGTCATTGGGGTGACAGCGTTCGCTGGGTTACGAAGAGGCGAGGTTCGAGGCCTGTGGTGGGATGACGACGGCGGGGAAGTGCTCTCGATCTGCCGCAGTATGTGGCGGTCGAGCTGAAGAACACCAAGACGGAGGAGGACGTTGATGAACCGGGACTCGTGCCCATCATCAAACCACTTCGGCTGTTGCTCGATGCGATCAAGCCTGACCACGCTTCCGGTTTCATCTTTCCCAACACCATTAGCGGGGCACTCGACCTCGACAATTTAGCCGATCGAGTGATCCGTCCAACACTGAAGGCGCACAATTTGATGTGGAAGGGTTGGCAGGCATATCGTCGCGGTCTCGCCACGAACCTCAAAGAGATTGGAGTTCCAGACACGACCATCCAGTGCATTTTGAGGCACGAGAACGTGAGTACAACGCAGCGTTTCTACATCAAGACCGCGTCCTCAGTTGCGGTGGATGCCATGAAGAAGTTGGAAGAAAAAATCAGTGGTACAGCAGTTGTACAGTAGGCAGCGGTGGTTTGGTCGGTAAGCTTCTGAAAAGAATGGAGCCGACGAGCGGACTTGAACCGCTGACCTGCCGATTACGAATCGGCTGCTCTACCAACTGAGCTACGTCGGCTATTCCTGTAACTGATTCAGGACAGAAAACTTAGGTTTCTGGGTCTTTTTCATCTTTGCCCATTCCTTGCCCACAGCCTTCTCCAATTTACGCATCGCAGCCTTCGTTTCCGAGCGATCCACGATGATGTAATTGGCCTGGGTTGTGGACACGTCCGCATGTCGCAGTATGTCCTGAATGACCTTGGGCGGTACCCCGAGCCGGTAGAGATTGCTTGCGAGGCCTCTGCGGAAGCCGTGCCAGCCCTTCCAGCCGCCATTGAGTGCGGGGCTTATCACCCGGCGCGAGAGATTGTCGAGATGCAGAGGCGCGCCCTTCTTCTCCCCGGCGAATATGTACGCATCGTCACCGTGGATCTTGCGGTGTGCGTCCAGGGCCGTCTTCACAAGCGGAATGACGGGCACGGGATTTTCTCCGCTGGCCTCAGTCTTGGTCGGCCCGACGTGGGTCCGCCATACGCTGCGGCGTACGCTGAGTTCTTCGCCGTTATAATCGTCCCAGCGCAAACCCCGCAACTCAGACTCCCGGAGTCCAGTGAAGGCAGCAACGGTGACAACGGTGCGGGCTGGCTCTGACAATTTCGGAAGTATGGCCTGAATGTCTTCGAGAGTGTAGACCTTGCGCTCTGGCTTGTAGCGCCGTCCCTCGACCTTGATCCCCTGCATGGGGTTTATGCCGCGTATGGCGTCTTCCTGACGGGCATAATTGAATACGGCTGACAGGACGGCCTTAGTCCGTAAATGTGTTTGGTGCGCAAGCTCTGGCGAATCTGCGGCGATTTTGTCGAACAGATGCTGCGCGTCGCGCGTGTGGAAGTCACGCAAGCGGATATGCCCGACGGCATTCTTGACGTGATTCTTATACATGTCCGTGTAGCTTTTTATCGTGCTGGGACGCAGTTTCTTGAGTCGGCTTGGAAAGTATCGCTTCTCAGTGAATTCAGCGATCGTCATCGCAGCTTCGGGCTGCGCATCGCCGGAATTTACGGGCGATAGAACCGGCTCTATGAGCGGTTGAAGATCGCGCTTGGATCGATAATCATCGGAGTATCGCGCGAGCTTTTCACACACCCGGCGCCGAATGGGACGGCCGTCTTTGAGTTCGTCGCGGTAATAGCGAACATACCAGCTACCGTTTCGGCGAAAGACCTGTCCTCTTTGCATGAGGTTCGCTTTTCGCCTCCTGGGAAAGCCATGTTACCACGGCGGCCCAGTCGTTGTATGGAAGCTCAAAATGTAAAGAATGGGAAGGCTCAATCATGGCCGCACCGTTCACACGGCACTGAGGCTGAGTTGCGTTGTTTTGTAAAAAATGTACGGGATAGCATGGTATTCGGGGTCTGAACAGTAATGGAACAGAAAACTCCGGTAAGCGGGGTCATGCTGCCTCGTTCAGGGCATCTTCAGGGGTACGAAGCGGCCTGAGAGCGCCGCGTGCGACAGGCTCCGGCAAAGTGAAACTATAGCGGCCCAACAAATTGATGTGATGGCTCATGGTTGGCGATAAGCGCGCGACATCCTCGTCCTTGACGGGATAGCCTTCTTTCCTGAGCTGCTCCAGCGCTGCATTCATGTAAATCGTATTCCATAAGATGATGACATTGACCACGAGACCAAGGGCGTTGAGCTGGTCTTCCTGCCCCTCGCGGTAGCGCTGGCGCAGTTCACCGCGACCGCCATGGAATACGTCGCGGGCAAGACGATGGCGGCCTTCGTGGCGATTGAGCTGCGTGAGGACACGCCGCCGCTCGTTTTCATCGTCGATGAACGGAAGAATATAGTTGGTTTTGACGATGCGCCCGAGTTGCTGTAGCGCGCGTGCCAACTGGGTCGGCTTATTGTTTGTCTGAAGCGTGCGCATCAGATTGCCCGGCTGTACGAGGCCGAGCTTCAGCGAACCGGCCAAGCGTAAAAAGTCATCCCAGTTCTGCCGGATAAGTTTGGTGGGGACTATATTCGTGGCGATCTGATTGAGCGGCCCGTAATCGGCATCAGGATCAATGCGCCAGAAATTCGTGCCTGCCACATCGGCAAGTCGTGGGCTGAACTGGCAGCCCAACAGCCAGAACACGGCGAAGATGACATCCGAATAAGCTCCTGTATCGGTCATGATCTTGGTCGGATCAAAATCCGTTTCCTGCTCCAGCACGACGGGATAGGAGTTGCAGGCTATCCCGCAATGTGCCGGGCACGACGATCCCGTTCAGTCCGGTGCTTTGGTCGGACATCATGTTGTAGTAGGTGACGCCGCGCTCCATACCGTAATACTTGGGATTGGGTCCGGCGTGGATTGTCCTGACGGGTACGACAAAACGCAATCCATCGGCCGATGCGACATCCCCCCCACCCCAGCAACGCGCAAGCTCAATATCATTTTGGGCAGCAACAAGTCTTGCATTGGCCTTAGTCAGAGTCTCGGCACGAATATAATTCTGACGAACCCAACTCAGGCGATGCCGACGGAGGGCAGGAACATCGGCGCGGACAAAGGGCTCCAGGCCAGTGTTGCCTGCTTCCGCCGCGAGTACTGCGCAGATGCTGGTGGCAAGATCACCAGCCCTGGCTTCCGCCTCGCTCACATGGGCGAACGCGTTGACAAAGCCCGTGCGCGCATGGATTTCGAGCAACATCTCGGGAAATTGCACATAGGGCAGCCGCGCTTCCACTTCGCGGCGCAGAGCAATGAGGCTGTCCGGCTCTTCAAGCTTGTCGAGGCCGGTCAGCACCATTTCTCCGTCAGGCTCGAAACGCACATGAGCATTATTGGGAAGGTTCGAGGCAACCCTCCGGTACGCCGCATCGAGCTGAGCACTCAACTTGGCTATTTCTTCGTCAGCCGACTTTGAGAGGCCGAGACTGCGGCAAACCGCAGGCCGGGCAGCTTCCCATGCCGCTCCGTCCAGCAGGCCGATGCGCGGATCGGCGTAGCGCACACTCCGTGCGACAAAAACATCACGCTTGCGGAGCGCCTGGCGCAGACAATCTACAAGACAGACCGTCCATACCCGGCAATCGATGGCCAGCCCTTTCTTCATGCGTTTTTGCCATGCCTTCGGCGCAAAATCGACGGGAAGGTTCTGGGGTTTTAGACGGCCACTCTGAGCGGCGAAGTGACGAAGCGCGTTCATAACCGGCCTGCCTGCGGGCGCAGATCCAAACGGTATGGTACTCGCAAGAGCAGGCAGGAATCGTTGAACGCGCCGGTGCAGCGCGACAATCTCCTCGAAGTACAAATCATCCGGGTCCCGCGTCAAATCATCGATCTGGGTAATAGCCGATTCAATAGCAGCTTTCGGCACCTTTGAGAAAACCGCCTGCTTGACGGTGCGTGCCGCGATCTCTTCGTTCAGCAGAACGGCGCATGCTTTCCGCAGAGTGAGCGCTGCCGCATCAAGATCGCGCAGTCCGCGCAGCCGTGTCTTCTGACGCTCCTTCAAGGCGTCATTGACTGTCCGGGTCAAGACAACATCGAAGAGATCCATAACATCATCTGCCGCGCTCGCTTCCAAAACCTTGATGAAAGCCAGCACTGTTGCGATACGCCGTTCATCGGAGAGACGGCTCATCGTTTGCGCATTGACGGCATTTGCATAGCGCGCAAGCGACAGCAGCCGTGTTCTTGGTAGATGGTCCACCTGCGGCAGATTACAAGTTAGGTTCTGTATCTCCGCCAGGCGGGCAATCGCTCGCACGAGTTCAGGAACGCTTTGCAGCGTAGGCCCGTGACGCAAACGGTCGAACGCGCTTTGCCGGTTATCATCGGGCACTGTCAAAATGGATTCCAGGCGGTCACGCTGTTCGCACGATATGCCATCCGTGAGAGAGCGCCATAAACGACGATTCGCACGGGAACGAACCTGAGCGATGAGACGTTCCACGACGGAGGCGCCGGGTAGAAGCACCTTGCCCGCCACCAGCCATGATGTCGCCCGATCAAAAAGCACGCTTGGCCTGTCGGTGCCCGTCCAGCACAGGGCGTAGAGCCAGCGCGACAATCTCCATTGGATGAACGGCTCACTGAAAAGCCGATATCCATAGTGCCTGCGGATCTCTGCGGTATGCTCCCAGCGCTGCTTGGTCGCCGTATAGCGGGAGAGGCATTCTGAATCTGGAATGTTGAGTTGCCGGGCGAGAACCATAATGGCGCCTGCGGGCACATCAGTCGGATTCTCCAGAAACGTTCCGAGAAACCGCGCAGTGCTCAGTTGCAGTGCAAACCCAAGCCGCATGTGATCGCCACGCCGCCGTTTGATGAGTTGTTTGTCGGCATCGTCCAGATGAAAGAAGCGTGCCAATTGTTCGGGAGATGGCTCGCCAGCGTAGCGGCCATACCGGCGATCCTGTTCATCAGTGAGGAAAGTAACCGGCATGGGCGTTTGTCTCGTCGCATAAGTCCTAAGTTTTGCGACACCAGGCAATACCCCGGAATCACACAACTTTTTTGGTTGCAAATCATAGGCGCGAAAAGGTAGTGTTTCGCTACATGATTTGCAACAACTTTGTGAGCCCATGCACCTTGGTTACGCACGAGTATCTACGGAGGATCAAAACCTCGATATTCAGCTTCAGGTACTGAAGCAGGCTGGATGCGCCAGCATTTTCCAGGAAAAAATCTCCGGAGCGCGACGGCAGCGCCCTGAACTCGCGAAGATGCTTGAGCATGTCCGCGCGGGCGACATGGTTATTGTCTGGAAGCTTGACCGCCTCGCGCGCTCAACGCGCGATCTTCTCGAAATCTCCGATACGATTGCCCAGGCCGGTGCGGGGCTGAAATCCCTGTCTGAACCCTGGGCGGATACCACATCACCCGCAGGCCGGATGGTGCTCACCGTCTTCGCCGGCCTTGCGGAATTCGAGCGTGAGTTGATTAAAGAAAGGACGGGGACCGGCAGAATAGCCGCAAAGGAGCGAGGCGTTCGATTTGGCCGGCCTTCCAGTCTGAGCCCGGACCAGACAGTCCTGGCGAGGCGTTTGCTCGACGAGGGAAAATCAGCCAGGGAAGTCGCTGAAACCTTCGGCGTGCATAAGACAACTATTTACAGGGCCACGGCCTCGAAGGCATGAAGGTGCAGCCATGAACCCCACCGCAGAACATCTCCGAATTGCCTCGATGATCGAGGCCAAGGTCCAAAAACTGACTGGATCTGGCTGCGATGATGTGACGATCTTCGGCGAAATGTCCGACTACATGCCGGAGTTCAAACGGCTGATAGACACCTCGCAGCGCGGCGAGATGGACGAACTGTGCAGGCGGTTTCCGTGGTTCTACCGCTACGCCAAAATTCTTGAGAGCTTGGCGGCGGCGATTCAAACCGGCGTAATCAAGGTCCCAAAGTAGTCGGTTGCTACTCAGCCCCCTTCGTCAACTCAGCCCGTTTTTTTGCCCTTAGTACGTTTCGCAAGTAGTGCATCGTTCCACAAAATGGAACGCCGCATGCCAGGGCTGCGCCCATGGACCCGTGATAGTGAAAGCTTGTTCGCGGGCATCGCCCACATTTGCCCGGCCCGCCGGGAGGCCAGAATTTTGCCCCTACGGCAAACCGATCGCGTTGTCGGCTGGCATTGATGCCCTGCGGCAAGACCGCATCGGCGGCCCCTCTGCTGGCCGCAAAATGCGTACCTGGTTGTTCCAGAATTCCTAACGAAAAATTACCATCGTCATCCTTCGCCGGAGGCGTCCGGTCGATGGGGCTTACCGGAGTTTTCTGTTCCATTACTGTTCAGACCCCAACTTCACCTTTACCGGGGTACGGCTGGAACTGAAGTGGCCTACCTACTGCGTTTGCTCTTGGAACGGCTCGGCCTCACGCCAAACGACCCTAGATTGCGCATTCTTGCCTCAAGCGCCTCGCTCGAGCCGAATGATGCTGAGAGCCTCACCTTTCTTTCAGAGTTCTTTGGATGCCCCTGGGAACCTGCACAGGTGATTCCAGGTGCACTCAAAGAAATTCCGAACATCGAGGGCGATCAGTTCCTGGCCGCTGAGCCTTTTGGCCGGCTCGCGGATGCTCACGCTGCCGGGCCGAGCGAGTTTGGCCCAGCGTGCGAAGCGCTTGCCGCAGCGCTCGGAGGCGAAACCCATTCAGGCAATCCGGAAGCGGACCTGAAAGCTGCGCTGGAGCGCGAAGAGATTTCGCTCGAAGCCAGAATTCTTCGGGCTGCGTTGGTCGACCAGCGCGTGCGGGCGGTGCCCATCGCGGAATTCGCGAAAAACCTATTTGGAGAGAGAAGCGCCGCCGACCTGCTGAAGTCATGCCAGGGATTTCTCATCGCTCGCGCGATTTGCAGCGAGACCGGGACTTCGGATTTACCGAGGTTCAGGTTTCATTGGTTCTTCAGGAATATTGAGGGATTGTGGGCGTGCTCGAAACCGGGGTGCGGGTGCAATAGCATTGATCGGCCTGTAGGCCAGCTTTTTTCTTCAAGCAGCGTTCTGTGTGCAGACCGGGAAGATCCACACAGGGTCCTTGAACTTTTGTATTGCGAGCACTGCGGCACGTTGATGACCGGAGGAAGCCGTTTAACTCTTCCTGACAATGATGGTTGGGAGTTCCTAAGCACCGATCCTGACATCGAGGGAATCCCCGACAGGCAAGCGGCGCGATTTGTTGATCGGAGAAGTTACGCAGAGTTTGGAGTGTTCTGGCCATCACGCGGAGCGGCGCTTCACCCGGACGCCACCCGTGGTTGGCAACAACCGGCATTTGATGTCAGGCAGCGGTGGGCGGGACGATGGGCTCCCGCGTCACTCGATTCAAAAAGCGGTCGTGTACGATTGGGGACGCAAGGACCGGCAGTCCCTGCGGGGTCATGGGTTCCAGGTTTCGTATTCCATCTTCCGGCCCTCGCACCGGCAGATCAAGAGTTTTACGGCACCTTGCCCTCCGTGTGCGCGAGTTGCGGGAGAAACTACGCGAACCGGCTCTATAGAAAGTCGCCGATTCGTGGGTTTAGGACTGGTTTTTCGAAACTGAGCCAGTTACTCGCGAAGGAGCTCTTCTATTCTTTGCCGCAAGCGGAGTCTCGCAAACTGATCGTCTTCTCCGACAGCCGCGAAGATGCAGCCTCTATCGCGAACGGGATGGAACGCACCCATTATTTGGACCTAGTGCGCGAGGCGATGTACGACGAGCTGAGCGCCGTCGTGCTCGGCGAAAGCGAGCTACTTCAAGACTTGGAAATAGGCGGTGTCCCAACGCGACTTCTCGCGATCCGCTATCTTGCTGGAAATGCGGGAATGGATGACACGTTGCGGACATTGCTGCGAAATGCGGCACGTCCGATTCCGAACGACCTTGATCCGGAAGATCGAGACCTGCTGGTGCAGCGCCGCGATACCGCCGTACGACGGCTTACCGAGATCCGAGAGCGCGGCACAACGCGGATCGTGCCTCTCAGAATTCTTTTCGAGAGCCTGCAAGCTGAGGGCGATGTGCGCGGGCCTGGCCTTCTCATCCACAGGATGAAACGCTTGGGAATAAACCCTGCTGGCTGCGATGTTCTGTATCAAGAGTACAACTATGACGGAAGCTTCGATAACCACTGGACGGGATTTTTCGATTTCTCCTCTCCGGAAAGATGCTGGCGCGAGGGCCTATCGGCGGAAGCATTGCAACGCCGCGAGAGTACGCTGCGGCCGAAGGTTATCTCTGAGATTTGCAACATCCTCTTTAGCAGGCTGTATTTTGGGTTCGAGTCGGCGGGACTCGGGTTCGCCTGCATTGATATCAGCCGAGAAGCCACCCAGCGCGGCGCAAGAGCAGCCGGGGCGGACGAACAACTTTTTCTCGATATCTGTAACGGCTGCATCCGGGTCATGGGAGATCTCTACCGCTACCACCAAAAGCCTCAGGATTATCCTCTTGATGCGTGGCCAGACTGGACAACGGCACGGGTTCTCCTGCGGAATTACATCAAAGACTGCGCATCTCGTAATACGCTCACTGAAGCCAGCCTTTTCGCGGCTCTCTGGAATGCTCTCTGCGTGGATGGCGAGCATCAAAATCTCATCCTCAACCCGCGTCGCCTGGGTGTCAGAATCGCCCTTTCCACTGATCCCGTGTGGAGATGCCCGGTTTGCAGGCGAGCGCACTTGCACAGTGCCGGGCGCACCTGCACCAATTGCCGCGCGGAGCTTAATGCCAATCCGGACGGCGTCTGCGGCGAGCTCCGTGATGATAACTACTACGCGAAGGAGGCTGCTGATCTGCGGCACCCGCTGCGCCTTCACTGCGAAGAGTTGACCGCCCAGACAGATGATCAAGCCGAACGGCAGCGTCATTTTAGAAACGTCGTCATCAACGTCTCGAACACTGCTTCGCGAAGATACTATTCGGAAGTCGATGAAATTGACGTTTTAAGCGTGACAACGACAATGGAGGTCGGCGTTGATATTGGCAGCCTCCAAGCAGTAATGCTCGCCAACATGCCGCCGATGCGTTTCAACTACCAGCAGCGGGCTGGACGCGCTGGCCGGAAAGGGCAAGCATTTGCGGTTGTCTTGACGCTCTGCCGGGGCCGGAGCCACGACGAGTTCTATTTCAATTACCCAGAACGGATCACTGGAGACAAACCTCCAGTTCCATTTCTGTCGATGAGGCGTCCTGAAATTCCTGGCCGGTTGTTGGCAAAGGAATCCTTGCGCCGTGCCTTCCGGGCTGCTGGTGTGCGCTGGTGGGATAGCCCTACGCCTCCAGATAGCCACGGAGAATTCGGTACTCTTGCTGGGTGGCTCCAAGATCCACAGATCCGCATCAACATTGGCCGGTGGCTGGAAGCAGCGCCAGACGTCCGGATTGTTGCTGCAGCTCTCCTGACGGGCACCAATCTCTCTGCCACGGATCTAGAGCAAAACGTGCGGCAAACTTTGCTCGTGCACATTGATGAATGCCTCGCCAACCCGGAGATCACTGGCGCCGGTGTAGCAGAGCGCCTGGCCGAAGGCGCGGTACTCCCAATGTATGGGATGCCTTCTCGAAGCCGCTATCTTTTCCAAGGTATCCGCAGAGGTACGCCGCTTGCAATCGAGCGAGACCTGGATCTTGCGGTGACTGAGTTTGCGCCTGGCTCGCAGAAGACAAAGGATAAGAGAATCTATACGAGCATCGGATTCACTGCGCCCTATCTCCCCGCAGGTAACCGTCTACGCCCCGCCACAGACGATCCGATGCCGTGGAGGCGATGGATGACGCGCTGCGAGCGCTGCCACGACACCCATACCTTCGATCAGCAACCCAGCCGCGATAGCTGCACCGAATGCGGTACCGGAGCCGCAGTAACCCCAGGTTTCCGAGTTTTTCAAATCTCAGTTCCTCTGGGATTTCGGACGAATCTCGGCAAGGGTGATGATGCAAAGGAAGACAGCGAGATTCTAGTGAGCGGTTCGGGCGTAGTGGCTCAGTCTGACAATTCCACCCCCGTGGCCATTCCGTCCACCAACACTTGCCTTGCGATTCCGCCAGTTGGAAGAGTGTTCCGGTTGAACACGAGACGGGGACGGCTCTTTTCGGGCGCTCTTGGTACGGCATCCCTGGGCAATGGCCAGCACCGCTTTTCTCATCAGTGGATTGACGATCGGTATCAAACCCCCGGCGAGATCGGGGTTCAGTTTACGGCCACGGGACAACCCGAGCAGCTTGCGATTGCCTCGCCGAAAACGACGGATGTACTTAGGCTGAGGCTTGCCGGGGTGCCGCCGGGGTTATGCCTTGACCCTTTGTTCCCCACAATTCAAGGTTCGGCGGTAAAAGCAGCGTACTACTCCGGAGCATTTATCCTCAGAGCGATCGCTGCCGATCGGCTCGATATCGATCCTGAGGAGATCGACATAAGCAACCTCCGCGCCATCCCAATAGCCAACGGTGGATTCGCTGGTGAAATCGTTCTCAGCGATCACCTCGCTAACGGGGCGGGCTTCACTCGGTGGATTTCTGAAAATTGGGGAGTGATTTTAGCCGACGCGGTAAACCTCCAGCCGGCGCAGGGCTCAGTGATCTTCAACTTGATACGCGACGATCATAAAATTCGCTGCGATTCCTCGTGTTACGACTGCCTACGGCAATACCGGAACATGAATTATCACGGGTTGCTCGACTGGCGCCTGGGCTTAGGGGTGCTCCGCGTTTTTGAAAATCCCGCCGCCTCTTGCGGTCTCAACGGCGACTTTTCAAATCCCGAGCTGGATGGCTGGCCAGATTTTGCTCGAATGGTACGAGATTCATTCTGCCTATCTTTTCAGTGTGCGCCGCGAGATTTCGGCCCGCTGCCAGGTTGCACGATCGGAGATAAGCAGATCATTTTTGTTCATCCGCTCTGGGATAGCTCGCGGCCGTCACAGATTCTCGCGGAAGCTGTGGCAACGGCTGATCAGACATCCGAGATTCGATACCTTGACACATTTAATGTGTTACGACGGCCGAGCCGGGCGTATCAGGAGCTTGCTTGATCCCCGGAGTCATCGACGAACCGTTTCCACTGGTCCCCCTGAAACGGATCTCGCCGAGCAGATACGGGCAGCTGAAGGCATGCGCACTACGAGAAGTATGGACTATCGGGGGATCGCCTATCTTGCTGCCCCGGAATCCGTTGGCGATCCTCGGCACCATCGTTCATCAACTCCTCAAAGAATCCGGTGCAAGCGCAGTCAGAAATGGCTTTGATCCTGAGCGGAGGTGGGAGCAGCTCGTCGCGGAAATGAACCAGAAGCTAAAGGAATCACAGCTGGAGACAATGCTGTTTCCTTTAGAGACTTCGGCCCGCATGTTTGAGGTTCTCAAAATCAGAGCTTGCGCGCTGGCAGCTCAAATTTCGTCAACAGCGAAAGAACGCGGTTTGGGCTCTACCGGCGTATCGGGAACCGGGCTCGAATTGTGGGTTGAGTCCAAGGACAAGGCTATTGGGGGCTGGATCGATTCTGCCCGACGAACCAAAGATGGCATTGTGCTCAGCGACTTCAAATCGGGCGAGGTCCTGGAGCAGGCTGATGGGATTTCGCAAAAACAACTGAAGGTGAGTCACCGCATTCAACTCAAAATGTATGCGGGTCTTTATTTCCAGTCGTATGGGATCTGGCCGAGTACGATTCAGATTGTTCCGTTGGTGGGTCCCAAACTCGAAGTCTCCTTTACGCACGAAGAATGCAGCCAGTTGCTTGAGGAGGCCGCGCTCACTCTCGGGTCTCTCAATTCACGCATTTGCACAGAAGCGGCTTCGGTCTACGAAGCTCTCGCAAGCCCGTCGCCCCAGAATTGCCGGTTTTGCAGCTATCGGCCGGCATGCCCGAAATATCGGAAAGCTCGCGAGCCCGGCGACCAAACGGATGGATGGCCTTCGGACGCTTTCGGAAAAGTGTGGGACATAAACGTCCTTCAAGATGGGCACGTGAATTTGCGGGTGGCCGGCGCTAAAGGAGAACAGTGCACGTTTCGCAGCTTGAGTCCGCTCTCGAAACGCCATCCTGCCCTCGAAGCGATCCAGCGCGGTGACGAGGTTGGCATCTTCAACGCGCGCGTATCGACCAATCGTGCGGAATTCTCGGAGGGGACTCTGACCGTTCTGTATAAGTTTGAGGGAACCGCGCCACCACACTACAATTCCTGAAAGTTGGGAGCGATGGCTGCGTGCAGCTGGTTAGTGGACGTTGAATTCTGCGGCCCTCTTATGTTCCCGAATATTGTCGTAGCTAACGGCGAGCTGCGAACCGAGGCGGAGTTTCCTTTCGTAGTCGAGGACGGGCACACTGTCCAATTCACCAAAGACAACCTGCTTCTCGTCGTCGCAGGAATCTATGCGCACCCACATCCACTCACTCTCGCCCGTCTGGTCATTTCGGAATTCCGCTTTGATGTAATCGCCTCGATTGTAGATGGCCATAACAGGTCCCTAAGGAAGTAAAATTATAGATGGAAAACAGGAATGGAACCACTCGAATCATTTGCGGACGAGCGCCTGGTTGCCAGCTGCGTTCATTGCGGCGGTGCCACGGAAACGCGCGATCATTGCCCGTCACGCGTCCTCCTCGACGAGCCTCATCCCGGAACTCTTCCGTACCTGCCGGCGTGTTCTTCGTGTAACAGCGGGTTCTCTCTCGATGAGGAATACTTCGCCTGTCTGGTCGAATGCGCTAGAACGGGCTCTGTCGAGGCTGTCAGAAGACCAAAGATCCGGAGCGTCTTCGAGCACTCTCCAGCCCTTGCGGCCCGGCTCACTCAGGCTCGCAGCGTGACGGATTCAGGTGGGACCTGGTTTGCGCTCGAACAGAATCGTGTCAACAATGTCGTCCTGAAGCTTGCGCGAGGACATGCCGCTTACGAGTTGAGTGAGCCACATTACGAAAAGCCCTCCCACTTTATGATCACGCCGTTGCACATCTTGACGCCAGAGGCACGCGATCATTTCGAGACCCCTCCGGCCACCTTCGGCTGGCCGGAGGTCGGGAGTCGCGCGATGCAGCGTATGGCAGTTGCCATCAACGGGCCAGGAGTTTCGCCGTGGATTGAGGTGCAGGCAGGACAGTATCGGTATCTTGCCGTCGCCGAGGGTGCGGTTCTGATCCGCCTCGTCATCAGCGAGTACCTCGCCTGCGAAGTGATCTGGGATTAGCAAAACTGGTGGGCGCAACTCATGATCTCGACACCAGGGGACCGATGGTAGTATTCAAGCCGTGTCTAAATCGGTGCATACACCAGAGGAAGTGCGATCGACGCTGGCGGAGATCCGGCAGTCGATCGAGCGCCGGGGGCTCCTGATCGATCGTGTGGCTTTGTCTGTGGGTGTTTCGCCGACCTACCTTCAATCGTGCCTCTCCGGAAAACGAAGTCTCGCGCCTTCGCGGCTGGTTATTGCGAGTCGGGAAGCGGGGGTGGAGTTCACGAGGGTCGCTGCGGCGCTCGACGAAATTCTCGGAGGGACCACTCACCTTCGCGTATCGCGAGCGGCACGTGCGTACAATTGCTCCTACTGCGGATCGGAGATTCGGCCGAATGACGAGTATGTTCGACTGGAGCCATCCGGCCTAAATAGTCAGGTCGGACCGGCGCATTTCTGCCGATCCTGCTCGGAACTTGCCCGCTGGCTTCAACGGCTTCCCCGCCGTCCTCGACGGGCCGCTGAGCACATGACCTCCACTGTGATGAATGATCGCCAGTTCCTGCTTCCATACGCCCAGCACGTAAAGCCGACATGCGTAGAGTTGATTGACATCACAGGTACGCTTTCAGCGAAGATACTTGCAAATCCAGATGAGCTCTTTGAGCTGAGTCCTCCCCAATTCGAAGAGTTTGTGCTGGACAGACTTTCCGCCATGGGACTTCATGCCCGGCCTGTCGGAGGAGGGACATATCGCCGCGATGGGGGTATCGACATTATTTTCACGCCGCCCAAGACGTTCGCTTTCCCATTCATCGGCGCCGTGCAGGTAAAGCACCGGCGCGATCCATCCAGTAAGGTGGGCCCGGAGCCCCTACGCGAACTGATGGGCGTCATGGCCACTCATCGGTTTTTCTCCGCCGGAATGATCGTTACGAATACTAGTTTCACTCCGGACGCGAAGGATTTTGCTTCCCGCTCCCAGTGGCTTCTTCGACTCCGCGATCTCCACGATCTTATGCGATGGGTCGCGGACAACTTTCTTGATGATGCTGAGTGGAGAGAATTGCCGACCCGCGTTCAGTTGTGTGATGGGATATGGGTCGATTTGATTTAACGAAGGCAAGAATGTCTAATGCCTTACACTCCGGCTTTTGAATTACCCCGCTTTCCCTCATATTAGAGCAATATTTTTCTTCGGCGGCCCGCTCGCAGCGAGTCAAGGGCGCGCGTTGTTGGCGCGTTTATCGCAGACCCTTTACCGCGAGAATCGGCCGCGCAAGCTGGTCGGCGAGGGAAAGTGGGGGAAGTTTTCGGGAATCGCAAGTCTACGCGCCGGATGTCAGGGTCGACGGAAAATCGTCCATGAGTATCGGCGTATGGCTCGCAAAAAAGCAGCGCCAGATTTTGTGCAAGAATTACAGCCGTATGCGCACGCAAACCGGAAATTAACAGTCCTGAGTTTATAGTTGTGCTTCCCACGGTTGTGAATCTGGCGCGGCATCGCATCCACGGATGGCTCCCATGGTTTCTGCCTTTCCCAGCGCTCTCCTCGCTTCGAGCGAAGATCCACGTCCGGACAAACGCAGCGCGCTTGTGATTCGTAATATCAGCGTGCACGGACACCGGACAAGCATCCGGTTAGAGCCGCAGATATGGGACTCCATGACCGAGATTTGCCGCAGCGAATTCTGCACGCCGCACGACGTTTGCAGCTATGTGGCCGAACGCAAGCTGCCGCACAGTTCCCTGACCTCGTCGCTGCGGGTTTTCATCCTCGACTATTTCCGCAAATCATCAACCCAGGACGGACACAGCCGCGCCGGACACGGTCAGGGCATGTTCATGTCCCAGCAGCGGGAACGCATGGAGATGCGCAAGCTCAAGGCGGATGCGCTGGACCGGTAGCATTCGGATGGATGAAGCTCAGTCCGCATCGCTCAAGGTCCGGGCCTGGCCCCGCGTAAGGAAGAGTCGGATATGGGCCCGGTCCCCCCTGCCCTCTCCTGCTGAGTTCTGGAATTTCACTCTGAGGAATTTCAGTTTGGGCCGGTGCGCTCCAACGCCGCAATTGCGCGCTCGAAGGCTTCGCCCAGAACCCAGCCGTGGCGGTCGGCAATCGCGTAGAACCGGTCGATGGTCTCGGCGCGCGCCTTGATGTTGAGCTGGATATTTCGGCCTGTGCGGTGCCGCCTCGGCTCGCGCACTATCGGTTCCCTCTGCGCTTCTCTCGATGCTCGTCCAACCGGGACGGGCGCGGCCGGAGGAGCCGACAGTGCCGGTTCCCGGCTCACAAAGTTGGCAGTCTCTGAAATTGCTTTCACCTCGTCTGGTCGAGCGGCAGGCTTAGCTATTTTTCTCGGCTCGAATCCGGAGATGTCAATCTCGGGTCCCTGATCGAACACGCTGGCGCGCTGCGTAGTCATCACGCAACCTCCTGGGCCAACGAAGGCTCGGCTGAGGACTCCGCATTCTCGCGCAACAAGGTGAGCACTTCACCTGTCAATTCGCGAGCATTTTTTATGGCCGCCTCCCGGTTGCTGACTTGGGTCGCATCAAGGGATTCAAGCGTGCCACCAAAGGAGAAAATAGCGCGGAATGCTTCGCGTTCGTGCATCTGCGTGCGAAGCGAAGGGACTTTATGTTTTTGGAACTCTTCGCGAATGTGTTGCAGGGTACGCGGACGAATCGCAGCGTTCGTACGCGTGAACAAGAGCGAATAGGGTATGGATCGCCCAAAAGCCTTTTCCTGCTGCCGGATCAGCTTGACGGCCTTGGCGGCTTCAAAGGCATCGAGCTGAGAGCCCTGAGTCGGAACAATGACGAGATCGGCTCTGCTGATCGCGTATGCCACCGTCATCGAGGCCGTGCCTTCCAGATCGACCACCACGAAAGTGGTTCGTCGCGCCGCATCTTCGATGGTTTCGATGATTGATGCTTCGGAGATATCGGCGATAACGGTCAGGTTCTCGGGACAACCCGACCTTCGCGCCCATTGGGAAACCGGTTTGTTCGGGTCGGCGTCAATTGCAGTGACACTGGCACCCTTGAGAGCAAGCTCAGTGGCAAGTATGACGGCGGAGGTGGATTTTCCTGCACCTCCCTTCGGGCTCGCGAAGACGATAACTGGCATGAGGTGTTCCCATGTGAGAGTTGTAGGCGTCTCTAATAGTTGATCGTAGAGATATCCGACGGTCAACCGAAAGCTATCTGGTACCAGGATGCTATCTGAATTCAGAAAGCTACCAAGTAGCTATCCGAAAGCTTCCGTCGATTCGAGGGTCTGCACAAGCTTGGGTAAGTTTAAACAAACGGCACTAAAGTCCCATAGGATTTTGAGCAAGCCATTGTCTGGCAAGGGGGTTTGCCAATTTATAGCCTCCTGATTTTAGGGCTATTTGAAGGCTGGATTTTTGGGAAAGGCCAGGCCCATGGAATCGACCATCCGATCATCCGAGAAATCGAATTCCCCGTGCAAGTTACAATGCTTCCAGGTTGCGGCCGAGCCGTGGCGAATGGCTTCGATCAGTTCCGCTCTGCGTTTCTCGTTCTTTTCTGCGGCAAGTTCTCGTGAGAGATAGAGGTAGTTCCAGCATACGATCACGTTCTTGATCAGACGCCGACAGCCCTCGGCAATCTCCTGGTCTTCCTTCTCGCTCTGGATGAATTCCTGGTTGTGGCCGAAGGAAATCGCCTTGGAGAACTTGTTCGATCCCTCGCTCTTGTTGAGCTGCTTTTCAATCGCCTGCCTGAATTCGAGATCGTCGCGGTATTTCAAGATAAACAGGGTTTTTGGAATCTTTCCGAATTCCTTCAAGGCTCGGTAAAGCGGGTGCTGCTTAGAATAGGAGTTCAGACGCTTAAAGAGTTGCGAGGCAGTCGTCACCTTCAGACGGATGGTCGCGACAAAGCGGAGAGCCTCATCCCATTGATCCTCGATAAAAGCTTCGCGGATATAGCGATCCGGCAGCAACACATGTCCCTGCGCCTCATAATGCCGGCGGTGCTTGAAGGCGTAGAGCTGTTGCCGGCCCAATCCTTTGATCCGTGGCGCAAATTCCAAACCTAAGAGATGGGTTACCCCAAAGACGATCTCCGAGTATCCATGCGTGTCAGTAGAATGCACATCGCTCTTGATCACATCGTTGTGCATGAGCCCGTCGATGACGTAGGCCGCCTCCCGTTCGGCGGCGCTGATCACGGTGGAATGCCACATCAGATCGCGCATGTCGATGAACGTCACCACGCTGACGCCCTTCTCTTTGCCCACATATTTGAATGAATAGTTGGCATTCAGGGAATCCACGGCCACTTCGAATTTCTGCCCGTCGCTAGAGGTGTGCAGCACATCGGATTTACCCCGGTGGATGTTCGGCAAGCTCATGCGGTTAACCAACTGCAGGATGCGATCGTTGGCGCCCTGGACGTTCTGCAGCGAGAAGTGCCAGTTGACCGCCTGGTCCAGGTCGCCCTCGTCGATTTGCTTGGAAATCTGCGCCAGCTTGCGGTGACCGATGTCGCAGCCAAAGCCGATAATGCCCGCAAAGAGGACCTTTTTGGAAGGATTGGTGCGCTGGTTCTTGACTTGCCAATGCTCGAACTCGTCGAGAAAGTTCGTGGCTTGATCCACCGTCGCGAGCATCTCAAGCAAGGAAATATACTTCCGCTCCGGGAAGAATTCCCCCAGCGACAAGCATTCCACTTCCTCCTGCTTGGGCGTGCTCACATGGAAAGTGCCGTTGGGGCGTTTCGTCAGATACGGGTTGTTGTCTGATTGGAAGTTCTGATTGGTTTTCTGGTAACGGGCATCAAGCACTTGGTCAAGCGCACTCAAGGTGACCTTGCAGTCGGCAAAGTCTTCGAGCTGAGCCCGTTGCAGATACTCGCCCCGGTGGGCATCCCATTCCGTCTTCGGGATCAGGTATTCGTCGAGGGAGCGGTATTTCTCCGAGTGGACCAGATTCAGCCCGCCGGACTTGATGGCCTCGGCGATCTCGACATAGAGCAGCGCCTTGTACAGCGAGACGCGAAACTTCCCGTCCGGGCCGGTCAGTGCGGTGCGCTGGGCGACGGACAGAAAGTCATCGGGTGCGCTCTTGTCGACGTTGCCGTCCTTCTGCTGGTAATGCCGCAAAGCGTCCCACAATGCCGGCTTGCCACAGTTCGGCGCGAACTGCACCTGGCATACGATGTCCGCCACGCGGTGTTGCAACTTGAGGGAGCGCGTTTCCAGCAGCGCGAAGTGGTCCTGACTTTCCTGGAGTTTTGCGGCATTTTGCTTGAACTCGTCGATTTGCTTTTCGACCTGGGCAGGCTTGGCGGTCCCCGTATTCAGCGCGACGTGAATCAACGCGACTTTCTGACTGTCGCTCAGTTGTGCGTCAGCCACGATATGCCGGATCGAGGATAGTGTCTCTCGGACGTTCTCCCTCAACTGATCGACCAGCGCGGCGAAGGATTGGTTGCGCTGTTCGCGCTCCCGGAAATAGACTTCCTTTTGCTCTTTGTCCACGGCATTGATGGCAGCCTGTACGGCGCTCAACAGCGTATCGATCAAGGTGTCGTTCAGTCTGAAGGTCTGATACACGACGAAGGAGATCAGGTGCAGAAAGCGGTCTTCGTCGGCGCGGCGCGAGACCTGGGGAATCTGGGACTTGATGACCGAATAGGCGTAGTAGCGGATGTGTTCGCAGCTCAAGTTCAAGCGCTCCACGACCGGCTTCAGGTCGAGATAGAGCGACTGTAAGGTGTCCAGGTCGGCCAGATTGGCTCTTATTTTCGACGGCTGGGTGGACTGAAAAGGCTTTTTCAGCAGCGTGAGGTGGTAGCGCCAACCCTCGTCCGTCCCGTCAACGGGGGCTTTTTCCAGCAATTCATCGAGCTTGGTCCGCTGCGTTTCACTGAGGCAATCGTCGATGATTTCGCTGAGCGCGCACTGGAGCTGATTGAGGGCTGCGACGATCATATCTGCCAGCACGTTGTAGCTGGGGATCTCCATCTTCTTGCGGGTCAAAACCTGGATGATTGCCACGAGGACCAGCTTGGGCCGTAACTGGACGCGCACCAAAGGGGCGATCTCGCTGGCGGTGAATGCCTGCGCCGCTTCGTCGAACGAGTTGCAGCCGAAGTAGTCCAGGATCACGCGCTGATGGCGGGCGTAGGTTTCCTTGCTATAAGCTTCGACGCGAACTTCGGCCGGGTTCACGCCAATCTGGCGCGCGACGTACTCGATATCCGTCGGGCGGAATTGCCGGGCAAAGAATCTTCGCCGCGCCTTGAAGTAACCGGCCGCCACCAGGAAGCACACCTTATTGGTGGGGGTGCGCAGGTTCGCGAGAGAATCTTTGAGCAACAGGGGCAAGGAGAAGAACCGCTTGCGCTCCTCGCTGTTGAACTCTGGCGGGGTTTCGAATGCCTCCTCCTCCAGGGTGTTGAAGATTTTCATTCTCGGCACAGCGGGAACTCACACAAAGGGGTCTACTCACGAAGCGGGAAAAATCGTACGCTGGCGGCCTTGTCCAGGGTTCGCGGCGGGCTGAGAACACCATGACCATAAACTATAGTTTTCGGACATAGCAGGAACGCATGCCCAAAAGCCAGCAAAAACCGCATATTTCACCCCGCAAACGCAAGGGGGTTTTTGGACATGGGGGTAAATCGCCTCGGGTCGGGCTCTATGCCCGTGTCTCGACGCACGATCAGCAAACGCTACCCATGCAACTGTCGGCGATGCGGAGCTATGCCAGGAAGAGAGGATGGACCGTCACCGTCGAAGTCAAGGACGTGGGTTCCGGGGCGACAACGCGCCCGCTGCGGGAAAAACTGATCGAAACCGCCCGGCGGCGCGAGATTGATTCCGTGCTCGTTTGGCGGCTCGATCGCTGGGGCAGGTCGCTCGTGGATCTCGTGAATACGCTCCAGGAACTGACCGCGTTGGAAGTGGGCTTTGTTTCACTGAGCGAAGCGCTTGACCTCACGACCCCGAGCGGCAGAGCGCTCGCCGGGATGCTGGCCGTCTTTGCGGAGTTCGAACGGGATATTTTGAGGGATCGGGTAAAAGCGGGGATCGATCAGGCAAGGAAGGAGGGGAGGCCGCATGGTAGGCCCAAAACCGCCTCTAACCTCGCCCCGCAAATGCGGCAGCTTCGCAAAGATGGCCTCAGTAAACGGGCAATCTCCAAACGCCTCGGCGTCAGCCGAACCTCAGTGATACGCCTCTTAACTAAAAAGAAGCGCTCCAGGGCTTCACGTTAACCCTATGGGACTTTAGCGCCGTTTGTTTAAACTCACCCATCGCTGCGGCCAAATTGAGGGCGACGGTAGTTTTGCCGGCCCCGCCCTTCTGATTGATAACGGCTACGATCATGCTCGAATCGCCTTTCTGTGATCACAGAAACACGATTACACGGAAACGCGGAAACCAACAGTAGGCTTTTGTCGAGACTCCGTGGTTGGGCTCCGTTGGCCAATGCTCGCGACACCAACAAACTAGAACGACAGCGGGCATTTTTTGACTTTGATTCTAATGCACAGTCAAAACATTGTTTCATGTGAAGCATTTAGCCGGTGGTAGCGTTCTCCGAACAGATGCTTGCCGAGTTCCCGCAGAAGAAGGTCAACGGTCTTCTTAGCGGCCAGAGTTCCAGTGCCGGTTGTTGACTGCGGAATTGCGATGTGTCTGCGCGCGGCAGGACGTGCCGTTGCGCGCCGTGTTCAAGGGCGGGGGAGCGGTTATTTTAAAAGATTCATGGCTGGAATTTAAGTTGAAATAACTAAATTATTTCGACATAGGTGCCCGCAGTGGCCGCTGCCGTCAATGTGCACGTGCCGGTATTTATAAACTTGATGACAGTTCCGGACACCATGCAGGTGCTGAGCGTGCTCGATGTCACCGAGGGAGTCCCATCACCAATGTAGTTATACGTCGCCGTAAAGCTCCCACCTTTCTCCGCATTCCTTGGAATGTTGCTGATGCTTATTGTTGTCGTCGCTTTGGCAATCGTGAACGACTGGGGGTTGCCGGTTGCCGCCGCATAGATCGCTGTCGCCGTGGCGTGCGTGGTCACCGTGCGCGTGCCGACGCCCACAAAGCAAACGAAGCCGCCGGAGACGGTGCAGCTCTTGAGCGTGCTGGATGTCACGGAAGTAGTGCCATCGCCGGTGTATGCACGTGTCGGCGTAAAACTTCCGCCCTACATCGCGCCGCTGGGAATATTACTGATGCTTATCGTCGGCGTTGCCTTTTGAACCGTGACTGTCACCGGCGTGGAGGTTGCCTGATTGTAGTTCGAGTCGGCGGCCTTGGTGGCCGTGACTGAGCACGTGCCCGTGCCGCTGGTGATCGTGAGTTGGTTGCCGGTGACCGAGCAAGCGGACTGTCGCGTCAGATTTGGCTTGGGCGCCTCACCAAATTGGTCTTGACATTACAGTTTGGCGCGCGTAAAAAAGGGCTCTGGATTTCCCGTCGTCGAAGAGGCGCAATGAGCCGTTTGCTGTGGGTGGCATGCGCGTGGGCCGCGCTTTCGATGGCAGCCTGTGGGTCCAAAAGCGCAAACAACGCGACTACGAGCACTGCGCAATCCTCCCCAGCGGCGCCTCCGGGCGCGGCGAGTGCGGAGCAAGTCGCGAAGGAAATGCGCGGCAACGTGAAGTGTCCGGCCAATGTGGCCGCAGCGCAGCCCGCTGGCGCGCCGGTCGACGACGTAACGGGCGTGCGACCAGGCATGCCGTGGGATGAGGCGGCCAACCTCGTCATGTGTGACAACCCGCTGATGGTCGTGACCGAAAATACCTTCCGCAAGTATAATATCAACACCTTTGGCCAGCAAATCCGCCAGGGCTTCGACGGGAAATTCGCTGAGCCTCGCGTGGTCAGGAACCCGCAGCAAACCGTCGCGAACATGATGAATCAAGCCATGGAGCGAGAAAACAACGCCTACGCTACGCCGCTGCCGATCGGTCAGAGCCGCTATTTTGTCAGCACAACGGGGTTGCCCGGACAGGAACAAGTTCTCACGGTCGCGCGCGAGGAATCGTTCGCGGAGGGCAAGCAGCCGACCGTCGACAGCTTGAAGCAGGCCCTGATTGCCAAGTATGGGGAGCCATCGCAGGAAAACGACAGTGGCGCGAATACTATTCTGTATTGGGAATACGATCCGTCTGGAGCCAAGATCACCAAAGGATCGCCGCGCCTCGGCACCTGCCGGATCGACGTGGGGTCCGACGCCGCAACCTCGCTGTCGACAGGTTGCGGTGTAACAGTCGGTGCGGGCATCCAGGGGGTGAGCAGTAATCCCGGTCTGGCGCACAGCCTCGCTGTAACCTCGCAAAACGGTGCGCAGGCCATGGC
>JBAVZU010000261.1:0-6792 GCA_049588915.1 Candidatus Sulfotelmatobacter sp.
GCTCCACACGATCAACTCACTCCTCGCATCCCGTCCCACATTGTCACCACTCGTGCCTTCAACTCCCCAGTCAGCTTTTCATAAGCCTCTTCCGACGCTTCACTCTCCTGCGGCGGAACAATCGGATCGCCGAATTCCATCTTCAGCGGTGTGAAACCCTGAAATGATTGATTTCGCGGCCACGCTTTGTAGAATCCATCGATCGCGATGGGAACAATCGGAGCCTGCAAATGAATGGATAGAATCGCCGCGCCCTTCTTGAAAATCCGCGGGATGCCGTCAATCGACCTCTCGCCTTCGGGATAGAGAATCAACGGGCGCCCCTGCCGCAGACCGAAGGCACCGGCACGCATAGCGGGAACCAGATTGGCGTCGGGATCCACAACGACAATTCGCAGCGATCGCGCCAGCCGCAGCATGAATCCTTCACCGAAGATTTCGCTGGTTCCCACGGCGAAGACTTTCTTGAATACTTCAGGTGGTAGAACGCTGGCAAGAACAAGAGGATCAAGATAGCTCTGGTGATTGGAGCAGAGAATGTACGGCCCGCTCTTCGGCAATTTTTCGATCCCCCGCACCTGCAGATGAAAGCGATCGAGTGCGATCACCTGCACCAGCCGCGAAAATACGTACCAGAATGCTGTACTCACGCGGTGCGGCCGGACCAGGGGAATCACATCTGCTAGCTCTGGCCCTTCCGCCAGAATCGCTTTCCATCCAGCGAAGACCGCACGGTTGCCGGGGCTGCCGGCTCCGCTCGCCGCACTCTGCAGAACTGCGTCCACCAGATCGCGTACGGTATAGATGCCGGAAAGCCGCGATTCTTCGACATTCCCGCCGAGTTGTTCTTCGAGATGGCTTAGCAATTCGACGCGCTGCATGGAGTCGAGGCCCAGATCGAGTTCCAGATTGTGATCAGGCCGCAGGGTCCCAGGTGAGGTACGCGCGATTTCGCGTACAATGTTCAGGACTTGTTGAACGTCATCCTGACCAAGCCACGCCGCCTCATCCGCGGTCAGTGGCCGTTCGGAGGGCAGCTCAGAATCGTCAGAGATTTTTCGAGATTGATTGGCCTTGACGCGCTTCTCCACTTCAAAGCGCTTGATCTTTCGTGTGGTGGTGCGCGGCAAATCTTCTTGCCATATCTCATAGCTCCCGATGCGCTTCGTTGACGCGATCTGTTGCGACAGGCCTTCGATATCGAAGCGGATGACTTCCTTGGCGTTGACTATCTTTTTCTGGCGCAGCGCGTCGAAGTTAGGAACAATCACCGCATGCAGCCGGTCGCCGCCTTCTCCGGCCGTGCCTTCGAGTCCCACCACCGCCAGTTCTTTGATGTGTGGCGATTTCAGATAATGCGCCTCGACTTCTTCGGGATAGATATTTTTCCCGTTGCTGAGGACGATCACTTCTTTCTTGCGGCCCGTGAGAAATAAGTTTCGGTCCGCGTCAAAATAGCCGAGATCGCCGGTGTAGAACCATCCATCACGCAGAACTGCGCCGGTGGCGTCCGGACGATTCCAGTAACCCTTCATCACAACGGCTCCCCGCAAGGCAACTTCGCCCGTGGGCGGGCCGCCTTCTTCCTGCGGTTGGGGGTCGATGATCTTGGCCCCCACCCCCTTCATTGCCTTGCCGACAGAGCCAATCACGTTGTCGCCGGGTGAGTTGGCAAAGACCGCGGCAGTTGTTTCTGTCAAACCGTAAGCCTGCAAAACGTCGATGCCGAGGTCGTGAAAATCTTTGGCGATCTTGGAATCAAAGCGCGATCCTCCAGTGACCAGATATCGCATCTTCTTACCCAAAGTCTCGTGAATTCTCTTAAACAAAAGCGGCCCTGCGTTGATGCCCACTTTTCGCAAGCCGCGATTGAGCCCAATCATGCTGTCAAAGACTCTCTTCGTCAAAGTTCCGCGCTTCTCCACTTCTTCGAAGATCCTCTGGTGGATCAGATAGAAAAATTGCGGCACTACCGCGAAGGCAGTAATGTTGCGCTCGCGCAACGCCCGCAGAAGCTCGGTGGTGTTCAAAGTCTCCAAATACACCACACGACAACCTTTTACCAGCGGCAGCAACAGATTGGCCATCTGCGCCAGCACATGAAACATAGGAAGCACGCCGAGCAGCGCATCGGAGGATCCGATTTCCACCCAGTTAAATACCGCCTCCACTTCCCCCAGGAAGTTGGCGTGCGTTAGCATCACGCCTTTGGGGTCAGCCGTGGTACCTGACGTGTAGAGCAGAGCGGCGATATCTCTTTCGTTGGAAGCTGCAGGCTCGAAGTGTGTCGGACCACTTTCGAAGATCGCGGGTAGATTCGTCAGCCAAGTCGGTCCCGGGGAGCGGCCGTCAGGTGCGCGCTCCGGGTCAATGAGCACAACACCAATCTTCAGGCTTTCGACCGCCTCGCCAACAACCGCGGCGTGTTTTGCATCGCAGAAGAGCGCGGAAGCTCCGCTGTCCTTCAGCAGCTTGGTAAGTTGGTCGGCATGCAGAGCCGTATCGAGAGGGACGACGGTGCAGCCGGACGCGATGGTGCCGAGATAGGCCGCCACCCAGCGGGGATGATTGTCCGCTACGATCGCTAAGCGCGACCCGCGCGCGAATCCGCTTTCTTGAATCCATCGCCCCACCGACTCGGCCATCCGGCGCAGATCGGCATAGGTGCAGCTTTCGAGTTGATCGTTGCGTTGCAGTTCGAGCGCGACATTGTTCGGCCAGCGTGCCGCGCACTCGAGAAAACGATCATAGAAAGTGGACATACGTCGTGGGGAATATACACGAAATTTGGCCAACTCTGCCGATTGCTTACGGATTCCCTCCAGCCCAAGCCGTGCCAACGAACAATCGCCTCCTGGAAAGTGGCTAAGCCACAATCGTGCTGCGGCACCAAGATCAGACCCTCTTTTTCCTGCATCTAAATATGCTAGGCTAAAACAGATAGGCTGGGTGATTCCCCTCTGAAGGAATTTACCGTTTGATTAACACTCTCATTGGCAAAGTATTTGGGACCAAGAACGAGCGGGTCGTCAAGAGCATGATGCCCAAGGTCGAGGCCATCAATGCCCTCGAACCCGAGATGCGGAAGCTTACCGACGACCAGTTGCGAGCGAAGACGGAAGAGTTCCGGCAGCGCATCCAAGAGCGGCTCAGCCACGTTACCAGCGTTCCCGCAGCGGAACTGGAAGCTGACTCTGATGTTGATGTCGATCAGGCGAAGCAGTTCGAGAAAGAGCAATACGACGCCCTGCAGGAAGTTCTCGATGAAATCCTGGTAGAGGCCTTTGCCGTGGTGCGAGAGGCTGGGCGGCGCGTGCTCAACATGCGCCACTTCGACGTCCAGTTAATCGGCGGGATGGTGCAGCACAAGGGCATGATTTCTGAAATGAAGACCGGCGAAGGCAAGACTCTGGTCGCGACTCTTCCAGTTTATCTTAACGCCCTCAGCGGCCGGGGCGTGCACGTGGTAACGGTCAACGACTATCTGGCGAAACGCGACTCCGAATGGATGGGAAAACTCTACCGCTTCCTGGGATTGACCGTTGGGGTGATCGTCCACGATCTTGACGATGAGCAGCGCCGCGCCGCCTACGCCGCCGACGTCACATATGGCACCAACAACGAGTTCGGCTTCGACTACCTGCGCGACAACATGAAGTTCGATCTGAAAGATTGCGTGCAGCGCGGGCACAATTTTGCCATCGTTGACGAAGTGGATTCCATTTTGATCGATGAAGCCCGTACTCCACTGATTATTTCAGGCGCCAGTGAGGAATCCACCGATAAGTATTACCGCGTGAACCGCATCATTCCGAAGCTGGAAAAGGGAGAAGAATTAGAGGTGGCTCCGGGCGAGCCTGCGCAGCTTACGGGCGACTTTGTGGTCGACGAGAAACACCGCAACATCACCGTTACAGACGAGGGCTGGGAAAAAGTTGAGCAGCTTCTTGGCATCGGAAACATTGCCGATCCGGAGAACTGGCCGCTCAAGCATCACGTGGAGACAGCCATCAAGGCGCACGCGCTATACCGTCGCGATGTGGAATATGTGATCAAAGAAGGCGAGGTCATCATCGTCGACGAGTTTACCGGACGGATGATGCCGGGGCGTCGCTGGTCTGACGGCTTGCACCAGGCGATCGAAGCCAAAGAAGGCGTGAAGATTGAGCGCGAGAATCAGACGCTCGCCACGATCACGTTTCAGAATTACTTCCGCATGTTTAAGAAGCTCTCAGGCATGACGGGCACCGCGGAAACGGAAGCCACTGAGTTCGACAATATTTATAAATTAGACGTCATTGTCATTCCGACAAACAAGCAGTTGCTGCGGCTGGAAAATCCCGACGTCGTCTTCCGCACTGAGAAAGAAAAATACTTCGCCGTCGCCGACGAGATTCAGAAGCTCCACGAGAAGGGCCAGCCGGTGCTGGTCGGCACCACTTCGATTGAAAAATCGGAGCGTCTTTCCGAGTTGTTGAAGAAGAAGGGACTGAAGCAGCACGTCGTTCTGAACGCCAAGTTCCACGAGCGTGAAGCTGAATTCGTGGCGCAAGCCGGACGCCAGGGAATGGTGACGATTGCCACCAACATGGCGGGCCGCGGCACCGACATTCTGCTCGGCGGCAATCCGGAATTCATGGCTAAGCAGGAGTTGGTGAAGAAAGGGATCGCGCAGCAATTGCGCGTGGCGCAGGGCAAGATCGAAGGCCCGCAGGAGGATGGCACAACCTCCATCTTCTACTACAACGGCAATGAATACACCGTGCCCACCGACAAGTGGAGCGACGTGTTCAATCGCTATAAGGAGCAGACAGATAAAGAACATGACGAAGTAACTGCCGTCGGCGGCCTGCATATTCTGGGCACGGAACGGCACGAGTCGCGCCGCATCGATAACCAGCTGCGCGGTCGCGCTGGCCGTCAGGGCGACCCCGGCTCCTCGCGCTTCTACCTTGCGCTCGAAGATGACCTGATGCGCATCTTCGCCAAGGAGTGGGTCTCGAAGTTACTCGAGCGCCTCGGCATGGAAGAAGGCGTTCCGATCGAATCGAAGCTGATCAGCCGCCGGATTGAGACTGCGCAGAAGGCGGTTGAAGGCCAGCACTTCGAATCCCGCAAACATCTCTTGGAATACGACGACGTGATGAACAAGCAGCGCGAGGCCGTGTATGGTCTGCGCCGGCGCTTGCTCGAGGGGATGGATCAGAAGGATCTGATCCTTGAAGATTACGTCTCCGCCATTCTGGGCGATCTGATGGATGAGTATTGTCCACCCAAAGGTCATGTCGACGATTGGAATATCAAGGGTCTCAAAGATGCGGTTTTCACCCGCTTCGGCGTCGATTTCATTGCGGAAGGCGTGAAGTCGGAAACCTTGAACCGACAAGAACTCGGCGATGCCATTTTCGAAAAGCTGAAAGAGCGTTACGACGCGAAAGAAAAGCTGATTGGTCCCGAGGCCATGCGCCATCATGAGCGCATGATTATGCTGAGCGTCCTCGATTCACAATGGAAGGATCACCTCCTCAGCATGGACCACCTCAAGGAGGGCATCGGCCTGCGCGGATATGGCCAACACGATCCGCTGGTCGAGTACAAGAAAGAGTCCTTCGACATGTTCGAGGCCATGCTGCAGCGCTTCCAGGAAGATACAGCCCGCTATCTATACCTGATGCAGATCATCGAGCGTCCGCCAGATCAGGGTGTTGGTGGCCCGGACGGGGGCGGATCCGATGGTCGCGGACAGGGGCCTGGAGTTCCGAGCCCGCAGGGCGCCGGCGGCAACGGTCATCATCCTCCGCGACTGGTCGCTACCTCCGCTGATGATTTGGAAGAAGCCTTTATGCGCCGTAAGCGCCGCGAGTTAGAGCAGGCTCGCATGGCCGGCGCCGGCGACGTGCAACCCGTCCAGCAAGTCGTTCGTGGCCAGGAAAAAGTAGGCCGCAACGATCCTTGTCCGTGTGGCTCAGGCAAGAAGTATAAGAAGTGCCACGGGGCCTGATAGCCTGTGGATCACGTGGGGACCGCGTCCGGCGGGCAAAGCCCGGTTATTTTCTTCTGCCGACGGCCCTGAACGTCATCTCCTCAGCCTTACTTTTGCTTTGAGCCTTCCAGTCGGCAAATAACGTCGCGTAATTCTTCGTGATGTAATCCGCCTTGGACACTCCCAGCTTCCCGGCCGTCCTGTCGATCCAACGCGGCTGGCCCTCGATCTCGCAGAAATTCCCGATCGGAGTCTCGTCCACAACAACCTGCCCTTTTCCATCGGACCACTCCGCTCGAAACTTCTCGTAGCGAAACGACGGGGCGTAACCTAAAGCCCGCAAGATCAAATCCATCTTCTTGCCGTCGCTCACTTCCGTCTCCAGTTCCTCGCGGCTGCTATGTCGCCCGGTTGTCTTTCCGGCCTTGTGGGTGAGCTTCCATTTGGAACCATACTGGCGCAGCCTTAGCAATTGTTGCCGCCTGCGAAGAACTTCACCGGGAAGATCATAAAGAGTGTTCATCTCGTGGGTTCGCTTCGTAACCAAGCGAAATCCCACACGGGGCAGCTTGCGCAAAAGTGACCGCAGGTTCTCAACGCGAAACTTGATTTCGATTTCTTTATTCTTAGCCATCGCTTGAAGGATAAGACGCAGAGCAACTAGTTGAACGTAGGCAGCCTCACCAGGTCATCCTTCGGCACCGATTCTACCGGCTCGCCCGCCTTACGCCACGCCGTCAAACCGCCGACGATCACGAACGTGTTGAAGCCCTTTTCCCGCAGTATGTGCGCCACCCGGGCGCTGGTCG
>JBAVZU010000262.1:0-12295 GCA_049588915.1 Candidatus Sulfotelmatobacter sp.
GGTAATTGACCAAGCTGATCAAAAACATCATTCCCACGCCCGCCAACACCCAATACACCTGCTTGATATGAGACCCGGCAAACTTGGTGTGCATCGTAGCACTGCGGATCTCCATGACGCCTAGCCCGCAGATCATGAGCACGAATATCAGCAGCAACCAGTCGAAATCGCGGAATGAAACGTAACGTGACATAACTCAGCTTCTAGCTTCTAGCTCTTAGCTCCTAGCTTTCTCGTCTCTTGTTACCAACCACTCACGCGTAGGGGGCTCTATGTGAGCAATAAAATATTCCAAAGCTTTGTAACGCTTTCGATTCTGCTTCGCAGGGCCGTCGGGCTCTTGGTGATCATTTTCCTAGCTTTTCTACTCATAAATTTTCCGCTAACGAGTCTGCCATGGCTCAAACCGCCAGTCGCGGCCTCATTGCACTCCAGGCGCGGCCATCGCCAACGGCAGCGGCTTCTTCGGCAAGTCCAGCGCGATGCGTCCGCCCTCCAGTTTGTCGCCTTCGGGCGCCGTCCAAAGAGCGCCCACATCAACCTTGCCATCGCTCTTCGGCTTATCCGCCATCTTGCTGGGCAATCGCCGCTGTTTGTCTACGTAAGCCTTGAGCACCTGTGTTGCCAAGCGTGCGGCCAGTTTTCCATGCTCTCCGCCTTCGAACAGCACGCACACAATGATGTCGGGATTCCGCCGTGGCGTGAATCCGACGAACCATCCATTTTGAGCGAGAGCCTCACTATTCTTGAATCTGGCGCGGGTAGCCAGCGAAACGATCTGCGCCGACCCTGTTTTGCCTGCGATATCAATTCCAGGAATATGAGCCGAGGGAGCCGTGCCCTCCGGCAGCAGGACCCGCGACATAGCGTCGGTGATGAATGTCCATCCATTGGGATCAATCGGAACCGTCTTCGTTTCCATCACATGACTCGTCTCCACATAGCCGCTGGGCAGACCTTGCGGATCGACTACGTGAGGCACGACCATCCGCCCGCCCATCGAAATTGCAGCGATCGCGCGCATCAACTGCACCGGCGTAATCGCTACCGCTCCCTGCCCGATTCCGACCGAAATCGTTTCGCCGGCAAACCATTTCTGTTTGAAGTTCCGGATCTTCCATTCTTCCGACGGCATCACGCCCGTCACCTCATTGGGCAGGTCAATCCCCGTCTTCTGTCCCAGGCCAAGAGCAGTCGCGTATTTGGCGATACGGTCGATGCCTAACCTTTCCGCCAACGTATAGAAGAAGACGTCGCAAGACTGGTAGATCGCTTTCTCCAGTGTCACAGAGCCGTGCCCACTTTTCACCCAACAGCCGAACCGGCGGCCGTAAAATTCGGCGCCCCCGGTGCAGTTGACGTGCAGATCCTGCGCAATGTTTTCCTGCCATCCTGCCACCGACATGATGATCTTGAATGTGGAACCGGGCGCGAGCTGTGCTTGAATGGCCTTGTTCAAGAGCGGCTTGTCGGGATCGGTGACGAGCTTATTCCATTCGTCGCGCGAGACGCGCACTGCAAAATCGTTGGGATCGAACGTCGGCCGGCTCACCATCGCCAGAACTTCCCCGGTATGGGGATCCATGGCGACTATCGCTCCGTTCTTCCCTTCCAGCGCTTCCTCGGCTGCAATCTGCAGATCAATATCGACCGTGAGCTTCAACTGCTTTCCAGGAATCGCATCGGTTTCCCCCAACAGCCCAACTTCACGGCCATGGCTGTTCACGAGCTCCTGCCGGGCTCCGTTTTTTCCCATCAAAGCGTTGTTGTACTGCCGCTCCACGCCGGAAACTCCCACCACATCGCCCGGGTTATAAAGTTCGAACTGGGGCTGGTTGAGCATGTCTTCCGTCACTTCGCCCACATAGCCGATCAGGTGCGCCATGAAACCGTTACGCGGGTAAAGACGCCGGTCCGCCCGGATCGTGTCCAGTTCCGGAAGCTCGTTGCGATGTGCCTCGATGAAGGCCTGCTCATCCTGCGTGATGTCTTCTTTCAGGAAGATGGGCTCGTACTGTGGCATGGAAGCGAAATGATGGATGCGTGCCCGCACTTCGTTCACATCCAGATGCAGGCCTTGTGCAATCAGATCGGCATCGGCATTCAGGTCGCGCGAGGAATCACGCAGAAGCAGCGCCGAAAAGGAGGGATAGTTATCGACGATGATGCGCCCTTCGCGGTCCAGAATTTTTCCACGGGGTGCAAGAATCGGCACGTTGCGGATGCGATTCTTTTCGGCAAGCGAGGCGTACAGATCGGTCTGCATTACCTGCAGTCGCCACAATCCGTAAGCGAGCACTAGAAAGATGCCGAGGATCAGGTACTGCGCCGCTGTCAGGCGGATCGCCGATACTTTTTCGTCACGTCCGAACATCAGTTCTCTGTTCTCAGTACCCCGTTGCTACGCAACTAGCGGCACGCGCCGGAGGCTTGGAAATTCCTCTCGGATGTCCAATTCTAGCTCCTCGAGCCGCTAACGCGCCTAGCCGAAAAGGTAACGTAGGTCACTACTGGCATACTGAGAACCGGGAACTGCCTTTACGTTCTCTGCTTGAACTTATCCAGCAGAAAGTACAGTCCTACGCCGAGAAAACCATTTGCCACCCCTGCAATAAGTCCGCGGCTCCAGCTCCAATTCAGCGTCATATCGACCATGCCGCGCGCTACAGTGAAGTAGACCGCCGCATGGACCAGATAAAATCCCAGCGTGACCAAGAAGCGCGCGCCTGCGTTTTCCACATCCAGCTTCGCTCCGAGGGACGAAGCGAAGTAACCCACGACGGTCTTGGCGATCCCGTAAATTCCAATCGGATAGGCGCCCAGCATATCCTGCGCCAGGCCAATGGCTGCGCCGGTGAATAATCCGGAAATGGGATTGCGCCGCGCCATGGCAAAAAAAATCGTCACCAGCAACGGCAGATCAAAGATCGAAAAGAACGGAAACCGCCTTGGCAGGAATGCCTGCAGAAACAGGGCCAGCAACGGCACCCCCACGGTAACCGGAATGCTGAACCGGTAAACCTCAATCTGTTCGCTGGATGTGTAAGTAATGGGCACGCTAATGGGGGTCATCTGCCGATGCAGGCAGTTGCGGATCAGGCTTGGAGGCGGAAGATTTCGATTGGGGCGCTGATGGTTTCGGCGCCGATGACGCCGTGCTGGCTGCCTTTGAACCTCCGCTCAACAGTGCTTTCGGAGCATCTCCCGCCATCGCGTCAGCGGCTGAACCGCTCTGTCCCCTAACTACCACCGGCGTGGATTCGTGTTGAAGACCGTCGGGCTTGGCGGAGTTTGTGGGCGCGGTTAGCGGCTTCGCAGCAGCCTCCGAATTTTCACTAGTTATTCCAGACCCTGCCGTTACAACCGCTTTCGTATCGCTTGCGGGCTTGTCCGGAACTGAGGGCAACCGCTGCGCCAAAATATCGGCGGCGCGCACTCGCGCTCCCGTATCAGCCACCGCACTTTGTTCTTGCTTTTCGGTAACCACCAACACTTCTTCCAGCCGGCTCAGATCCGCTGCGGGCTTCACCTCGATCTTCAAAAACATTTCATGTCCCGGGCTCACCTTGGTCACTGTGCCCACGGGCAGCCCCTTCGGAAATATCTGGTCGCCTCCACTGCTCAGCAAAACGTCTCCTGGGGACACTTGCTCGTCGCTCATCACCCGCTCCAGGATCACCTCTCCATCAGGAGTTCCTCTCAGCACGCCCTGCAACCGGGTCTTCTCCAGCATCGCGCCCACGCCGCTGGTCTGATCGTTGATCATCAATACCAGCGAAGTCGAAGGATATACGCGCAGAACCTTTCCCACGACCCCACCCGCCGTGATTACCGCCATATCGGTCGCAACACCGTCGTTCGAACCTTTGTCGATGTAGATGGACCGTGACAGATCACTGCCACTCGATCCAATCACCTGCGCGGGGACGGTCTTTGCGATGACTTGCTCTTTGAACGCCAGCAACTCCTGCAACCGGTGTGCCTGCTCGGCGTCTTCACTCAATCGCACCTGTTCCAGCCTCATCTGCTCGATCTGTTGCTTAAGCTCGCGGTTTTCCGCCCTTACCCCGCGCAGAAAAAAATAGTCGTGCCACAGATTGCGGCTGCCGCTCTGCGCCCACACCAGTACCCGCTCAAAGGGGGTGATTGCATCCACTGCCCAAATACGGATCAGCCGCGTGTTCTGCGGGTCTGCGCTGCGCTTGACCTGTACGGCCAGCCCCAGCACTTGCAGAAATAACACTCCCACCAGAATGATTAGATTGCGGTAGCGGCCAAGAACGGATTCCATGGGAGACGTTTCCAGGTTCTTGTTTCCAGTTTCCTGCTAGCCCAGCTCACTGGAAACTAGAAACTGGAAAGAAACTGTTTTCTACTCAATTGAAATCTTCCGCAGCAGCTTGAAATCGCTGAGCATCTTGCCCGTGCCCAGCACCACGCTGCACAACGGATCGTCGGCGATAGAAACTGGGAGTCCAGTCTCTTCTCGGATGCGTTTATCCAAATTTTTTAACAGCGCTCCGCCGCCGGTCAGAACAATTCCCCGATCGCTGATGTCTGCGGAAAGCTCTGGGGGCGTCCGCTCCAAAGCCACACGAATTGCATTCATGATTGTCGATACACATTCGCTAAGTGCCTCGCGGACTTCGCCATCATCCACCGTGATCGTCTTCGGGACGCCCTCGATCAGGTTGCGCCCTTTAATCTCCATGGTCATCGGCTTATCGAGCTGATGAGCCGATCCGATCTCCATCTTGATTTGTTCGCCGGTACGCTCCCCGATCAGTAGATTATATTTCCGTTTCAGATAATTCATGATGGCTTCGTCCATCTGGTTGCCCGCCATCCGCACGGAACGCGAGTAGACAATGCCGCTCAGCGAAATCACCGCGATATCCGTCGTTCCCCCGCCAATGTCCACCACCATGTTTCCGCTGGGTTCCGTGATCGGCAGTCCAGCTCCGATCGCCGCCACCATGGCCTGTTCTACAAGATGCACTTCGCTGGCTTTGGCGCGATACGCGGAGTCCATGACGGCGCGCTTCTCCACCTGTGTAATCTCCGAAGGCACGCCAATCACAATCCTCGGATGCACCAGCATCTTCCGGTTGTGAGCTTTCTGGATGAAATAATTCAGCATTTTCTCGGTGACTTTGAAGTCGGCGATTACGCCGTCCTTCATGGGCTTGATGGCGACAATGTTGCCGGGCGTTCGGCCCAGCATCTCTTTTGCCTCCTTGCCCACGGCCTCGACTTCTCCAGTGTTCTTGTTGATGGCAACAATCGAGGGCTCATTCACCACAATGCCCTTGCCGCGCGCATACACCAGTGTGTTGGCCGTCCCCAGATCGATTGCCAGATCGCTCGAGAACAGGCTGAATAGGGACCTGAGGTTATGGGACCGCGATGAATGAAAGCCGTTGCTTGACATGACGAAGTATTCTCTCGCTTTTACTGATTCAACCGCCCTGCTTCCGGGGCGAACCCCGGTTATACGAAAATTTGAGCCTACTCGATAATGATCTTCTTCTGCTGCGTATTCACCCCGCCCTCGGACGTCTGCGCCGTTACCGTAATCACGGCTTCTCCCGGTTGCAGCGGCGGTGTGAAGTAATGGAATGTGCCATCTGTCGAGACCATCGGCACCTCGCGTCCGTTCACCATCACCCGAGCTCCGATTTGCGTCTTGCCAGTAACTTCAATGACATGTCCGTGCTGAATGAAAGGATCCAGTTCCAGATCGATGGCGGCGCTTTGCTTGCCTTTGGAAATGACGGTGAAGCGATTCTTCTCGCTCTCCACCGATTCCTTGCCCGAGGCTTCGTACGACTGGACCACCCAGTAATACGCGCCCTCGCCCAGACTGGTAACGGAAACGTCGGTCGAGTTCACTCTCTTATCCACTAGTGTAGAAGAAAAGTAAGGATTTCTCGATATGCGAAGCCGGTAGCCTGCGGCGTTCGCCATCGGCGTCCAGGAAAATTCCACATCCTTTGTCTTTTCGCCCGAGGTAAAAATTGGCGCCATGTTCGCCGGAGAAATGGGTGTCGGCGGACCCGTGCCTTTGGCTTTCTCCATGTGCACTTCCGCCTGCCGGAAACTAACCTTTTCCCAGTTCGCCAACTGGACTGTTTCCCCGTTGCGCGTCACCTCGCCACTGCCCCTTTTCATCAAAATCTCGTGTTGGTCCGTTTTGGGATCGTTGCGCACTTGCGCGGTCGATTCCGGAGACAGCGACGCTGTCGCTCCCGCCACGATCACCTGCGATTTCGAGCCTTGGGAATATGTCGCGGTCGAAAGATCTACGGTTCCGGTAGTCACCGCCACGGATACATTCGTCTGCTGCTGGTCATTCGCCGAATTTTCTTCAATCACGATCAGCGAATCCTGTTTGACCGTGTAGCTGGTGCCGTCGTTGAACACCACCTTCGCCATGCCTTCCGAGCCGGTCTGCACCACGTCGCCTTTCTCCAAAGGGACGTTGTAATCCGCCGATAGCCAACTACTGCTGCTAGCCTTTTTGATCCGCACCGTACCGTCGAGCGCCGTAAAGTGGGCTTGCTGCGCTGTGGAAACGCCGCCTCCGGGAGCCGGAGCCATGCCGGCTACCCGTTCTAACATTCTGTTGGCTACTCCATCAACCGCCTTGATGCTGGATTCGGTAAACTCGGGAAACGCCAGACGCACTGCGAGCAGACAGACCAATGCAGCGCCCACGATTAGCAGCGCGACGCTGCGATACGTGACCGTCTTCCACGCAATGTGGACGCCCGGTTTGCGAGTCTGCGAAGACACGTGGACGAAAAACCTTGTCAGCCCCTATAAGGATGCGGTAATTCCAACGTTAACATAAGCCCATCGGCACCATGAATAGGTAATCAAGGGGGAACGTTACCTTCGTTTTGCAACCGCGCTCTCGAATTGGTCGCCTGGCCCATAAATTCCGCCGAGTGTATTTCTCAGGGAACCCCTATGTTCTCTGTGGTTAAGGTTTCAGGTTTGGAGGCGCCTATGACTGATCCTCACTCTTCCGCTAACCTTACTTTGTCACCTTTGGTGAGAATTTCGTTCCCACGAGAAGTGAATGGCTTGACATCGCCACCCGCCGTCATCAACAATTTATTGGCAGCATTCAAATTCTTAAATCGTTCCAGCCCCGACTTCCTCGACGAGGTTGCTTCATGTTGCTCGCCGCACGCCTTGCCGTCTTTCTATGTCTCCCGTTCGTACTCGGTGCAATCCTCTCCGCGCAAAAAGTCAGCGTCTCCCAGCCGACTATCTGGGCCAGCAAGCCCGATGTCGCCACCTTCGAAAAAATCGAAAACGACCGTCTCGCCGCGGGGCAACGCGCCATCGATGCATTAGTCTCGGTAAAGGGTCCTCGCACCATCGAGAACACTCTCACCCTCTACGACGAGGCCGTTCGCCAAAACAATTCCGCCGGCTACTTCGCCGCTCTCATGGAGCAGGTCCATCCTGACGCTGCCTTCCGCGATCACGCCACCGCGATGCTTACGAAAGCCAGCGCCGCTCAGACTGCCATCGCCCTGAATCACAATGTCTACAATGCGCTTGCCGCCATCGATCTTTCAAAAGCCGACGCCGCCACAAAGCATTACGTCCAGCGCCAGCTTCTCGAATTCCGTCTCGCCGGGGTTGACAAAGATAACGCCACCCGCGCCCGCCTCAAGAAATTGAACGACCAGGCCACGGAAGAGCAGTCCATGTTCGACCGCAACATCTCGGACGGGAAGAGGGTCGTCGAGGCCGATCCTTCCGAACTCGATGGCCTGCCGCAGGATTACATCGATCGCCACAAGCCCGATGCCAACGGAAAAATTCAACTTACCACCGATTATCCCGATGCGCTTCCAGTCTTCACGTTCGCCAAAAGCGATTCTCTCCGCCGCCGCATGGCTCTCGCTTTCAACACCCGCGCCTATCCGAAAAATCAGGAGGTGCTCACCAGTCTGATGAAGACGCGCTACGAAATCGCCACTCTCCTCGGGTTCCCGTCGTGGGCCGACTACAACGCCGCCGACAAGATGATCGCCAAAGGCCAGAACATCGCTGACTTCATCACCCAGGTAAATGACGCTACCCGCGCCTTATCCCAACGTGAATTCCAAATGCTGCTCGCCGAGAAACAGAAGACCGATCCTTCCGCCAAAGAAATCTGGGACTACGAACGCGCCTATCTCGCGGAGTTAGTTCGCCGCAACCAATATGATTTCGACTCCCAGTCCGTTCGCCCCTACTTCCCCTTCATGGAAGTGAAGCAGGGCATCCTCGACACCGCCGCCGATCTTTTCCGTGTCAGCTTTAAGCAGGAGCAGAACACTCCCGCCTGGGATTCCTCGGTCGAGAGCTGGATCGTCTTCGATAATGGCAAGCCCATCGGCCGCTTCTATCTCGACATGCATCCGCGCCCGGGCAAATTCAGCCACGCGGAGATGGCGCCCGTCCTTGACGGCATCCGCGACAAGCAACTCCCTGAAGCGATTCTGGTCTGCAATTTCCCCGCTCCCACCGCCACTGATCCCGGCCTCATGGATTACGGCGACGTTCAAACTTTCTTCCACGAATTCGGCCACCTCATGCACCACATCCTTGGCGGCCAGCAAAAATGGGCGGGCATCACTGGCATCAGCATGGAATCCGATTTCGTAGAGGCTCCCTCGCAGATGCTCGAAGAGTGGATCCGCAGTCCACAGGTTCTCGCCAAGTTTGCCCGCCACTATAAAACTGGCGAGCCCATCCCCGCCGAACTCGTCGCGCGCATGAATCGCGCCTCCGCCTTCGGACGCGGGGGCTGGGTCGGCCGCCAAAACTCTTACAGCGCCCTGTCTTACGACATTTACAAAACCAAACCGGAGGACGTCGATCTCGACAAAGTCACTCTCGACGACGCCCGCCGCTACACCCTTTTCACCCCTCTGCCTGACACTCATCAGTGGGCATCCTTCGGCCACCTCGGCGGGTATTCGTCCGCCTACTATACCTATCTTTGGGATAAAGTCATCGCCGAGGATTTCTTCCTGCAATTCGATCATCAAAACTTGCTTGCGGGCGACGCACCCATGCGCTATCGCCGCGTTGTCCTGGAGCCCGGCGGTTCGATGTCAGCGAATGATATCGTGAAGAACTTTCTGGGCCGGACGCAAAACATTGCTGCCCTTGAGCACTGGATGGCCGAAGAGTTCGACCCTGGCTCAAGTGGAACAAGATCTGCCGGCCAGTAGCCGTGATGGGCCGCCGCCTTCCGCCGCTGCCTTTGACCTTTCCCGTACGGGCTGGCTCCTCTTCACAGGCTACCCTTTCTCCACGTCTGGTATTCTGCGTCCTCATGAAAACAATCGACCGTAATCGCCTGCAGTCCCTGATAGTTCGCGAGCAGAAGAAGTTTGTGGAGGAGCGGCCGAAGTCGAAGGCTTTGTTTGAGCGGGCGCGAAAGTCGCTGCTGGCGGGCGTTCCCATGAACTGGATGGTGAAGTGGGCGGGGGCGTTTCCGCCGTTTGTGCGGGAGGCGCAAGGGGCGCACTTTTTTGATGTGGACGGCCATCGGTATATCGATTTTTGTCTGGGCGATACGGGGGCGATGACGGGACACTCTCCGTTCGCCACTGTGAAGGCGGTGGAAGAGCAGGCGCGGCGCGGGATTACTTTAATGCTGCCAGGGGAAGATTCCATTTTTGTGGCAGAAGAGTTGCAGAAGAGATTCAATTTGCCTTACTGGCAGTTTGCGCTGACAGCCACGGATGCGAACCGGTTCTCGATTCGATTGGCGCGACAGATTACAGGCCGAGCAAAGATTCTGGTTTTCAACTGGTGCTATCACGGAACGGTGGATGAAACTTTCATCACTCTGGATCGCAACGGCGTAGCTGGCCCGAGGCGCGGGAACATTGGGCCACCGGTGAATCCGGCAGTCACAACGAAGGTTGTCGAGTTCAATGACGTTGAGGGGCTGGAGCGGGAGCTGGCTGCGGGAGACGTTGCTTGCGTGCTGGCGGAACCGGCGATGACGAATGTCGGGATTGTGCATCCAGAGAAGGGATTTCATAAGGCGTTGCGCGACCTGACGCGGAAGCATGGGGCGCTGTTGATCATGGATGAGACGCACACGATTTGTGCGGGGCCGGGCGGATTTACGCGGGCGGAAAATCTGGAGCCGGATGTGCTGGTGTTTGGGAAAGCCATTGGAGGAGGGATTCCGGCAGCAGCTTACGGATTCTCGCAGGATGTGGCGGACCGCATCGATGCTTGGCAAAATCAGGCGGCGCAGAATCTGGAAGACTGCGATGTGGGCGGGATCGGCGGAACGCTGGCGGGCAACGCCCTGTCGCTGGCAGCGATGCGCGCAACCTTGAGCAAAGTTTTGACCAAAGAAGCGTTTGACCGGATGATTCCGATGGCGGAGCGCTGGACGTTGGGAGTTGCGAAGGCGATTGCGGAAGCGGAGTTGCCGTGGCACGTGACGCATTTGGGCTGCCGCGCCGAATATATGTTTAGGGCAGGTGTGCCGAAGAATGGGACGGAGGCGCACGACGCGATGGACTTTGAGTTGGAACGGTTCATGCATTTGTATGCAATGAATCGGGGGATTTTGCTGACGCCGTTTCATAATATGGCGTTGATGTCACCGCAGACGGAGAAGGACGATGTGGACCAGCACAGCAAGGTGTTTCGGGAGGCGGTGAAGGAGTTGGTACGGTGAGAACGGTTGCTATTAGCCATTTCTCAGTGGCCAGTGCTTTGGCGATTCCTTCCGCAACTGATGTACTCTGATCTTTCTGAATGCGAATCATTCGAGGAACGCTGCTGTTGTGCGTGCTGGCTGTGCTGACCGGGTGTGCTTCCATTGGGCCGCCTGAGGCGCCTTCACTGGAGTTACCGAAGCCACCCTCGGACTTGCACGCTGCGCGGAAGGGCGACAAGGTGACGCTGAAATGGACGATTCCTTCGCGCACCACGGACCGGCAGAGCGTACGCTATCTGGGAAAAACCAATATTTGCCGGAGCGTTGCGGTTGCGCTAAAGCAATGCGGAACGCCGGTGGGAGAGGCCGCGCCGCCAGCGGATTTTGAGCAAACGGCAAAAAAGCCGTCCGGGAAAAAACTGACCGCGACGTTCACGGACACGCTCCCGTCTGCGATCGAGCAGGAAAACCCCAAAGAATTTGCCACGTACGCGGTGGAAGTGCTGAACAAGGCGGGGCGGGGCGCGGGGATTTCGAATCAGGCGCGTGTGCCGCTAGTGCCGACGCTGCCACCGTTCGGAAATTTTTCCGCGCATACCACGGCGCCCGGAGTGCTGATCTCATGGAAGTGCCTTGCGCCGCCCGGTGAAAAAAGCGGCGTTCAGTATCTGTTCCGGATCTACCGGCGTGCGGAATCGAGCTCAAACGCAACCAAGATTGCCGACGCGGAGGCTACGGAATGTGCACTGGGTGCGGACCAGGCCGTTTCTTCTTTTCTTGATCAAACTTTCGAATGGGAGAAGACCTATCGCTACCGGGGAACGGTCGTGAGTGTGATTGCGACGGCAGGAAAAGCGGCGGTCGAGGTGGAAGGCGATGACACGCCGGAGGTGAAAGTATTCGCACACGACATATTTCCTCCGGCCGTACCTTCGGGATTGCAGGCGGTGTTTTCGGGCCCGGGACAACAGCCATTTATTGACTTAGTCTGGAATCCAGTTGCGGATGCGGATCTGGACGGCTACAACGTTTACCGGCATCAAGAGGGTGCGGCGGCGCTAAAGATAAACTCCGAACTGGTTAGGACGCCGGCGTTTCGGGATATGAACGTGAAGGGGGCAAAAACTTATTTTTATTCAGTGTCGGCGGTAGATCAGCGGGGGAATGAGAGTGCAAGGTCGGAGGAAACCAGTGAGAGCGTGCCCTGAACGGGCAGTCCGGCAGCAGCACCGCAGAGGCGGTAATACAGGCGTACGATTGAAAACTTTCCCCAGAGTTCCTTTACTCGTGGTTAGATAGATGTGGTTAGATAGATAACGATGAAATATTGCCGCTTTCAACTGAATGGAGAGGCTCAATATGGGCTAGTCGAATCGGTGGGGGGACGCGATTCGATTTTGCGGATCCTCCTGACGCCGCCGGAGGAATCCGATGGCGATGTGGAGGGTCTGCGAACGCGACGGGTCGAACCAGTTGCGTTGGACGAGGCCACGCTGCTGCCCCCGGTGCGGCCGTCGAAGGTAGTGTGCGTGGGGCGAAACTATCGGGAGCATGCGGCGGAACTGGGAAGTGATGTGCCGACCGAGCCGCTGTTGT
>JBAVZU010000263.1:0-13583 GCA_049588915.1 Candidatus Sulfotelmatobacter sp.
GAAATCTTGGTTGCCACGAACGCCGTCGCAGCCTCCCGCACCAGTTCAGCGGTGGCCTGGTTGGTGACGATCACGGGAACTCCGCGCATCACCAGGGGATGGAAAATCTGTTTGAGGATGTGAACAGCTTCGTTGGAAGTAGAGCCCAGGATGAGACGGTCCGGCCAGTTAAAGTCTTCGACGGCGCAACCGTCGGTGAAGAACATGGGCTGGGAGACGATGGTCGCATGAAGACCCGCGTCCTTCAAACCCTTCTCCAGGGCCGCAGCGGTACCCACAGCAACTGGAGTGACGATAGTGAGGATGGGCGGCTTCGGCGCCGTTCGCGCGATGCGCATCACCACGTCGCTAAGATGTTCGGCTCCGTCCTCCGCAAGGAAGATGACTTGCGCTTTGCGCGCAAAAGATTCAACATCGGTGGAATATGCGAGCCGGCCGGCGCGCACGTTTCGCCGGATAATCTCTTTCAGATTCTTTTCGAAGAAAGGAATATTGCCCTGCGCCATCTCGACCATGCGTGAGCGATCGGGATGACAGCAAGAAACGGGAGTGCCAAAATCTGCCAGGCAGGCCGAAATCACCGTGCCCAAGAATCCCGAACCGTAGACTCCAATCTGCATTTGGCTCCTGGGCGTTACTGAAAGCCAACGCCGCAAGCGGCAACCGGCGCGGATCTCATAGTTCCCCTGTCTTCTGTTTACAGTGCACCTAAGGGCTGCGCAACGCACGAGAGGGAAATGTACCAGAGGCAAGGATGGCGGGCCGACAGTAACCTATTTGGAAGTAATCAGAGGGAGGTTACGGACCAGTGCGATGCTGGGTCGAAGCAAATTGCAGACGGATCAGAGAAACTAGACCTCGCAGAAGCCAGATCACGGAGAAACGAGGGAGCCGCCGAGAGATACCGGGGCCAGATCAATCCAGCAGTTCGGCGCCTCTTCGCGCACAAAGGTGAGTCGGTCAAGCAGGACGCGGCGGGTGCCGGAATACTGCTTCCAGCGTTCTCTGGCAATCTGTAGAGCCTGCTTCGCCATTTCTTCACTCGGCATCTTCACCACGGTCAAGTGAGGAATATAAGACCACTCTTCAACAAAAGCCAACGCCTGTGTATTCAATTGATCGTGCAGCTCCTCGAGCCGCGACCCGCCGCGGGCCACACGAATGTAAACCGTTGGAGTAGTTGGAATAAAGCTGTCCATTTCGCCGAGTATTACTTCGAATGGCTCGGCCTGGCCGCAGATTCCCGCCAGGATCTGTAGCGCCTCTTGCTCCGTCCCTTGCAGAGGCCGTGGCGGCAGGAAGGTAATGTGGGCCGCAAGATGGGGCAAGGCGGGATGCAGTTCCCGCCGGAGGTTCTCCACGAACTCTCCCACCGGACTTTTGACGTACGCGACCAACGCATACCGCGGACTCGGCATATACAGGGAAAAATTATAGCGCGTCCTGCGTTTATAATCGGATGCGTCGTTGATACAGATGAGTCATCGACCTTCCACCGCTGGCCTTGTCGATTACGTATTCGCGAAAGCAAACGACTCGCCGTTAACCCCTTTTCTTCATTGGCACCGATCTGCCTCCGCTCCTCCGGCACCATTAAGAGGGAGGTTCTCACCTTAAGGTTTGACCAATTCGACGATCGCGGAATCAGGCTGTGTCCACGCCTGCCCTCCAGTATGTTTCAGTCGATGAGTTGAGTCATCCCAATGCAGATGTGTGACGCTGGTTTCGCCTTTTCGTACGCATATGTCAGCCCATCGTCTTGATAGAGCGAGTATCGCCGTCGGCGCCGGCATAAATCCGAATTTTTGCAATTCTCTGAGTCTCTTTCGACCTCTCAATCGGTTCCCCTAACGGGATAATCGAGCCCGCCCGGACAAAAAGCGGCAAGGTATCGATAGGTGCTTCAACGCGAATCTCCTGCCCACCGTGAATCCTTTCCTTTCCAGTAGTTGTACCGATCAAAAATGCACGGTAAGTGCACGGTCGAAGCCAAAAAACATGGTTTCGAGGTGGAACGAAGTTGGGAACTGCTTTAGAATCAATTCTGCAAGTCATGTCGGGGCGTAGCGCAGCCTGGTAGCGCACCTGCCTTGGGCGCAGGGGGTCCGCGGTTCAAATCCGCGCGCCCCGACCATTTTGTTCTCATTTTATCTTCTCTTTTTGTCCCTTCAGGTTGTTGCTTCAGGGGACGATTACCGCGGCGCCATCAATGGCGTCGTTCTTGACGGCTGCAAGTGCTTGGTTGGCCTGCTCCAGAGAGAACACCGTCACTCTAGGCTGCAGGCGAATGTCGGCGGCGATCTTTAGAAAGTCCTTCGCGTCAGTTCGAGTCATGTTCGCCACGCTGCGGATTTGGCGCTCTCCCCAAAGAAGCCTGTCATAGTCGAATTCAGGAATGCGGTCGAGATGGATGGCGTTGATCGCAACCACTCCGCCTTTGCGTAAGCTGGCTAGAGCGGCCACCACCACATCCCCGCTGGGAGCAAAAGTCACCGCCCGGTCGAGTTCGACGGGAGGCTCGTCGGTTTCGCTGCCTACCCACTTCGCACCCAGGGATTCGGCCAACCTACGGTGCGAAGCGCCGCGGGTCGAGACATAGACTTCGCAATTCCATGAGTGCAGAACCGCAATTGCCAGATGCGCGGACGCACCAAAACCAAAAAGTCCTACGCGATCTCCTCGTTCTACGCCGGCCACTCGCAGGCTACGAAAACCAATGATGCCAGCACAGAGAAGCGGGGCGGCGTGCAGGTCGTCGAGTTCAGTTGGAAGCTTAAACACAAAGTCGCTGCGCGCCGCAGCATACTCGGCGTAGCCGCCATCGACGGTGTATCCGGTAAAGACCGGCGAGTCGCATAGGTTTTCGAGTTGGCGGCGACAGTAGGGGCAAACTCCATCCACACCGCCGATCCAGGAAACTCCGACTCGGGTGCCGAGCGGCAGTTCAGGCGTAGCGCCACCTACGACATCGCCGACGATTTGATGGCCGGGGATGAGCGATTGCTTTCTGGGCGGCAGGTCGCCTTCCACAATGTGAAGATCGGTTCGGCAGACACCGCAGGCGCGAACACGAAGGAGAGGCTGACCAGGTGCGAGTTCGGGCTGGGGAAGGTCCTCAATGTGAAGGGGCTGTTTCGGCGCTGTGAAGACGGCGGCTCTCAAAGGTTGACCCCAGCAGGCTTCGACGCGGAGGTGATCGCAGCTAGCAATCACAGGATACCGCTGGTGCTGCATGGTGCTCAATGCTTCTTATTCATTGGGTGGGTTATGCGAAAAGGGGAAGCTGGGTGGTCACGCTAACCATTTTTCTGGCTCCCGGAGCGCGTCTACCAAATCATTCAAAAACATCGCTGCGCGAGCGCCGTCGATAACTCGGTGGTCGCAGGAAAGAGTCAGCATCATCATGGGACGTACAGCGGGCTGGCCTTTGATTGCAACGACGCGTTCGGCGATGCTGCCAACAGCGAGAATTGCGGCTTGCGGTGGAGTGATAATCGCGCTGAACTGGTCCACCTGATACATGCCGAGGTTGCTGATGGTGAAGGTGGCATCGGCGATGTCGGAGGGATGCAGCTTGCCGGCTCTCGCGCGCTCGGCCACATCGCGACGCCGAGTGGCGATTGCCTCGATGGTGGCGCTCTGTGCGTTGGGGATGACCGCGGCGACCACACCGTCGTTCACTGCAATGGCAACACCCATGTTCACGTGATCGTGAAGACGAATTCCTTCCGCGGTCCAGCTTGCGTTCAATCGGGAATGCTTGAGCAAGGCGCGTGAGGTAAGGGCTACCAGTAGGTCAGTGTGCGTGATGCGGATTCTGTGGGTTCTCTCGACTTGGTCAACGATCTCTTTTCGATATTCGTTGAGAGCGCCGGCTTCGACCTCGCGTGAAACGAAGAAATGTGGAACGGTGGTCCAGCCCTTGGTGGTGCGCTCGGCCATCAAACGGCCGAGCGTGCTGGGGACTTCGAGGTTGGCCACTTTCGTCGACGGTGCAGAGGCGCTTGGGGTACCCGACGCAGCACTTTGCACATCGGTAGCAAGAATCTCCCCGCTCGGCCCAGAGCCGCGCAGGGTGGCAATATCCACGCCCAATTCTTTCGCAAGACGGCGTGCCTTGGGGGAAATCCTGGGACTCTGAACTGAAGATGTTTCGCCAGCCCTAGCTGGAACGGATGCGTCGCGCGATTCCGTATCAGCCGGTGAATGCCCCCGCGGCGGCGCGGCGGTTGCGAATGATGCTTCTATCGGAGGCTTCTCGCCGGGCGCGACGATCCATGCGATGGTCCGTCCCACGGGGATATCGGCTCCGAGTTGCGCGGAGATGGCGGCAAGAATGCCATCGGCCGGCGCCTCGACTTCCATCACCGCTTTATCCGTCTCGATTTCGAGAAGCGGCTCGCCCTTGGTGACACGCTCCCCTTCTTTTTTGCGCCAGGCAATGAGCTTGCCGGTTTCCTGCGCCATTTCGAGAGCGGGCATGACTACGCTGAAAGCCATAGATTTTTGCCGGTAGAGGGGTTTGACCCCGGGCATTCGGATGAGAAGACCCGTGCCGTACCCTGCGGGACTCGGTTCACCTTTCCTTCGCAGCTTCCCTTTGCACCCCCCCGCACTCAACTGCTGGGCTGTATTCAATTGCCGCTTCGCGGCTTAATCCGCTACTCCTACCCGCTCGGTTTTTGAGCTAGCTTCGATCATGTCGAGCACGCGGGTACTGGGCGCAGCTTCGGTTTCACGCACGGTCGGCAGCGGGCCATCGACCGTGAAATAATGCGCGCCCGCCACCAGAAGCTGTTCGGCCGGAAAGCGCGTGATCACTTCGTGCCCGGTCGGAGTGACGACAATTTCTTCCTCAATGCGCGCCGCGCTCCAACCATCGGTGGAAGGCCAGAAGGTTTCGAGAGCGAATACCATGCCGGGCTCGATGGTGACGGGATGTTCGAACGAAACCAGACGGCTGATCACCGGCTTCTCCCAGATGGCGAGGCCGATCCCATGGCCGTATTGCAGCGCGAAGCAGGCTTCTTCGTTCGGGAAACCGAATTCTTGCGCTTTGGGCCACACTGCAGCGATCTCAGCAGTCGTGCGCCCCGGGCGCACCAGTTCAATGGCCGCGTCGAGATATTCGCGGCAGCGCTTGTAGGCGTCGACCATAGCATGTGAAGCGTAGCCCACGGTGAAGCACCGGTAGTAGCAGGTTCGGTATCCCATGCAGGAATGGAGAATGTCGTAGTAAACAGGATCGCCGGGCCGCAGCACACGATCGGAAAACACGTGCGGATGTGGATTGCAGCGCTCGCCGGAAATCGCATTCACCGCTTCAACATATTCGGAGCCAAGATCGTAGAGAACCTTGCTGACCAGACCGACCGCTTCGTTCTCGCGCAGGCCGGGCTTCATGGCACGGTAGAGCTCGTCGTAGGCTGCGTCGACCATCATCGCGGAAGTGTTGAGCAGCGAGATCTCATCCTGCGTCTTGATCACTCGGGCGTTCGACATGAGTTGCTGGCCATCGACCACAGTGATGCCTTCGCGTTGCAATGCGAATAGGACCGGAAGCTCGATGATGTCGATGCCTACCGGCTCCTTGTGGAGGCCACGCATCTCGAGTTCGATGCGAATTTTTTTTGCCACATCTTCGGCGCGTCCCATCTCAGGCGTCATGGCGCCGCGCAGCATAGAAATGCCTGGGCGGGAGCGCTCGCCGAGCCAAGGGCAATTCAATTGATGATGCTTCGCAGCGGAGCCGAAGTCCCACAGGATTGGCTCGTCGTTTTGTGGCAGGAGGGTAAAACGGTTGGCCTTGTCTTGCGCCCATGAGCCAATATGTGTAGCGGTCAAGTAGCGCACATTGTTCATATCGAAACAAAGCAACGCGCCCATCTCGGACTTGGCGAGTAGCGCTTTAGCCTTAGCCAGACGCTCGCGACGCAAGCGGTCGAAGTCGATCCGGTTTTCCCAATCGACCGCCATCGTTCCATGAGTTTTTAGTGCCATGACAACCTCCGGTGCTCGCGTAGCGCCGTCGGCGCTACATCTTATTGCAGAGTTCTCGAGCTGCGTCGAATACGGTTTGCTCCGTCGGTACGGTTGCGTCTTCCAGCGGCGGTGAGAACGGGATGGGGACGTGCATCGCGCCCATCCGCTTCACCGGCGCGTCAAGATCGTAGAATGCGCCTTCGGCGATCACGGCGGCAAGCTCGGCTGTGACACCGTACCGACCGTAGCCTTCATCCAACACGATCACTCGGGAAGTTTTTTTCGCGGAATCGATCAGCGTTTTTTCATCCAGCGGCCACGTGGTGCGAGGATCGACAACCTCCGCGCTGATGCCTTCTTTTTCTAATAAGCTCGCTGCGCCCAGAGCGATTTGAACCATGCTGCTGGTGGCCACCAGTGTGATGTCATCCCCAGAGCGCTTTACATCGGCTTCTCCCAGCGGAATCGTGTAGTCATCTTCCGGAACCGGGCCCTTGAGCTTGTACATCATCTTGTCTTCGAAAAACACAACAGGATTTTCATCGCGGATCGCAGTCTTGAGCAGGCCCTTCGCGTCGTAAGGCGTCGAAGGCAAAACTACTTTCAACCCCGGCACGTGGCTGAACCATGCGTGGAGAGATTGCGAGTGCTGCGCGGCTGAGCGACGTGTGGCGCCGAGTGTGGTGCGCATCACCATCGGAACTCTCCAGTGGCCGCCGGACATGTAGTGAGCTTTGGCAGCCTGGTTCACCATCTGGTCCATGGTTAGGGTGATGAAGTCTCCGAACATGATGTCAACCACGGGGCGCAGGCCGGTCATGGCCGCGCCGACTGCGACTCCGGTGAATCCAGCTTCGGAGATAGGCGTATCGACGACGCGTTTCGCACCGAATTCTTCGACAAGTCCAGAGAGAACTTTGAAGGGCGTACCCGCCTCGGCGACATCTTCTCCAATAATGCAAACCCGCGAGTCACGGCGCATTTCCTCGGCGAGCGCCTCGCGCACAGCCTGGGCGAATGTGAGTTCGCGCTCAGGCATAGACGTGCTTCTCCACTTCGTCCACGCTGGGATAGGGCGCGGCAATCGCGAACTTCACTGCCGCCTCCGTGATGGCGCGCACTTCATCCCTAATGCGATCGAGGGAGGCGGCGTCGGCATGGCCCTGGACGATTAACCAATTTGCCAATACGAGAATCGGATCACGGTCGGTTTTCCAAAGATGCTCTTCCTGCTTCGACCGGTAGTACTCGCGATTGATGTCGCCCACATGATGTCCGCCGTAGCGGTAGGTATCGCACTGCAGAAACGCGGGCCCGTCGCCGCGGCGGGCGCGCTCTATCAAGCGGGTCGCGACTTCGTTCACCGCCCGTACGTCTTGACCGTCGACGATCGCAGCCTCAAGGCCAAACGCAGTCGCTCTGCCCAGAATGGTGCCGGCGGTGGTTTCCTGGTAGTGCGTGTACTCGTTATATAGATTATTTTCGCAAACGTAGATCACCGGCAGCTTCCACAATTGCGCAAGGTTCATAACCTCGTAGAGCGATCCTTGCCCGAGAGCGCCTTCTCCGAAGAAGCAGATCGCAACGCGGTCGGTGCCCAGAGTTTTTGCGGCAAAAGCCGCGCCGGTTGCGATGCCCACGCTGCCGCCAACGATTGCGTTTGCCCCGAGATTGCCCGTGGCGGGATCGGCGATGTGCATCGATCCGCCCTTCCCACGGCAGTAGCCGGCTTCCTTGCCCAGCAATTCGGCGAACATGCGGTCCGCCGACGCGCCTTTGGCGAGACAATGGCCGTGGCCGCGATGCGTACTGGTAATGTAATCGTCAACTCGCAGGGCTTCGCAAATGCCCACGGCCACGGCCTCTTCGCCGCTGTATAAGTGCGCCAGTCCAGGCATGAGCGCGCGGGTGTAGACCTCGTTCACCTGTTCTTCAAACAGACGGATACTGACCATCTGGCGATAAGCATGCAGCCACTTTTCTTTTTCGGCTTCAGCGGAAGATCTACCCGAGGACGGTTTGCGGCTTGCGTCGTGTTTCGAAGTCACCGTCGTCATACTTTCTTACTCCCCTCGGTTACCGGAGTAGTTACTCCGGACATGGCGGCGAGAACGTCGAACATGCAGGCGAAATCGTACTTCGTCCAGCCCATGCCGCGCGCAGCCGTTAAAATCTCATTGCTGACTGCAGTGGTAGGGAGCGGCACATCGAGCTGACGGCCTAACTCCATCGCGAGGACCATATCCTTCTGCATCATGTTGACGTCAAACCATGCTTCTTCCGGCTGCTGAAGCACGAACGGCCCGCGATATTGAATCATGGGCGAGGCCACGGCGCTGTGGGTAAGAACGTCGACAGCGGTCTCGCGCGCGATCCCGCTTTTCTCGGCGAGCAAAACGCCTTCCGAGAACGCGAGCATCTGGACGGCCAGGCTCAGGTTGATGGCGATCTTCATGGACAGCGCTAAACCGTTGTCGCCGACGTGAGTGACCTTAGGTCCGATGTCGAGCAGCAACGGTTTAACCTTTTCGAAAGTCTCGCGGCGCCCGCCAACCATCACCGATAGCTTCCCTTCCTGCAACGTGATTACGCTGCCGGAAACCGGCGAATCGACCATGTCCGCGCCTTTTTCGCGCACCTTCGCGGCCAGCGCACGGCTCACGCTGGGGCTCACAGTGCTCATGTCGATGAAAATTTTGCCCGCGCTCAGCCCCGCGAGAAGTCCGTCGGGGCCTTCGGTGACGGCTTGGATGGCGGCGGAATTGGTGACCATCGCAAAGGTGAAATCGGAGGCGCTCGCGACGGCGCGCGGCGAGTCGGCCCATTGCATCCCTTTTTCCACCAGCCACTGCGCCTTGGCGCGCGTGCGGTTATATCCGGTCACGCTATGTCCCTTGCTGAGCAGCCGGTTTACCATCTGGCTGCCCATCACCCCCAGACCGATAAACCCGAGTTTCGCCATGCGTCTCGAACCTCCCCCCGGGACCTGCCTCTACGAACCTGCCCCTACAAACTTGCCTCTGCGAACTTGCCTCTGCGAAGCAGCGAAGTCTATTGCAACCGCTCTCCAAACTGAACCACCGGGAATTGATTATTGAATGAGTGATCGTTTAACTAGGTGGCGCGTGTTTTCTGCGTGGCGATACAGCAACACCGCTGGGAGCTTTGGAGTCCTCCCGCACCTGCTCAAGATGAGCGCGCATGGCAGTCCGCGCCATTTCTGAATCGCGCTGCTCCATCGCGGCCAGAATGCGTTTGTGATGAACTTGCCCGCGCTGCGGGCCTCCCTCGACGTTGAAGATTCTGATCCGTTGCTCCCGCAAAAGCCCGACGATGGAGTCGATCAGCGACAGAATCAATGGATTCGCCACGGCCTCCGCCAGGGCCAAATGAAAATCCAAATCCGCTTCGATGTAGGCTTCCGGATCTTTTTGAGAGCGCTCCATAACTTCGACGGCTTCGCGCATGGTGCCGATATCTTCTTCGGAGGCGCGAACGGCGGCCAGCGCAGCGATGCCAGGCTCCAGAATTAATCGCAGTTCTGCCAGGTGGGGTGAACCTTCCGGCTTCCCCAGTTTGACCATGAGGTCGAACGACTGCCGCGCAGCTTGCGAAGTTCCATCGGTAATGAAAGTTCCACGCCCGGAATAGGCTTCGACCAGACCTTTTTCGCGAAGTGTCTTGACGGCCTCGCGCACGGCGGTACGGCTGACCCCGAGTTGCTGTGCCAGCTCTCGTTCCGCTGGAAGCTGATCGCCAGGCTTAAGCGTCCCCTTAAGGACTGACTCCTCGATCTGCTGCACGATTTGCTCATACAGTCGAGAAGTTCGGACAACCTTGTACACAGGGTTTTCTCCCGGGCAAACCAGTGTGGGGGAACTGGCGGTCCGGCTACTATACCGCAGGTCCATAGAATTAGGCATCCTTTTCTGAATTGGACGAAAGAGTCACGACCATATATATGGTCTCTAGGTATGGTGGTATGACCAATAAATTTACTATTTGGGCCGTGAGAAAGCAAGGGGCAAAATTCTCTTCAATTGCTGAATATGTTGCGAATTTTGGGCCGAGAATTTCCCCAAGCGAGCGCCGGGCCGCGAATTTTCTTGACTTCATCCCAGAGGCAGTGGTATGGCTGTCGGACCATATTTACGGAGGGCCTCCATGACATCCCCATGCACCGCCACGTCTGCGGGGCACATCGCGGCAAATATGTGCAGCCTGCTTGGCACCTTGTTGTTGATCGCGTGCTTTTGTATACCGGGTCTAGCGCAGTCAACGGCTGGCCGCATTCTCGGCACCGTAACAGACCAGAGCGGCGCAGCCGTCAGCGGCGCTTCCATCGTGATCACTGACCTGAACCGCGGTACTTCGCGCACACTTGCCTCGGACGAAGCCGGAGCCTACGTTGCCGCCGACCTGACTCCCGGAAGCTACAAGATTCATGTGGCATCCAAGGGCTTCAAATCCATCGAGCGGCCGAATGTTGCAGTTGAGGTCGCGAGCGATGTCCGAGCCGATTTCATTTTGCAACCTGGTCAAGTATCTGAGACAGTCATCGTCCAGGAAGAAGTGCCGCTGGTCAACACGACTTCCTCCACGCTTGGGGGTACGCTGAGCAATCAGGAAATCAACGACCTTCCGCTGAATGGCCGCAATTACGAAAATCTGCTGCAGCTGCGCCCCGGCGTGATGCGTTATCCCGGCGGCGGGTTTTCAACCACCAGCACCGACGGACTGCGTGCGGAAGACAATGCTTATTTCATTGACGGACTATTCAACAGCGAGCCTTTTTCCGGACAAGGCATCATTAATGGCGCCGGCATTGCGGGAGATTCCGCCACCATTCTGCCGATCGACGCAATCCAGGAATTCAATGTGCAGGAAAATCCGCCAGCGGAATATGGATGGAAGCCGGGAGCGGTCATTAATGTTGGATTGAAGTCGGGAACAAATCTGCTGCACGGAACGGCATTCGCGTTCGGACGTGACGGAGTCATGGACGCGCGCAACTATTTCAACGATGCCCCTGCTCCTAAGAATCCTCGCACTCTGGAGCAGTTTGGCGGCAGCGTGGGCGGCGCGATTATAAAAGACAAGGTCTTCTTCTTCGGTGCTTATGAAGGCCAGCGTTACAACGTAGGAAACTCCTACAGCGTTACGACGCCGACAACGGTGGGGTTGCCGACGCCGGCAACTCCGACTTGCACTTCTGTGGCGGGCGATTGCGCCAACAGCATTCCGAATGCGGTCGCCGATCTGGTGGCAAATCATGTGCCGATCAGCCATGCCAGCCAGTTGATCTCCGGTTGTACTGTGTCAGGCAGTGCGGTGACCTGCAACGGCACCGGATTTCCCATTAACAATACTCAATCGATCAGCATCGTGCAGGGATTTCCCAACAATGTTGGCGTCGACAACGTGATTGGCAAGGTGGACTACAACGTCAATCAACGCAACAGCATTAGCGGTATGTATTTCTTCGGCAACAATTCAGGAACGGTGGAAGATTTTCCCGAGTTGCAAGCCAAATGGCTGTCCGACATCCATACACGTGCGCAGGTGGTCGGAGGAAACTGGATATGGACTCCGAACGCGAGGTGGGTCAACGAGGCACGGTTCGGCTACAACCGCCTCTACCAGCCGACGTTGCCTGGTGACCTCAATACCCTGGCGTCAGCGTATGGCCTCGACACTGGCGTGAGTGGACCTTTCACCGGGGGATTGCCCCGAATCGGTTTTGCCGGAGCTTTCGTGCCCGGCCTCGGCGGTTTCAAATGGCCGAAGTTTCAAGGACCGGATTCCATCACACAATTTATCGATCACGTTTCTTATACGGTAGGAAAACATTCGATCAAGTTCGGTGGCGAGCTTCATCGGAACGAGGTGGACGGTGGCGCTTTCGGCAACGCGCGGGGCAGCATCACTTTCCTGGGCGGCGTTGCTCTCGCGAACTCCACCCCATTGGAGGATTTTTTTGCGGGCGACCCCTTCAAGGCATCGGTGCAAGTTGGCGATCCCACGCGACAGATCCATAACTGGGCCTACGGATTATTTGTTCAGGACGATTGGCGCGCCACCAGGAACCTCACGCTCAACGCTGGGCTCCGCTACGAGTTCAGTTCTGTAATCAAAGAAGCTCACAATCTGCTGGGTAATTTCGATCCCAATTCTTCGACGGGACTGATCCAGGCTGGAGTGAACGGAGTCAGCGGACCCTACAATCCGGATCATACGAACTTCGCACCCCGCCTGGGGTTTGCCTGGGACGTAACCGGCAAGGGAAATACAGTTCTGAGGGGCGGCGGCGGCTTGGTGTATGAAACGATCAACTGGGAGGCGATGCTCGCTTTCAACAATGCTTTTGGACTATCCAACGTTCCCACGGGAGGCGTCATCGATAACGCAGGCGACACTGCAGGAGGCACAATTACTGCGGGCAATGTTTCCGTTCCGCCGGTACTTCCTCAGTGGGACAGCGGCGTGCCTCTTTATGGCAGCGCTTCCATCAATTGCTTCGCAAGCACCTGCCCCATCATGAGCGTGGCGCGCAACATTACCACGCCTTATGTCTGGAATTGGACTCTGAACTTGCAACACGCGTTTTCGCCTAACCTGTCTTTGGAAGTTGCTTACGTTGGCAATCACGGATCGAATCTGACAGGGATTCGGGATATCAACCAGCCGCTAGTGGGATCGGGCTGGCCTGCGGGGGCCATTACGGCTTGTATCAACTCAGGTTATACAGACCCTGTCAACTGCGCTCCGGACAGCACAGGGGAAGAAGAGGCCAATCGGCCGTACGCGACCAAATTCCCTTACTTGAGCAACATCTTTCAGATGGCCAACGTCTACCGCTCAAACTATGACGGATTGCAGGTGACATTGAACTCGCGAAACTTTCATGGCCTGAGCATGGTAGCCGGCTACACGTTCTCCCACGCTCTGGATGATGTGGGCGCCAATTGGGACTTCGGCTATGGTGCTGGGTTACCCGAAGATTCTTACAATGTTGGACGCGAATACGGAAACAGCGACTTTGATATTCGACAACGTTTCACGCTTTCGCTGACTTATGCCATCCCCGGACGCCCGGGTCTCGGACAAATGTTGCAAGGCTGGGAACTCAATTCGATTGTGACGCTGGAAACGTCGCAACCCTGGGGACCGATTGATCTGGGAACCGATGCCGCGGGCGTCGGTCCACTTCCGGTGAGTCCGCCGGCCAACGAGCCAATTCGCTGGAGCTTTTATGGCAAGCCGTCCGACTTTAAGTCAGGCCCGAATCCGATACCCTATTTTCCCGGAGCTACGAACTCAAGTTGCGCCAGCCAGGCCTTGGCCGTAGACGGCGGAACGGCAGGACCAGCCACGGCTTCCCTCAATCTGTTCGGCTGCTACGCGCAGGGAAACTCCATCATGATTCCGCCGCCGCTCGGTCAGTTCGGCAACATGTCGCGCAACATTTTTCCCGACTCCGGTTTCAGGAACTTCGATCTATCAGTTGCCAAGAACTGGCATCTAGGTGAGCGGCTTCATGCTCAGTTTCGAGCGGAATTCTTTAACCTTTTGAATCATCCCAACTTTGCAAATCCCTACGG
>JBAVZU010000264.1:0-3424 GCA_049588915.1 Candidatus Sulfotelmatobacter sp.
TGTTTCAGAGTGAAGCAGAGGATTCAACCGGTGGTTCGACCGCTAGTTCTATGAGCGACATCGCACCTTCAGGTATGCCAGTGCCGGGAATTGCACAGAACGGCGCAACAGAATCCGTAGCGATTTCGGGCAACACTTCAAATCCATTCAACAGCATGAGCTCCGATCAGTTGCAGCAGCGCTTCGACGCAGCCAGCCAGCAGGGAGGAGGATTCGGCGGGGGCGGCGGCGGGGGCGGATTTGGCGGGTTGGGGGGCGGTCGCGGCGGCGGCGGAGCAGGAGGGTTCGGCCGGCGGAGCTTTGATATCAATCACCCGCATGGATCAATCTATTACGGCGTCGGCGATTCGGCCCTGAATGCATTACCGTTTGCCCTTACCGGCGAACCCACGGAACAACCCGCCTATTTGCAGAATAGTTTTGGTGGTTCCGTGGGCGGGCCGCTGAACATTCCGTATATCTACCATGGCGGGAGCAAAACCTTTTACTTCATTAATTTCAACGGCAAGCAAGGGGACAATCCTTTTGATCAGTTTTCGACGGTACCTACACTGCTGGAGCGGCAGGGAAATTTCTCCCAAACTATCAACACTTCGACTCGAGCACCAGTGCAGATTTTCAATCCCGCGACAAACACTGCCTATCCAAACGCCACTCTTCCGCAAATCAACCCGGTAGCGCTGGGATTGCTGCAATATATTCCCTTGCCGAACTTGCCGGGCAGCTATCAGAACTTCCGCTACGTGACCTCCACCACCAGCGACCGAGACGACTTAAACATTCGGGTGAACCACAGTTTTGGCGCTGCGCCGGCACGCGGACGACGTGGCGGTGGCCGCAACGCTCCGCGCAACAGCCTGCAGATTGGCTTCCATTATCATCAATCGACGGCTACGCTAACCAATCCGTTCCCCAGCGTCCAGGGCAGCACAACGGTTCGCAGCTTTGACATTCCGGTGTCCTACACACGCAGTATCGGAAAGCTGACCAACATTGTCCGCGCTGACTTTAATCGAAACCGGACACGCACCCAGAATCTGTACGCTTTCAATACCAATGTTACTGGCAATCTGGGAATGACGGGAGTTTCAACAAATCCGTTCGACTGGGGTTTGCCGAACTTGTCTTTTACCGACATCGGCAGTCTTCAGGATGCGGCCCCCTTACTCAGTCGTCCCCAAACCTACACCTTCTCCGACAATATGGTGTGGAATCACGGCAGGCACACCTGGCGCTGGGGCGGAGATTTCCGGCGCGTGCAGGTGAATACAGATACGGACAGCAATCCGCGCGGTTCTTTCGTCTTCACTGGCGCCAATACCGCGCAGTTCAGTAATGGAAAGCAGGTGACCGGGACGGGATACGATTTTGCGGACTTTCTGTTGGGATTACCGCAGCAAACTTCCGTCCAGTTTGGGCAGAGCGATTACTTCCGCGGCAATTACTGGGATTTATATGCGCAAGACGAGTGGAAGATGCGAGCGAATCTAACGCTCAATCTCGGAGTGCGCTACGAATATGTATCGCCGCTCACGGAAATCAACAATCGCATTGCGAACCTCGAACTTTCTCCCGGCGTGCTGACGCAGACCTCGCCGCTGAACGTGACGCCAATTCTACCGGGCTCCCTTGGACTTCCAAACAGCCTGGTGCGACCGGATCGCAAAGGCTTTGCGCCACGCATTGGCTTTGCATGGAAAGCTCGTCCGAATACGGTAGTGCGCGGCGGATATGGCATCAACTACAATACCGGCGCATATCAGGGCATTGCTCAGCAACTTGCTTTGCAACCACCGTTTGCGACCACGGCCACGAACATTCAGACGGCCCCTGGAGAGCTGACGCTGCAAAACGGATTTCCCGAGCCGGTTCCTGGCGCCATCACCAATAATTACGCGGTGAACCCAAATTACCGGCTGGGCTACGTGCAGATTCGCAATCTGGATATTCAACAACAGATTCGCCCCACCCTGTTGCTGAATCTCGACTACACGGGAACCAAGGGAACGAATCTCGACATTCTGGAAGCACCCAACCGCACTCCGAACGGCATTCTGATTCAGAGCGTTGATGCCTTCACCTACGAAAACTCGGTGGCGGATCAGGAGGCCAACGCCGCTTCGGTGCGGCTGCGCAAACGTTTGTCCAAGGGATTCTCGCTAGGCGGCATCTATACATTTTCCAAGTCGCTGGACGATGCGTCTTCCATTGGCGCGGGAGTGACCTCAGTGGCCAGTACTCCTGGGTTGGGCGCTGGCGGCACCGGGGTGGCTGGAGTCGCCCCTTCTACAAACGGGGGCACGTCCAATGTTGCGCAGAATCCTCTTGATTTGTCCGCGGAGCGTGGGCTTTCCAGCTTCAACCAGACCCACAAATTCACCGCAGATTATTTAATGGAGCTACCATTTGGCCACGACAAGCGCTGGCTTAGAGGAAACACACCGTGGCGTGCCATCGTTGGCGACTGGCAATGGAGCGGCGATTGGACGATCGCATCGGGGCTGCCGTTTACGCCACGATTGCTGAACAATCCCTGCGAAGTGAACGGCGGAACCACCGGCACGCTGCGCCCCAACTTGGTTCCCGGACAATCGATAAGCGTGCCCAACCCTTCGATCGCAGAGTGGTTCAATACCGCGGCATTCGTTGCTCAGAGTACATGCAGCTATGGCAACGCACGGCGCAACAGCATCATCGGCCCCGGCAGTAAGGTCTTTGACATGGCCTTCACGAAAGTATTTCCCTTAAAAGAAGCGCGGGTGCTGGAATTCCGCGTCCAGGCCAGCAACGTCTTCAACATGGTGAACTACTCTTCGATTGACACGACGATTGGTTCCCCCACCTTTGGCCGGGTTACCGCAGCGGGGGCGATGCGACAACTCACCATGACGGCACGCTTTCGTTTCTGAGCATATTCTGAGCATAGATTTGAACTTGGCGAGGATTGCTATAAAAAGATCACTATAACTAGATCACTATGACTCCGTTTCCAACCCAGTGTGCCAATCGAGCGGCAGCAGTGCTGCTGATGCTCTTGTTCTTCTGCGCTGCTTTGCCCTCGCAACAATCGGGCTACACACTTCACTCGCAATCGGATCTGGTGCTGGTAAATGTGACGGTGAGGGACAAGAGCGGAAAGTTCATACCGGGATTGAAACCGGATAATTTCACGATTCTCGAAGACAACAAACGGCAGAAAATTGTTTCCTTTGACGTGGAGGACGTCGATGCGGTTCCCGCGTTGGACGTCGCCCAGGCGAAAGCGCAGCCGGAATGGACAACCGGAGCAGCAATGCCAGCCGCGGCAGATACCCCGACCCAGTTAGCTTCCGAGTTCAAAAATCGGCGTTTGATTGTTTTGTTCTTTGATCTCTCGGCCATGGAACCGGATGAAATCGACCACGCCGTTACTTCGGCTGAACAC
>JBAVZU010000265.1:0-13759 GCA_049588915.1 Candidatus Sulfotelmatobacter sp.
ATCAGATGCTCTTCAGTCAAAAGTTTGCGTACTGATCATCTGGAGCCTGACGTGCTAACGGATACCGGCAGACCATCCACCCGAGGCAACCTAAATGTCAGCATCCCTCACTCGTTGTAGCAAGAACGCTCGCTTGTCCAAAGGAGTCACAGGCACCCTCGTAAGTATTTTCGTTCTGCTTGCCAGTAGCATTCTTGCGGGCCAAACCCCGAAGCCCACGGATTTGCAGTTTCACAAATTTCAGCCCAAAGTAGCGCCAGAACGGCAAGTGGCGGGCGCACCTGGCCAGGGAACAATACTGCCAAATGGAATGAGTCTGACGGCTGCCCAGCAGATTCAGGCTTTGCAGCAGGAAAAAAATTCGCGCACGCCAGCGCAGCAGAAAATTGACTCCAACATTCTTTACACCATTCGCATGTTGGCCGGAAAACCTGCCGCCCCCGGAGTTTCGTATCTCTACACTGGCGTGGACCTCGACGCCAGCAACAACATCGTTACTGACATCGTCGCCAATGTCACCGACTCACTTCTTCAGCAGCTGGCGGCGGCTGGCGGACAAGTGTTGTACGTCAATGGCGCCCTGCGCAGCATCCGGGCAAGCATTCCTCCCGAGCAGATCGAGACTCTCGCTGCGTCACCGGACGTGATCTTCATTTCGCCCAAGCAAGGTTCCATGACGGCGGGAGCACATGCCCTTGAGCCCATCAATCCGATACATTTCTCCGAGGCGGCCCCAGGCTTCCAACAGAGAGCCGCGAGAATTCGTCAACAACTGGCAAAAGCCATGTCCACTACGGGATCACCGCAGGTCGGTCAAGGCAGCGTTGAGACCGAAGGGGATTTCACTCACCGCAGTCTGGACGCGCGCGGCGCTTTTGGCGTGGACGGTGTGGGACTCACAATTGGCGTTCTGTCGGACGGCGTTACAAGTATGGCCCTCAGCCAAGCCACTGGAGATCTTCCTCCCACCTGCGGAACGCCGCCCTGCCTGACTGTACTGTCCGGCCAAGCCGGGGCTGGCGACGAAGGCACCGCCATGATGGAAATCATTCACGACATGGTACCGGGAGCCAGCCTATACTTCGCCACGGCCGACAACAGCATCACAAGTTTTGCGGCAAATATCCGGGCCTTGCAGGCAGCCGGATGCAACATCATTGTTGACGATGTCTTCTACTTCGTGGAAACACCATTTCAGGACGGACAGACTGCGGCCGTGGTTTCAACCAGCCAGGGCGGCGTAGTCACGCAGGCTGTGAATGACGTGGTTGCCGCTGGCGCGCTGTATTTTTCCGCGGCGGGGAACGAGGGCAATCTCGACACTAGCACCTCCGGTACTTATGAAGGCGACTTCGTCCCTCTGGCTGCCGCCTCACCATTGCCCTCCGGGAAAGTACACAATTTCGGTAGCGGCAACGGCTTTGACACCATCACTTCTCCGGGAGAACAGGTGGTTGGCCTGTTTTGGTCTGATCCGCTTGGCGCTTCGGGCAACGATTACGATCTATATGTCCTCAACAGTACCGGCGCATCGATTCTGGCCGCATCCACCAACATTCAGAACGGAACTCAGGACCCGGTCGAGTTGATTGGCAGTGCGAATGTCATCAACAATAACCGGATCGTCGTCTTCCAGAATACGGGAGCGGCAAATCGCTTTTTCCATCTGGTGCTATTCCGAGGTACGTTGGCAGCGGCCACTTCCGGAGAAACGCACGGCCATGCCGCAGCCTCGGGGGCGTATACCGTAGCAGCCACGCCGGCAGCCGTTTCTGCCGGGGCGCCCACGCCGAATGGACCATACCCCAACCCTTTTACATCATCGAGTCAGATTGAATTCTTTAGTTCGGACGGCCTCCGCCACATATTCTTCAATGGAGATTCGACGGCCATTACGCCCGGAAACTTCTCTTCAACCGGCGGCGACATTTTGAACAAACCTGACATCACGGCAGCCGATGGCGTATCGGTCACGGGAGTCGGGGGATTCGGCAGTCCGTTTTACGGAACCTCGGCCGCCGCCCCGGCTGCTGCCTCAGTGGCAGCACTCGTGTTATCCGCCGAGCCGACGCTGAGCGCTTCGGCTATGCGAAGCGCGCTGACCAGCACGGCGATAGACATCATGGCCTCAGGCTTCGACCGCGATTCCGGCAACGGCATTGTGATGGCCTGGGAAGCGATTAATTCTCTAGGCGTGACCGGCTATGCCGATCCTGCCCTGGGGACCATCACCGCCAGCGAGAATCCCGGAAACGGCAACGGAGTCATTGAGGCGGGCGAAGGAGCAAGCCTTGTCATCGCTCTCAACAACACGGGCGGAATAAAGGCGGCTACAGGCGTCACGGCCACTCTAACCACTTCCACTCCCAACGTGTACATTACCCAACCGGCCACGAGCGCGTATGCCGATATGCCGGTGGGCTCGGCTGGCGGCAACAACTTGTCGCCGTTCACCTTCACGCTCGACCCGGCCTTTGCGTGCGGTCAATCCGTCGACTTCACTCTTACCGTCAGCTACAGTGGAGGGCCGACGAGGGCTCTAAATTTCACGGTTCCGGTTGGCACGTTCGACATCACCAATACTCTCGGAACTCAACCGCCCTCGGTGCCTGGAATGACCACGGCTACCGGCACGCAAGTCAACAGAATCAATCGCAACGGCGTCATCAGCGCGTGTGGAACACCCAAGTCTTTCCCGGGCTCAATCACGGGGAGCCACACCTTCGATTCCTACACCTTTAATGCGTGCCAGTCCTCCTGTATGACCCTCGGACTCAATGCCGGCGCGGCGGGAATCAATCTATTTGAGTCCGCCTATTCGACTCCGTATAACCCCTCCAGCATCGGAACCGATTATCTCGGGGACGCCGGCCTGAGCTCGAATATCCAATCATTCGGGATCGAAACAACCGCTTCAACTTCCTACACCATCGTCGTGAACGATGTCGCTGGAAACCCGCCCCCGCCGCCGGCTCCGCCCAACACGTATACCATCCAGATCCCGGCCTGCTCGATCAATTGCAACGTGAACCAACTGCCGGTAGCAATTGCTCAAAACATATCGGCGATTGCGGGCAGCATGGGCGGTACTGCGAGTGCGAACATCAACAACGGGTCTTATGATCCCGACGGCGAGGCGGTCACGTTGTCACAGACGCCGGCTGGGCCGTATCCAGTCGGTACAACCAGCGTGATACTCACAGTCGTAGATACGCAAGGTGCGACCGCTCAGACTACCGCCAACGTCACAGTGGTCAACCCAGGATTTACTCTGGCTCCGGCGCAGCCGGCGGTAAGCACGACAGCTGGCGGATCCGCGACCGAGCACGTCACATTCACCCCCAATCCAGGAACCACCAGTGCGATCACGCTTGCCTGCTCGAATCTCCCGGCCAAATCGACGTGTTCCTTTGCGCCGGCGACGATAGCTCCCGGCACCGCTCAAACAGATGTGGTCGTGACCATCACGACCACGGCATCAACCGCGGCCGCGCTTTCACATTCCGGAATTCGCTTCGCGGCCTGGTTACCCTTCACCGGCTTTGGACTGCTCGGAATAGTATTCATGCTCCCGGGTAAGCGCCGCAAAGCGTCGTCCATTTTGACGCTGCTGGTCGTGGGTGCTTCCATCTTCGCGGTTGGCTGTGGTGGCAGTAGCAGCAGTACCACCCCTCCTGCCCCCACATACAACGGCACACCCAAGGGGACCTACACCGTCACTGTGGCAGGCACATCCGGCAATTTAGCGCAATCGACAACGTTCAGCTTGACCGTCAACTAAGCTGGCAAATACTAGCGGAGAACATCGCGGAGAACATCTGCGATGTTCTCCGGCTCAGGACGGCTGCGACGCAGCGTGGAGCTGAAGGTAAATACCGTCTCTAATCCTGCTCACCGAGAGTTTGGACGTACGTTTTACCGTATGGATAGAAGAGTTCTTTGCGGCCTTGCTGCCACGCTGCTTTTAATTCGGGCGTGGTGATGTCCCAATCCGGCCGGCATTTCCTGGTAACGGCGCGTAAATCCTGGCGGAGATCTTCGATAGTGGGCCGGCCCAGGAACCAGTAACCGTTGTAGACCTTATAAATAACAAGCCCAGGCTCGAGAACAATCACGTGAGGGATCATGGGATTGTGCTGAGGATCAGTGTATTCGGCAATGTCTAAATCTTTCTGCACGACACGCCCCGCGTCGGAGAGGAAAGGCCAGTGGGCGCCCACTCCGCTGCGATATTCATTCGTCTCAGTAATGTTGTCGGTACTGATCGTTACCAGCCGGCAATAGGCAACCTCGAGCTCACGATGAAGTTGAACCAGCAACTCCGCTTGCCGGCGGTCCTTGGGACAGAAGCCCCCGCGACTAAGTACAAGGACCATGGGATGGGGTCCTTGCAACTCGGAAAGCTTGCGCCGTTTCGCGGTGTGGTCGGAAAGCTCGTAGTCGGGGAAGATAGCTCCGGGAACAATGTCAGCTCGCATAGGAAATCCTCCACGCTTGGATGCCCACCGTTGGATTAGGTCTCAATGATTCCTGGAAGCCATTTCATAAAACAGTTTCTGAACGGCTTTTAGCCGTGCCGTCAAGATACTCGATACGAGACACCTCCACGCTGCTACGAACATTCGCCCGCGCGATGACTTAGGGCATGAGGCGAAAACGAGTCTTTCCCGCTCCCAAACTTTTACGTCGCTGATCTCGCTGGCCAATTTCACATCGTCAGCACGACGCGGAACTGAGCGTTGCCGCTCAACATGCGCGCGTAAGCCTCGGCCGCTTTCTCGAACGGATAAGTTTCAATCATGGGACGCACGCCGCTTATTTCGGCGAAGCGAAGCGCAGTGTGTCCTCGGAGTCGGCTGGCGTTCCCGCGGCCCAGCCCTGAATGGTTCTGCTTCCATTAATGAGCTGCACAGGCGTGACCTCAATGGGATCGAATGTGGCTCCAATTACCACGAGCTCGCCATTCGGGCCCAGACCGTCAATGAGCTCCGACATCGCTTTCGAACTCGGAGCCGTGGCCAGAATTACCCGCGCTCCACCCAGCTTCTGCAATTCTTCGGCTGCGTTGGTCGACTGGCTGTCGATGTAAACACTCGCTCCAAGTTTCTTGGCGAGAGCTGTATTTTCAGATCCGCGCCCAACGGCCACAACCTTGTAACCAAACTTATTCGCGAATTGAATTCCAAGATGACCCAGACCGCCAATACCCAGTACCGCAACCAGATCGCCGGGGAACGCACCGCTGTGGCGCAGCGCGTTGTAGGTGGTAATTCCGGCGCAGAGCAACGGCGCCGCATCAACGTCACTTAGACTGTCGGGGATTGGTACCAGTGCCTCGACGGGAGCCACCATGTATTGCTGATATCCGCCGTCATAACTGATCCCGCAAATTTTCAGATTCCGGCAATTGCGAAAATCCCCGCGGCGGCACTCACGGCACGTATTATCCTGGCCGCCATGCCAGCCGACGCCGACACGCTGCCCCTTCTTCCACGCTGAAACAGCTTCACCCACTTCGTCGATGATGCCCGCCACTTCGTGTCCTGGAATGCGGGGATACTGAATTCCAGGCCACAAGCCTTCTTTCGTCAGCACGTCACTATGGCAAACACCGCAAGCTTGAACTTTAATGCGCACGTGTCCCGCATCCGGCTCGGGAATCTCGCGCTCGACGATCTCGAAATCTGCTCCGGGTTTGGGGACTTGTGCAGCCTTCATTTGCGTGATCTTCATGGGTACTACTCTGCTCGTTGCCATAAATCCTCCTATGAATTCTCTATCGTATTCGTGACCTGGCCGATCGCTCAAGGGCTAATGCCTGCGGGTGATTGTGGAGGTTGCGGCGCGGCTCCGAATTGAGTCGTACGTTTTTGTACTACTTTCGACTTAGGGTCAAACTGGGATCATTGCGGTGGAAGGGGAATCCTGCAGAGAAAACTGTCGTGGAAGTGATCTACGGCGACACTCAGAGGCGTATTTCCTTTCATCGACTTAGAACTATCGCGACCCTCTCAGTCGATCCCTTGCGTCTTTTCTTCCCCTGCCTTCGTATGTATCGGTAGGATGAACGCCACTACCTTCTATTTCGAGAGCTCGATGGCGCAAGAGAGCACCGAGATCGCTCGTGGACTTCGACGTCGAGATCCTGACTTGCTCGACCGTCTGATCGAGCAATACCAGCATCGCCTTCTTCGCTATCTGGTGTATTTGACCGGACACCGCGAGTTGGCGGAGGACCTCTTCCAGGAAACCTGGATCCGAGTGCTCGAACGCGGTCACCAGTTCAATGACAAATACGCATTCAGTACCTGGCTCTTCGCGGTCGCACGCAACCTGGCAATCGATCTTATGCGTCGCAAACAGCCGGCCAGCCTTGATGGTTTGATGAATGACAATAACGACGACGCGCCTTTCGATGTGCCTGCAACCGGACGAGCCTCGGCTTTTGATCTGACTCTGCGGCGTGAGCAAAGCGAGCACATCGCGGCCGGCCTGCAACATCTCCCGGCGGAATACCGCGAAGCGCTGGTGCTTCGATTTCAGGAGGGCATGTCTCTCGAAGAAATCGCAAGCGTGGCCCGCGTGCCGTTGGGAACTGTGAAATCCAGAATCTACCGGGGTCTGAGCGCACTCCAGCCGTGGTTAAAAGGAGCGCAGCTGTGAGCCCTACTACGAACAACTATGCACATGAACAGGCACGGAAGCTGATTGCGTTGGCTGGCCCCGAGGCGCTTTCCGGCGCCGATGGCGTTTCCGAGCAGGTGTCGTCGAATGCGTGGCTGGCTGTGCACCTCGAAGGCTGTGCCTCATGCCGCGCCTTCGCCGAAAACATGGCTGAGACGATTCATGGTTTGCGTGGAATCCCGATCGCTGCCGGGCGCAGCCTGGTGTGGACAACGCAATTGAAAGTACGCCGCCGCGCCCTCGAGTTGCAGCGCCATCGCGAACGCCTGTGGCTGGTTTTGGTCAGTTGTACAGCCGTGACTCTGTGCGCCCTATTCAGCACCATCGCCCTTTGGCGTGGCTTTGAATGGTTAGGCGCACGCGCTCAGTTGGCTGCATCGATCTGGCAAGTAGGTTTCCTGGTCTTCTGCATGATGCCGGCCCTGGTAGCGGCAATCCTGCTGCTGGCCAAGGATAAGCATTTAGCAAATCAGGCTGGCTCTTACCGGGGCTGATCGAACAAGACTAATTGAACCGACAAGAACTTTCTTGCTGGAACGAGGTACAGGTCAGGAGATCTTAGATGACAATCGGAAATCAAACTTCCACGCGATCCAAGGACGAGATCCACATTCTCGCGCCTTGGTCCTACTACTTATTCACAGCAGTCTTCGTGACGATCTCGGTGCTCTTTGTGACCATCGTGGGCAGGGATACGCACGCGCCTCGATTTCCAGTTCGATGTCTGCTCGGCCTCCTTTGCGGGGCGGTGCTCGGCTGTTACGCCGTGTTGATCGGTTACATCAACCAGGACGCGGGGCGGCGCAGCATGAGCCGCTTGCTCTGGACGCTGGTTGCGATCTTTGTCCCCAACGGGCTGGGAATTCTCCTCTATTTCGTCCTGCGCAAACCGCTCGCCGTCCACTGTCCGCAATGCGGAGCCGAGGTCGAACCGGGATTCAGCTTCTGTCCCCGTTGCAGCAACCGTCTGAAACCCGTCTGTCCCCACTGCCAGCGCAGCATCGACCTTGGCGACAAGTTCTGCCCCTACTGCGGGGGAGCTCTGGAGCCGGCTGCTGGCGCGCCTCACGCTGCGCCGACGGCGATCCAGCCATGAGAGCAATTCGCGAACCGGCCCAAACGTGCGGCTTCCTTTGGAGGCATGACGCCCAAGACGCGAGGATTTTCCCCAGGAAATTGGTTCGCGCTACGGCGACTTCGGAGCTTCAGCGGCGGAACCTGCGCATCGGCTCGTCTCGAGAACCTGGGTCGCGGACAGAAAGGCGCAGGCCCAACGGTAACTGAGATACATCCGTCCTCAGGTATCATAGAAAGTCACATCCAACTTCGTGGTCAATCGTTGCTTCGAGAATTTAAGTTTCGAGAAAATGATCAACAGCAAACGCATTGCGGTCGTAATGCCCGCCTATAACGCGGAGAAAACTCTTGAGGCGACAGTGGGCGAACTACCCGACCTCGTAGATCTCTGCATCTTGGTTGACGACAACAGTTCGGATCGAACAGTCGAGCTTGCCAATCGCCTGGGTCTGCGTGTCTTTCAGCATGACCGCAATTACGGTTACGGACGCAACCAGCAGACGTGCTATCGAGAAGCGCTCGCCGCAGGCGCGGATGTAGTGATCATGCTTCATCCCGACTATCAGTACACGCCACTTCTGGTCACCGCCATGGCCAGTATGGTGGCTTACGGTATTTATGACGTTGTGCTGGGCTCGCGCATTATCGGCGGAACTGCACTGCGCGGTGGCATGCCGATTTATAAATACATCTTCAATCGGCTGCTCACCGCCTTTGAAAATGTCTTTCTGGGCATCAAGCTCTCTGAATATCACACCGGTTATCGAGCCTTCGCTCGAAAAGTCCTTACCGCCCTGCCGTTGCTGGAGAATTCCGACGATTTCGTGTTCGACAACCAGATGTTGGCGCAGTGCGTGTATTTTGGATTTCGGATCGGCGAGGTTTCTTGCCCCACGAAATATTTCGAAGAAGCATCGTCCATTAATTTCCGCCGAAGCGTGCAGTATGGCTTTGGAGTTCTCGGCACGACTCTGCAATATTGGCTACAGACGTTGGGTCTCATTCAACTTCGGCGTTTCAACCGCGAGGGACGAAAGCTTGAACCGGGAGAATCCACCTACTACGCGCGCCGCAACGAGTCTTCCCACTCTGCATAAGCCCGAAGCCCAGCCGCTCGGACTAAAGAAGATTTGAGAATGTGATAGTTTCTTGTTTACGAAAATCTCCCGTTGTATTCAAGAAGTTGACGGTGCAACCGAGTTAATGGTCGCAAACGTGCAGCACAAGCCCTTTTTCACATCTAGCGCTATGGATGTAATTTCTTCTAAGTGACCCCTAGGGGTTCAGTAGTTTTCACCTAGGGTGTTCACCTGAGCGCGGTCTGGACCCTCTTTCCCTTTCATTAAACTTATTTTTTTTGTGGAAGGCAACGCGATCCATTCACATCTCGTCGAGCGGTTCGCGAGCACGTTCTAGATTCGCAAGGTCTCGATTAAAGTCACTAAACTTCGCTAACGATGTGTTTTTTAACGCTTTTCGGGGGACATAGGACATCCGAAGCCCCACTGCGGCGCGCCGTCAACGCCCGAAATAGCGGGGAATTCGCCGCTTTCGTGCTGTGAAACCCTTGTGGAAATGCATGTTCTTCGGTCACAGCGGTGCAGGTCTACAAAATGGCATGGTAGATGCTACCAAATATGGAAATTAATCAGTATTGCGATGGTAAGAAACCTATTTAGGCTAGGGGGGCAGGAAAGTGATGAACGAGCAGTCCGTTCGGCTAGGACCGCGCGAAAAAGAAATCGTGGAATTGCTGTTGCAAGGCTGTGACAACGCCGAAATCGCCAAACAACTCAAGATGGCCCGCAGAACCGTAAAGGCCCATTTCAACCGACTTTTTCTTCGTTTCGGAATTACAGATGGAATCAAGCGAGTGAAACTCGCGACACTTTTATATCGGAGGCAATCATGTTCCACCAGGAACGCTACGGAAATCGCATCCCGAGTGAACGAGAGCACCGTGTCATCGAACTTGTCGCCCAGGGTTTGAAAAACCGCGACGTGGCCCACGCCATCGGAACCACGGAACACGTCGTGAAAAATTATCTCCGCGTTATCTACGACAAGCTGGGGCTCTGGAATCGGGTGGAGTTGGCGCTGTGGTATGAATCGCGTCGGCCGGATGTGGGATTCCCCGCAGGAATTGCCTGAACCCAAGACATCTGAACCCAAGACAAAAGAGGCGGAACATCAACCCGGTGTTCCGCCTTCATTTTCGACCGATCGGCCTCAATCACTGACAATCGAAAGCTTGCAGGTTACGAAGCCGTTCTGCAGCAGCGGTTCCGCCCTTTCGAGCAGCAGCCTCCAACAGCAAACGAGCTTGGTCGCAATTCTTAGTCACTCCATCTCCCCGAAGGTATAGATCAGAGAGAAGCGTGGTTGCGGTTAAGTTTTGTTTGGCAACGGCCTTCCACAACCACGCAACCGCTTCCTGACTATCGCGACCCCTTCCAGGACCGCTGTTCAAATACCTCTCCGCCATGGCCAACTCCTCAGAGCCGTTGGAGCCGTTTTGCCCAACACTGGTCGCGGCGCTCGCGTTCGCGGCCACGGGTACAATTTTGGCGTCCGGGCGCGCTTTCATTCTCGGAACATTTGCTTCCGCTCCTGCCACAGTCTTTCTCGGATTCTGCGACCTCGGATTCTGCGACCTGAGGTTCTCTGACGCCAGATCCTGCGCCGGTCCAGCGGAGCCTGTCGTCGAAGGGACGCCAGTGTTCGAGTTCGGCTCAGTGGGCGCAGCCTCCATCGGTCTTGCAGGCGGACTTGCTTGCGCGTCCCCGGACGGAGTGGGCACCGCTTGCGGAAGCGCGGCAGGTGCGCTGCTGCTGCTCCAAAAGGTTGAATTACTACGCCAGGTCATATAGACAAGTACAGCCAGTAGGATAACCACAATCGCTCCCACATAGATTCTGTAATTGTGGGGGGCGGTCTCGGGCTGATACTGAGCGAGCATGGTGAATTCCGCCGGACGCTCTTGGGTTGCTGAAAACGGTGCGCGGCTGCGCAAATCCATTTCGATTTCGTCGCGCGAGAACGATTCATCGCGGGCGAGAGACTCGTCATGGGTAAAGGAGTCGCGAAGGGGAATGGGTTCGCTCGATGTCACTTCCCCCGGAGGCGACGCTTCGCGCGGCATCCAGCCGGCGGCTGAGAGTTGAGCTGCCTCCGCAAGTTGCTGCGGGCTGGGCTCCCCGGACATCGCGATCTGCGACCCGCACATCCCGCAAAATCTCTGAACCGCTGAATTCCGATGTCCGCAAGTCTCGCAGATCGGAGATGCGTTCGTTGGAAGCGGCCTCGCACTTTGCTCCGGCTCTCGCGGTTTTTCCAGCTCGCTTTCTACATTCTGCTCTCGGCGTCTCGCAACATCTGGCTCGTCCTGGTATCTCAACGTGCCATTCCTTCGTCCTTCCCGCTCTTCCCCGTTATTTCGCAACGAGGGTTGGGCAGGGACGGAATTGTCTGCAAGTTCTCGAACCAGGTCAGAGACCGCTTCTGCGCGCTTTTCCGGAGGGCTGGTGAAATACACTTCCGCCCACCGTCCCATGTGTGTCGCCAGAAGGGGATTCACGAGCGGATTCAGCTGCGAATCGGGCAAGATTCTTACTTTCGGATCGTCAGTCGGTTGCGCCACTATTCAGTCTCCAGTAGAAAGCAGTCAGTATGATTGCACTCCCGGCGGACAAGGTTGTCAATTCTGGCGCATGAAAACCGTGTTGGACGCTAGCTTAGTCACATGCTTTGCGCGAAGCCGGTTCAAACTGATCGAGTTGGGCGTCGCGCTGGCTCGCAAACCTGCCTTTCGAAGTCTTGCCGTAAAGCCCGGAGTCAGGACAGTAGTATAAGGCTGTGCGCGAATCAATCCAAACCTGGGTGTCAGGATTTCCTTTGTACTCTGGAGCCTCCGGCGCTTCCGCCAGTCCTAGATTGATCAAGGCCTTGTCGAACAGCGACAGGCCAGCATCGGCTTTACGCCGGCTGGCGTTCGCGGAAAGAGCGCTCCCACGGCCCGTCGCAACCGCCGGGCCGCTGGAGAATACTCCCCATCGAATGACGGCAAACACCAAAACGATCGCGATTGCGAGATAAAAATCACCTCGCCGTGCGCGCCAGAGTCTCACAAACGCGCTCGGAGAACCTGTCTCGGAGAGTCCTTCCAGGAATTCTTTGGCTTTCGCGGCGGAACTCCACGTTGTTTCTTGATGCTCCGCTGCTAGGTGCGGGGCAGGAGATATCGGTTCTTCCTTCGCCGGCACGGTTAGCGCAACGGAATCTGTCTCCAGATCGGCATCTGTACTCTGCGCAAGGTCGTTGTATGGCACAGCCTTCTGCAGCGAATTATTCTGCGGCACTTTGTTCTGCAGCACACTGGACGACGACAACGCATTTGCTTCTTGCGCAGCTTCCTCTTCTACCCCTTCTTCTTGCACGCTGGCATCCAGGGATGGAAGGGGCATGCCAGGGTCTTCCCGCAACGTGCGTCGAGGAAACAATTCAGCGATGTGATCGCGATCTTCATCGGCGTTTGTATCTGCGGCGTCCTCAGCCGGTGCAATTTCCAGAGAAGCGGCTTTATCGGAAACCGAGGCCGGCTCTTGGCGGACAGTTTGTTGTATGCGCCACGCTGATGCGACCTTGCTCTGAACGCTCGATGGGTCGGCGTCGCCCACTCGCGGAGCTCCACAGTTGCCGCAAAACTGCTCTTGCTCTACCAGCTTATCTCCGCACTTCCAGCACGTAGAGCTCTCCGTCTCGCTCTCCGCCTGCGCTTCCTCGTGAGTAGCGCTTTCGGAAATAAAATCTTCCGCCAGAGCTACCAGGTTCGGCTTGAGCATTTCGATCGCGGCTAACATCGAGGAGCGTTCCGCGTCCACGGATTTCTTTAGCGCGGTTTCCGCACTTCGACCAATTGCCTCGGTCATCAACCCGGCCATTAGTTGGCAGGTGTGGATGTCCTGTTCCGCGAAGCCGTGCAATCGGTCGAAATAAAGTTCGAGTGCTCCTACAATGTCGCCGTCGTGGTAGATCGGCACTGCGACTACCGACTGTATGTGCCGTTTACGGCACAGGTCGGCATCGAAGAACAATGGTACCTCGCTGATGTCGGGTGTGCGAACTACCTGACCTGTACGCACGCACTTGGCGCAGATGGCGTCTTCGACCGGCAGCTCGCTTCCCGAGGGAAGGGCGGAAGATCCTGCTCCCGCGCGGTACCGGATGGTGTCGCCATCGATAATCCCGATCCCCGCCCCGCTCGCATTCGTGATGCGCGCGATTCTTTCAACCACCAGTTCCATCGCCTGATCAGCCTCCAGGTGGCGAAGCTGAATCTGGTTTTGAACTTCGACAATTTCGGCAAGTGTCAGCGTATAGTCGCTGTTGGGATGCGAGATGTTCTTCGCCGTCGCTGGCTGGATTTCCGAACCCTGCGCCCGAACGTTCTCGTTATCCGGCTCTTGATCGGGCCCGCAGTTTGCTTCCTTCTGGCTCTTTTTGCGGTTGTGTTCCTGCAGTACGTAAGCAGCTTCCAGCAGCTTTGAGAAAGTCTGCTCGTCCAGGCCTGATTTGTTTTTCTGGTCGGTCACAGTTTGACGGCCTCTGTTACCTGCGAGCAGGATGAAGAAAAGCCAAGCTTATTCTAGTGCAATTCGTCCAGAAGAGAATGCCTTTCGAGTGTCGCCATGAACGCCGGGTGGCATTTAAGTCCAGACTTGGCGCGGGCTCTTTTGATTGGTTGGAAGGCTGGACCAAGCAGGCTCCGACACGCGGCACAAGTGGTCAGAGACAATCCCCACGTTTTAAAATTTGAATCCTCTCTTCACTTTTTACTTTTTCACTTCCCCCCCGTGCTTTCCGGCAAATCCGCTTTATAGGATTTAGGGGGTAGCAGAAACTGAACGCCAAAATAACCGACGAAGTAGGATTGATTGCTGCGCGTGGGTTCGAGACTTCGACCTGCCATGAAGAGAAGGATGGCAGGGCGATGTATCTT
>JBAVZU010000266.1:0-33419 GCA_049588915.1 Candidatus Sulfotelmatobacter sp.
GTATAGCATGGGTGGAGCGGAGAAGAGTGTGACGGTGCGCAGTTCTTTTTGGGATGAGTGCAGAAGTGGGAAAGTCGTACGCTTCGAATGTCGAGGCTGTTCCGATCTGACACCTCAAGGCTAGCCTACTGATAGTCGGGGTCAACCTTAGCGAATGCTTGAGCGAGAAATACGATTCTTTCATTATTCAGATCGAACGTCTTGAAAGACGAGTCTGCAATCTGGGCGAAGAAGAGGAATACGGTCGCGAGAGCCGTGTCCACCCATTCGTGCGAGCGACCGATTTGCATGCGAAACTGCTGCTGCCCATCTTCCTTCAACTGGCCAGCCATAGAGGGAGGCGTTGAGTGGAGCAACTGCGAAAGCATCGGAAATACTACGTCATACTCGTAGTATGGCCTCTGAACAGCGTACGCTCTCTCCATGACACTCGTCGGCCATGAACTGCCTTGCGGCTTGGCTTGGATTTGATCGATCGCCTCTTGAGTTTCTTTGGAGAGCGGATGCAATTTCACCCTGCGAATTAATTTCTTGTTCTCTTCGCCCATGAGGTGAAGAAAAGCCGCGGCCCGGTTCTCGGGGTCTTGCTCTATATACCGAAGATTTATCGTCGCCTCTACCAAGGATCTGCAGGCCGCCGCGGCCTGAACCCCATAGCCCGCCTTGGCCAGCTTAACGGCGGCCTTCGCGTCGTTCCAGGCCTTCCCAAGAATTACTGCACTTGCCTGCTGGAGGCTGGTATCAACACTGAGCCTGCGGTGCAGAACTTCCTCGCTAACGGCGTCTAGAAGATCGTCACAAAGGCGCGCTAGCCTCCATTCTCTCTCAGAGAGCTCTGGCCAAGCCGCCATAAGTTCCAACTGTTCCTCCTGGGTTATAACAACGGAGGTAGGTGCGTCCACCATCAAGTCCACAGCCCGGGCTGTCTTCGGGAAGGGAATTACTTCGCGCAGGCTTTCGGCGCCGGCGATGATCATGACGATGCGATCCAGGCCGAGGGCGATTCCGCCGTGTGGCGGCGTGCCGTATTCGAGGGCTTCGAGGAAGAATCCGAAGCGGGCGCGGGCTTCTTCTTCCGTCATGCCGAGGGCACGGAAGATTTTGCTTTGGATGTCCTGGCGGTGAATACGGATCGATCCCGAGCCAAGTTCTGTGCCGTTTAATACGACATCGTAGGCCAATGCTCGTACCGCGCTTAGCGGCGATTGTGGATCATTCAACGACTCGACCCCGGCTTCGAGCAACTGCATGTCGGCCTCATGCGGAGAAGTGAAGGGATGGTGCGCGGCCATCCATTGCTTCTCGCTCTCGTCCCACTCGAACATGGGAAAATTCGTAACCCAAAGAAAGCGGTAGTCCGTGGCGGCGTCGCCGGTTTTTTTGAAGATGCCATGCTTATCGGCATATTTCTGCGCCAGTGCGAGGCGCAGCAATCCCGCCGAGGCGTAGATGGCCAATTCCTGCGGAGTGACTTTTCGATGCGCGGGCATCCCAGTTTGCGGCCCGGACTGTGCGGAGCCCGCGACCAGCACAATCAGGTCGCTCTCTTCCATGCTTGTCTTCTTTGCAATTGCTGCGGCTGCTTCTGGAAATTTATTGCCGATGCGTTTGAAGTCTTCGAAAATCTTTGCTCCGCCCTTGGAGTGGAACATGGGCTTGATATCGTCGCGCTCTTTGCGCGACAGTTCGCCGACTTTGGGCGTGAGGATGGCGATCAGCGGAAGATTTGGATTGATCGCCAGCTCGTGCAAATTTTCCAGGGTAAAGCATTCGCGAACGTCGGTGAATGCCGGCAGGCGCAGATCCGGCTTATCGATGCCATAGAGCCGGATGGCTTCGTCGTAATCCATGCGCGGGAACGGAGTTTTGATTTCCGATCCGGTCGCGCGGAAAGCGGCTGTAAGAAACCCTTCGACCACTTCCCACACGCGTTCGGGCTGAGGATAGGAGATTTCCAAGTCGATCTGGGTGAACTCCGGTTGGCGGTCGGCGCGCAGGTCTTCATCGCGGAAGCAGCGCACGATCTGAAAATATTTGTCGAAGCCGGAGATCATTAATATTTGCTTGAACATCTGCGGCGATTGCGGCAGGGCGTAGAACGTGCCGGGCTGGACGCGGCTGGGAACGAGGTAGTCGCGCGCACCTTCAGGCGTGGAGCGGGTCATAAACGGAGTTTCGATCTCGAAGAATCCCTTGCCGGAAAGATAGTCGCGGATGGCTTTTGCGACTTTGTGGCGAGTCTCGATATTGAACTGCATAACATCGCGGCGGAGATCGATGTAGCGGTATTTCAGGCGTGTTTCTTCGTTGGTGAGAGCGGTATCGCTGGGCAGGAAAGGCGGCAGCTTCGATTCGTTAAGGATACGCAACTCTTCGGCGACAAGTTCCACTTCGCCGGTCGGCATATTCCGGTTAACAGTGTTCGGATCGCGAAGCTTCACCGTCCCGGTGACGGCGATGACATACTCGTTACGCAAAGCGCCCGATTTTTCGTGGATGGCGGCGTCGCGCTCCGCGTTGATGACAACCTGAGTGATGCCGGTGCGGTCGCGTAGATCGATGAAGAGCAGATTGCCGTGGTCGCGGCGGCGGTTGACCCATCCCATGAGCACTGCCCTTTTGCCGGAGTCGGAAGCGCGGAGCGCGCCGCACATGTGGGTTCGCCGTAGATCGCCTAGAAAATCGAGCAAAAGTTCGTCCTTACTGTTATGAGTAGATGAGTCGGTTGAATCAGGATTATAAACGGTGTGTACCGCGATCGGGACGGCGCGAGATCCTTCGCTCTGCCTGAAGAGGGGGCTTCGCTCAGCGGCTTGACTCATGATGACGCTTGGTAAAGAAGAGCGCCGTTGGTATCGGGCAAATTTTACTTTTTGCTGGCTTTGCCTTCCATGATCGTCGACCAGGTTGTGCCGTCTTTTGACATATCAAAGGTGAAGGTATAAGAGGTTGCCGTAGTGATCTTCATGATGAACCGGCCCTTCATGGTCATTCCACCCATTTTTTCGTCACTGGTCCAGGTCCAGGTGTCGCCATTGACAGTTCCGCGGGAGTCGTCGAATTCGCCAAAGCTGTTGAATTCGCGGTAGGTGTAAGCTTTATCGTCGGCGGAGTATCCCAGGACGGACAAGCCAACGCCATTACCCATGGTGCTTTTGTAGTCCGAGTGGCAGACGACGTAGAAGCCGCCCTCCATCCACTCGCATTTTTCGTTTTCCGTCATCGACCCGCCGGGGCCCATGTCGCTCGGTTTCATGGTGCCTTCAAGAGTCCATGTGCCCACGAACATGTCGAGCTTCTTAAGCTCGGGCCCGGGCTTGGGAGGCTGCGTTTGAGCTATTGCTGTGGCGGCAAGGAATAAGGTCGAAAATAGAATCAGGGGAATTGGTTTCATACGCGTTCCTCACGGGAGCTTTCTGCGAAGCTAGGGCTGAAGAATTTGACGGTTTGCATTCTACACCCCGAAACCAATTGCGCGGCAAGCTTTACCAGTCTCCCCAATGCGCTGCCGTAGCCTGGTGAAACTTGAGCTTCCACTGGCCTGACTGCTGCACCCACGCCGAACTGAAGTGCTGATAGCGTGGAGGTGGTCCCTGATCTTCTTCGGGCTTCTCACGCACGATGGCGTCGTAGGTGACAATGGCGGCGTCGTCGGCCAGAGCAACCACTTTTATGTCGTAGGGCGTGAGTTCGACCAGATCAGAGTCACCAAGATTGTCGGCTGCTTCTTGTCCTTGAAGCAGCCTGCCATCGACGCCAACCAGCGAGAAGTCCTGGCTCAGCGTACGCTTGAAAAATGCGGCGTCATCTTTTTTCTTGGCTTCGATCAGATTTTTTTCGTTGGCAACGGCGGCTTGCTCGAACCGACTAAGAGTTTTGGGTGCGGCGGTAGTTTGCGCTGCGAGCGGAGCGGCGACGAAATAACAAAATAAAAAGACGAAGGAAAGCCGGAAAGAGTTCATTCGATTCCTTTGTGATCGACGGACCGCGCGGAGATGCCGGGGAGTCCATCGATGCTGTGTTTGTTCTTGCGTTCGCGGTAAGCCGCCAGTCCGTCCGGCCCTTGCTTGCGTGCCCATGCGGCGAGCTGGTCGCGCTCGCCTTCATACTGGAAACGAGGAACGCCATAGCCGCAAGAGTCGGTAACGCGGGTGATGTTGACCATGACGATCGAGCGGATGCTGTCGTAAGCAGGAAAGTTTGCGGCAAGGGCTGGAAAGCCAGGCTCCTGAGCTTCGACGACACGGCCGTTGCCGTAGAGGCGAAAGATGTTCGGTGGCCCTTCGAAGGCGCAGAACATCAAAATGATTCTTCCATTCTCTTTCAGGTGGGCGATGGTCTCGACGCCGCTTCCGTTGAAATCTACATAGGCGACGGTGGATGGATCGAGGATGCGAAATGTGTCCAGGCCTCTCGGCGAAAGGTTTAAGTGGCCGGCGGCATCGAGCGGAGCGGTCCCGACGAAAAACACGTGCTGCGCTTCAATGAATCTTCGCGCAGCGTCGTCGATGATGGAGCGGGTTTTACTCACGGCTACTCCTGAATTTTCCGTGCCAATTGTGCGCGCGGAACCGAAATTTGCTGGCCGGTGGCCAGATTCTTCAAAGCGAAAGCATCCGTCTGCACTTCGTTCTCGCCGACGATCAGAATATATTTTGCTCCGGCTTTGTCCGCGGTCTCGAAAGATTTCTTCAGGCGGAACGTTTCGTCTCCTAAATCAACAACCACATCGTGGCGACGCAATTCCCGCGCCAGACGGGCGGCTTCGGCATTCGTGCCGGCGCCGAGCGGAGCGATATAAACGTCCGGCTTCGTTACTACACTCTCGGCGGAAGCTGACTCCTGCAGCGACATTACAAGACGATCCTCGCCGATTGCGAAACCGATTCCGGGGGCCGCAGGGCCGCCTAGCGCCTCGGAAAGGCCGTCATAGCGGCCGCCGCCGAGGATTGCATTCTGTGCTCCCAGCGCTCCGTGGGTGAACTCGAACGCCGTGCGCGTGTAGTAATCGAGTCCGCGTACAAGTCGGTCGTTCAAAATGAAGGGAACGCCGACCTTCGTCAAGATTTCCTGGACCGCGTCGAAGTGAGTACGGCATCCTTCGTCGAGAAACTGGCTGATGCGCGGCAGCGAGTCGATAATCGGCTGATCGGCCGGAACTTTGCAATCGAATACGCGCAGCGGGTTGGTGACTGCGCGGCGCTGACAGTCGGCGCACATGTTTTCGATGACCGGCTCCAGGGCCTTGCGTAGAGCCTCATTGAAGGCGGCGCGATCATTGGGACAGCCGACGGAATTCAGTTGGAGATTCCACCCGGTGATTCCGAGGCGATCGAGCAGCGTGGCCAGCATCTCGAGAACTTCGGCATCGCGCGCAGGAGATTCGCTGCCCGCCGAGGCAGGGCCGATGACTTCGGCGCCGATTTGGTAGAACTGGCGGTACCGGCCTTTCTGCGGCCGCTCACGGCGGAATTGCGGGCCGATGTAGTAAAGCTTGTTCAGGCCACGGTCCCAGAGCTTGTGTTCGATATAGGCACGGACGACGCCGGCGGTGTTTTCGGGGCGAAGGGTCAGGGAGTTTCCCTTGTCACTCTCCGCGCGGCCGCGGTCTTCCCAGGTGAACATTTCTTTCGCGACGATGTCGGTCTCTTCACCTACGCCGCGGGCGAACAGCTCCGTCGACTCGAAAATCGGTGTGCGAATTTCCTGGAAGTTGTAGGCGCGGAAAACCTCGCGCACCGCCGACTCGACGAAGTTCCACAGCGCCGTGTCGGGTGGCAGAAGGTCGCGCGTTCCTCGGACAGCTTTGATCATTAACGTCTCAGTTCGTTCTCAATTCCGTCAGGTCCCGGAGGGACCCCCCGATACTAGCCCGCCACTTTAGTGGCGGGTAAGCGATGGTTCCAACCTCGTGCCGTAGGTACGACCGAAAAGCCGCCGAATCGCACACCTATTGATTTCAGCCGTCCCTAACGGGACGGGATGTAGCTCGGTCCAGCCTCCCGGCGTTGAAACGCCGAGCTATTCTCAAGCGTCCTTTCGGGACGCATGTGTTCGCATATGCGATAGGAATCCTTGGACTCCTCAAGGTGGTTCGCTTCGTGAACCGGCTTGCTCCGCTCAAGATGACAGTTCTTGCTTAACGTTCCCGCAAATACTCTTCCGTATATCCCAGATAGTTTGTGGCGTAGCGCATGATCATCTCGTCTTCACCTTTCTCCAGCTTGCGGCGGAATTTTCCGGGAGAGCCCATCCAGAGCGAGCCCGGTTCGACTACCGTGCGTTCTGGGATTAGAGTGCCGGCCGCGATGATGGATCCAGCGCCGATCTTCGCACCATTCAAGATAATGCAGCCCATGCCGATCAGGCAGCGGTCCTCGATTTCGCAGCCATGCAGGGTTACAGAATGGCCGACGGTGACGTACTCGCCGACGGTGACGCCGTAGGTATTTTTCATGCCGTGCAGCACACTGCAATCCTGAATGTTCGAATGGGCGCCGATGCGGATGGCATAGACGTCGCCGCGGACGACGGCGTTCATCCATACCGACGCATGTTCCCCGAGGACCACGTCGCCGATGATTTGCGCGGAGTCGTCGACGTAACAGCTCGCCGGAATTGTCGGGCGCAGGCCCTTAAAAGAACGAATCATTCAAGCCTTCCGATCGGCATCAAAAGATAAGAATAAATATTAACAGCAGGCTTGCTCTGCCTTTCGTGCCTGCACATTTTTGCCTTCCGCTGTGGCATCTGCGAAACTGAGACAATCCTCGACAACTGCTGAGAATTGAGAATCGCGAATTGAAAACCCGGAACTGAGAAACGCTCAATGGGCCGCATTCACGTACTTCCCGAGACTGTTGCCAACAAGATCGCTGCCGGCGAGGTGGTGGAGCGGCCTGCGTCAGTGGTGAAGGAGTTGCTGGAGAATGCGCTGGACTCGGGCGCGACGCGGATCAAGATCAGCGTCGAGGCGGGTGGCAAAAAGCTGATCCAGATTACGGACAATGGATGCGGCATGGTGCGCGACGACGCGATGCTGGCCTTTGAGCGGCATGCAACGTCGAAGATCAGGGATGCCGAGGATTTGTTGAGCGTGGCGACGCTGGGATTTCGCGGGGAGGCGCTGCCTTCGATTGCCTCCGTCTCGCGGCTGCGGCTGGAGACTTGCGCGGCGGAGGCGGAGGGGACGATATCAGGGACAGAAAAATCCCCACCTTTGGCAAAAGATGGCAAAGATGGGGCGTCCAGTTCCGGAACAATTATCGAGATCAATGGCGGGAAGATGGCGCGGGTGGACGAGGCAGGGCTTCCACTGGGGACATCGATCACCGTGCGCGATCTGTTCTTTAATACTCCGGCGCGGAAAAGATTTCTGAAGGCGGAATCGACCGAATTGTCGCATATCGCTTCGCTGGTGACACACTATGCACTGGCGCATCCGGAGAAGCATTTTGAGTTGCATTCCGCGACCAAGGCCGTGCTGGTTGCGCCTCCGGTGGCGGGATACAGCGAGCGCGTGTATCAGGTATTCGGCAAGGAGACGCTCGACCAGTTGATCTCGGTTGCAGCAGTACAGAATCTGGAGCATGTGGGATTGCCGCAACCTCCGCCGTGGAGAAGACAGGAAGAGCAAGATGATGACGAAGGCGGGCAGGGCACCCGTTCCACACCCGGAGAAATGCGGCTGCATGGGTTTGTTTCGAAGCCGGAGATTCAGAAGCTGAATCGCAATTCGATTTACGTCTTCGTGAATGGGCGGCTGATCCGCGACCGGCTGGTGCAACATGGGTTGACGGAGGCTTATCGAAACATTATTCCGCCGACGGTGTATCCAGTGGTGCTGCTGTTTCTGGAGTTGCCGGCGGGCGAAGTGGACGTGAATGTGCATCCCTCGAAGACTGAAGTTCGATTTCGGCAATCGACCGTGCTTCATGATTTTGTGCGGGATACGGTGCGGGCGGCACTGATGAAGGCGCGCCCGGCGCCACAGCTCACGACCGAGATTCATGCGCATGCCACGGCGAGTTCGGGACTGACGCCGGGCGCGCGGGAATGGGAGCCAACCTCCGACATCTCTGAGCCAGGAGTTCCGGCTCAGGCATTCTATGAGCCGGCGGGTGCGGCCGGGTTTGCTTTGCAGGCACCGGTAGCTCCGGCCGTTTCAGCGCGGTTTCAGTTTGAAGGCGGGATTGCGGTAGAGGCAAACGCTGCAATTCCGGCTGCCCGCGGACTTGAGAAAACCGAGTTCGGGCAGATTCCAGACAACGGATGCGCTCCCGCGCTCGATGTGCGTGACGAAGAGCCAACGCTGGACGCGCTTTCGATGCTGCGCCCGCTGGGACAGATCCGCAATTCGTTTATTCTGGCGGTGAATGAAGATGGGCTGTGGATTGTCGATCAGCACGTGGCGCACGAGCGGGTACTGTTTGAACGAATACTCAAACAGCGCGCGGCACAAAGTGTGGAAAGCCAGCGACTACTGATGCCGATTGTGCTGGAGTTGTCTCCAGCGCAGCTGGCAGTCTTCGCCGAGATTGCCGACGAATTGCAGCACAACGGATTTGAGGCTGAACCGTTCGGAGCGCGCAGCGTCGCGGTGAAAGTTGCGCCGGCGGGAGTGGATGCGGCAGCAGTCGAAAAAATGCTGCACGAGTTGCTTGATCAGATTTCGCGGGAAGAGCAGTCGTTGAATCTGGAGAAGATTCGCGGGCGCATTGCGGCGTCGATTGCCTGCCACGCAGCGATCAAGGTCAACATGCCGCTGGAGCAAAACAAAATGGAGTGGTTGCTGGCGGAACTTGCGAAGACCGACCATCCCATGTCGTGCCCGCACGGCAGACCGGTGGTGCTGCGGTATTCTGTGAAGGATATCCAGAAGGCGTTTAAGAGAATCTAGCTTTCAGCAGTCAGAACTCAGAACCTAGCCCGCTGTGGCTGTTGCCTTTGCCAGGAGCCGCTGTTGCCTGAATGCCGAATGCTGATTGCCATCCCATGACCGAACAAGACCTACAGCAACTGCGACGCCAGAAGTGGCGGCTGGATGGGAAGGCCATCCGGACCATCGAAGAGGCGCGCGCATTTGTCGAAGGCGTGGGATTTTGCCTGATGTATCCGGTGCGGCCGGCGATGCCGGTGCCTACATTCATTGGGGCGTTTGTGGGATCGGACAATCGTCTGCCAACATGGCAGCATGCGTACTCCGATCCCAGGGCGGCCGAGGCCACGGAGCTTATGGTGCGGCTGCTTCGCGAGCGGTCGGCCTACGAGGCGAATTTGTTCGAGGAGAACAATGCGTTTCTGGTGGCAGCCTCGGTGTTTCCATATTTTTACGCGCTGGTGGGCGAGCGCAATCCTAAGCTGGCGCCGAAGCAGGGGCCGCGATCTCCTTACTCGCCCCTGGCATGCGATGCGTTTGCTCTGATCCGGAAGGACGGCCCGATCTCTAAGCAGAAGTTGCAGGAGGCTCTTGGCGGAAGCGTCTCTTTGCCGGCCCTCGATAAAGCGCTCGGCGAGTTGCTGGCGAAGTTGCGTATCACGCGTGTGGATTACAAGACCAAAGAAGGGTCTTACTGGGACGAGTTGAACCGTTGGTCGCCGGACGCGGTGCGCGAAGGTGTGGCGTTGTCCGTGCAGCAGGCGCTCTCCGCGCTGCTATCGAAATATCTGGATTGCGTGATTGCAGCGGACCAGGCGGAGCTCGAATCGTTCTTTGGAAAATTTGTGGCGCGGTCAAGGGTGAAGGAAGCTGTAAATGCATTGCTGGCGGCGCGGGAACTGAGCTTCGTGCACGTGAGTGGAAGATCGATGCTGCAGATTACGCCGGAGAAGGAAGCGACTGCCCACCCGCACGCTGTTACCAGAGCGAAGGTGAGGACGGGAGATGCGCATTGATCTTGGACGGTGCGATTGAGAGAGATGGCTTCGCAATCGTTCCCGATGTACTTCCCAGCCTAGATGTCGATCTGATCGTCAAAGCGATCTCCGCAGCCGCTCCGAACCGAAGCCGAGCCGGTATTCGGCACGCTTTAAGTTTGAACGCTGTGAACGAGCTTGCTCAACAACCGATTGTTATTGAACTCGCCCGCTGTGTGCTCGGTCCCACCGCATTTCCTTTTCGTGCCACGCTGTTCGACAAGTCGTCCAAGTCCAACTGGCTAGTAGTGTGGCACCAGGACACGGCGCTCCCCTTGCGCGAAAAATCCGAAGTTCCGAGCTGGGGACCTTGGTCTGTCAAGGATTGCATATTTTATGCTCACGCTCCTGCGACCGCTCTTTCACAGGTTCTCGCGCTGCGAATACACCTTGACCATTCGACAGCGCAGAATGGGCCCTTGCGCCTTCTTCCCGGCACGCATACTTTGGGGGTGCTGGATGACGATTACATGCATGAACTCTCCATGTTGATTAGTCCTGTTGAATGCCTGGTGCCCAAGGGAGGAATTCTGGCCATGAGGCCGCTCCTGATTCATTCGTCCTCGAAATCGCAGATTGAGGGCGATCGGCGAGTTCTCCACGTCGAGTACGCAGCGTCTTCGTCAATTGCGGCTCCTCTCGAATTAGCAGTCACCTAGGGGCCCCGTCCCTAACGGCTCTCCGTGTACAATCTACTCGCGGAATGACTGAGAATCCTCACGAGCAACCTTCCCCACGCAAATTGATCATTGCCATCGACGGGCCAGCGGGCGCGGGCAAGAGTACCATCGCGTCGCGCCTCGCGCGCAAGCTGGGCTACGTGAACCTCGAGAGTGGCGCGATGTACCGGGCACTGGCGCTGCAAGCGATTGAAAAGGACGTCTCGTTCGACGACGAAGGTACGCTGCTGAAACTAGCGGAGGAGTCACGCATTCAGCTCGAGCCCTCGCGGGACGGGAACCGCACGCTGCTGAACGGACACGACGTTTCGGCGCGCATTCGGGAGCGTGACGTGACGGAGGCGGCGTCGCGAGTGTCGGTGCATCCGCGGGTTCGCGAGTGGATGGTTGCGCATCAGCGCGTCATGGGTGCGGGCGGCGGAGTGGTGATGGAAGGCCGCGACATTGGAACGAAAGTTTTTCCCGACGCAGATCTGAAGATTTTTCTTGATGCCGACCCGGTGGTCCGCGAGCAGCGGCGCATGGAACAACAGAAGATCAAAGGCGAGGTTGCGGCCAATGTGGCCGCCGACCTGCGCGAGCGAGACCGGCGCGACCGCACCCGCGCCGCCTCTCCGCTGGTGGCGGCGGAAGATGCGGTAGTCATCGATTCGACCAAGCTGGGCGAGGATGATGTGCTGGCGCGGGTAGAAGAACTGGCCAGGCAGAAATTGAAAGATTGATCTTCGGGCACTCTGGGGCGGCGTCGCGAGGCAGCCGAGAGTCGCCATCACTACATAATTTTCCCACGAGCCTTCCGATTCAGTTATCCGTGGGTTCTACTTTCCCTTTCGGTGCAGGCAAGGTCTTGGCAGGCTTTGCCGGGGTTGCGGGCGGGATCGGCGCGGCTGCGGTCGCGGACGTTTTACGAATCTCGATTCCATCGTGCTGGTTGTTGATCACGATGTGCGACGTTCCATTGCCCACAGTCCCGGTGGCGGTGACTTCGTGATCTCCGTTGTCGATTTTCAGTTCCGGAAAGTCGGATTGAATTTCGCCATCGCGCGTGCGTGCATCCAGGCGGAAGCCGGCTTTGTCGGGCACGCTTAATTGCACGTCGCCGTTACGGCTGTCGATCTGCACGTTGCCAAGCGAATTCATCGACACCTCAATGCTGCCGTTTTCATTTTGCAGCCGCACATCCCCAGAGACGTCTTCCAAGCGAATCTGTTTGGAGCGAGTCGTCAAGTGGAGGGGGCCGGTGATTTTATCCGCGTGCAGGTCATCGGAATCCAGATCGAGTTCGCCGTCGATGCGGGAAAACTCAAGGTCGGTGCGGGAGGATTTGAAAATGACATTCCTGGCGATGTGGCCGAGTTTCACGCTCTCCTGAAACTCTCCGTCGAGTTGCACCGAGCCCTTCACATCCATAACTGAAAGTTCATTCAGCCGCCCGTCGATGTGGACATCTCCGTTGATCTGTTCGATTCGAGCAGAGCCTTTCTCGACATTCAGTTTGACGTTTCCGTTAACGTCCTCCACGGTAACATCGCCATGCTGATCGATGATTTCCACTTGTCCGTCGCGGCCAGTGACAGAGACCTCTCCCTTGCGGCCGGTGATGTGTGCTTCCATTTTGCGCGGAATCGAGATATCAAGATCGGTCTGAACGGAATGATTGCCGGCGCCATGAGTTCTCGCGTCGAGAACCATTGCATTGCCGGAGAGAGTGATCTCGGGCTTGGTTTGCTGATTATATTTATCAGCCTCGCTTTGATTTTCTGCGCCCACGCGCTTGCGGACGATTACGGTAATTTTGTTGTCGCTGGAGGGGCTGACCCGCACTGCGCCTTCATCGTTGTTGATGCGGAGGCTGGTTGTGGTGGCGGGGACGTCCCGTTCCAGATGATCGTCGAAGCTGTATTTATTACCGAACAGATCGCCGAGGTCGTTATCGTCGATGCCAATGTTGTCGCGGAGTTCGTCCCAATGAACGCGGGAGACATGAGTCGCGATCAGCCCAAAGAAGACGATCACGATCACGAGAAAAACTCCACCTGCTCCAATGCCGCGAGGGGGAATACCATCGCGTTGAGCCTGCTGATGCTCGATCAGCTTGATCAATCCCCACAGGATCAGAAGCAGCGGCCAGTAATGCGCGAACCATACTCCGAGCCGCTCCCACGATAGCAGGTGCAAATTGCCCAGGAGGAAAACGATTCCCAGCACGATTAGCACGAAGGGTCCGGCAAACGACCGGCGATAGTGGCGCGGCGGAGGCGGCGCCTGGACTGGTGGTTGGACGGGGCTAGACATTGCGCACCTCGCCGGAAGAAGGTGCGGGATTGGGAGGTGCTGGTGGAGGCGGTGGTACCGCGGCGGTCGGCGGTGGTGCCATCCGATCGACGTGCCCGGTTGCGGAAGCATTGCTTTGGAGCAGTTTCACGATGCCAATCACCAGCAGGATCGCAGGCCAGGTGCGGTCGAATGCGGCGACATTCAGGCTTTGCAGCAGGAACAACGTGCCGATTGTAACCAGCATGGCCGGGCCCATGATCCTGCGCATGCGGCAGCGATCGCACTGGCAATTCAACCCCATGGCTTTCCGGACGCGGCAGCGATCGCAATTGCAGCCAGGAGGGTGAGCTCCGATCAGTCCCCATAGCCTGGCGAACATCCACGCTCCCAGACCGATCAGAATAAGCGGCCATAAACGGTCCATGCCGAATTCCCAGATGTTCATGGTGTGCAGCAGGAAGAGCACGCCAAGCCCAATCAGGATGATCGCGACGGCCGGAATATTCTTGGTATCGCTCTTTTCTCCCAGGCTGAAAGTTTGTGCGAGGCCGAAAGGATCCGGCGCGGGCAGGCCTTCCTGCAGAGCACGAGCGGTGCGGACAGCGTCGATGATCTGGTAGACGTAAAAGAAAGCAATGCCAATGCCGAAAAGGGCATCCCAGTTGCCAGCGTGATCGGAGGCGAAGATAAGCAATCCGAAAACCAGCAAGTGAGCCAGTCCCTTGGCATACTGCGAGCAATAGACGGCGCCGACGCCGAAAGGAAAAAATCCAGCGAGGATGCCGGCGACCGTGGGATTCGGACCGGAGCCCGCGCGCGCAACCGGCGTCGGAGAGACAACGGGCTGATAGACAGATGGCGGAGGGACGAACGCTGCCGGCGCAGTGCTCTCCAGACGAGCTGCGAGACAAGGCTCGCAGTAGACGACTCCGCGAACATCGCGGGTGCAATTGGCGCAGAGCGGCTTGCCGCAGGTACGGCAAAACGCGATTGCAGCCGTATCATTGTGCGTGGCGCAGTTCATACGAACCTCCTGTACGTGGTGACCGACACTACAGGCAGATCCTGATTTAGCAGATCCTGATTTAACGGATCCTGATTTAACGGATCAAAGACAGATGGACCCAGAAGAGCACCCGCCAGAAGGAACCGATTGTCTCTCTGGCTGTAATTGCGCTCCTGCTTCTGCTCGGGCTGTTGCGTTGTGTCGTTTTTGGGATCCTTCTTCTCCGGAGCGGGTTCCGCGGGCGTCACGTTACGCTTGAACTCGCGAACGCGCGATTCTACCTCATACACGAACCGGATGTTTTCGTAGTACCTTACTACGCGGGCTTGCGTGTTGTAATACGTGTGCCGTATGGCGGCGGGACGCAAACTCACCTGACGCAGGTCGGCGGGTTTCACGCCGAGTACGCTCAACGCCGCCGACAGCGCAAAGAATGCCATGCCAAACGACATGGCGAACCTGGGCTGCCGGACAGTTTCCCAGACGGGGTGCAAGCCCGCCGACGCCCAAGCCTGCGCGCGCTCCCACAAAGTAACTCGTGGTTGCGGCGAAGAGACGTTCACCCGCAGGCGTTGGGTGTCAACGCCCGTTGTGGATGCCAGGATATTGGTGACCAGGCTGACTGGAGGCTCCACCTCCGTGAGATCCTTCAGCCAGTTGCGGCCCGCCTCGACTTCGCCGAAGAGCGGCCCACAAGCGGAACAAGTCCGCACGTGAGCCTGGAAGCGTTCGAGTTGAGTGCCGGTCAGGACGCCATCGAGCGCGTCCGAGAGCAGCCCGTCAAACTCGTGACACTGCATTCCGTTGCTGGTTTGATGGTTTTTGGTGTGATCTGGCATCACATCACCTGCCTATAGGTACGTTGTAGAAGGCGCGCAAGTTCCGCACGCCCACGATTTATTCGACTTTTCACAGTCCCCTCCGGAACCTTCAATACGGTTGCGATTTCGCGATAATCCATATCTTGTAAATCCCTTAGAATCACTGCTTCACGCAGTTCTGGCGAAAGTTTTCCCAGCGCGGCGTGTACGGTCTCGCCTACCTCCCGGCGGCGGACGTGCTGGTCGGGAGGCGCGGATTGGTCCTGAATTTGCTCACTGAGTGGCTGGGCGTCTTCATGGGACGATGGAGGCGCGTCGAGCGAGTCGGTGATGCGATCCTGTTTGGTTTTGCGGAAGTGATCGACCAGCAGGTTGCGAGCGATGGTGGTCACCCATGTAATGAAAGCACCCTTCGAGCTGTCATAGCTTGAAAGCGTGCGGTACATCTTGATGAAGACTTCCTGGGCAAGGTCTTCGGCGTCGTCGGCCGATCCGGCGAAACGATAGCAGACGTTATAAACACGACGGTGATAGGTCTGAACGATCTCTTCCCAGGCAGCGGCATCACCCGCGACACAGCGGCGCACCAGCATCGCTACTACCTGGACGTCTTCCAATCAAGCTCCCAGAAGCGGCTGTCAGCTATCGGCTGTCAAGCTTCACACCTCGACCTTGGGCCCAAAACGCCTCCCTTGTCATTCCGAACGACGCCGAAGGCGGGGGTGAGGAACCTGCTGTTTCTTGACGACAGCCCGCCCCCACAAGACAGTACGCGGATGTAGATCCGTAAGTTCGGCGAGACTACAACGCTCGACGCAAGTTATTCGAAACGGGCATTGTAGCAGTGGAGAGATTCTTCCCAGACTCCAGCCTGGAGGTTAAAAGAGATATCGGGCCATCGTTACTGGCAACAGAATGCACATCGGGCTAATCTAAAACTGAGATATAATCTCGCGCCAGCGCAGTCGCAGTTTCGCCCATGTACCCGCCTTGCAAAATAAAACGATATCGGATCACTTTCGCATTGCTATCAGTTTTTTTCGCCTGTTTCCCGGGAGTGCAAGCTGGCGCCCAGGGCTTACGTCCGGCACCGCTCCCCATGGGTGGATTCGACCTATCGCGTCTGGATATGGTGATGGAGGTAAACGAGCGCAACAGCCGGCAAAACACGCTCGAAAGTCTTTCTGGCCCGGTCTCCAAGTTGGACCTAAAAGCCCCCGGCGGGGCGCGCCGAGAATTTGCAAAAGGCACTCAACTTCTTATACGGAAAAGCTACATCGATGCGGCTGATCATCTGAAGAAGGCTATTTCGATTTATCCCGATTTTGTTGCAGCGCACAACGGGTTGGGATCGGCTTACCTGTACCTGGGCAAAAGCGAGCTGGCGGAAGGTGAATTCTCCCAGGCCGTCGCCTTGGACGACCACTTGCCGTACTCGTATCTGAATCTGGGCTGGGCTCAGCTTGCGCTCGAGAATTTTTCCACTGCGCAGGACTCTATTCGTAAGGCATCCGAGCTGGCTCCGCTCGATTTGAATCTGCTTACCGCATTGAGCTACGCCCAGCTCTTGAATCGCGACTACGCAGGCACAATTGCAACGGCTCACCAGGTACACAGCCGCAAGCACGAGAAATCGGCCATTGTGCACTACTTTGCCGCAGCCGCCTGCCAAGGGGAGAACAACCTTGAGGAAGCGCAGAACGAATTGCAGATTTTTCTGGACGAGGCTCCACAGTCCCCCTCCGCCGATGCGGCTCGACGGATAATGGACCAGATAAAAAACTGGCGGGAGCACCCGCAGCCGTCTGCTTCGGTGGAGATCGCCTACAGTGCCTCGCCGCTTGAGCCGAATGCCACAGTAGGCCTTCCGACTGCGGCCAGAAGGGCATTGCAGCAAATTGAGCAGCAGAAGCAGCTAGCAGATGTGGAATCAGTTTGTGAGACCTGCCCAGTGACGAATACTTCTGAGCCCCTCGGTACTGGCAATGGACGAGGCATGTCGTTGTCTGGAGCCGGACATTCCAGCTTGAATATTTTTCCTTACACATTGCGAAGCACTGTGAATGAAGTTGCGGTATTCTTCGCGGCCACCGATCATGGGAAGTCGGTGAGCGATCTTACTCGGCAGGAAGTGGAGATTCGGGACGCCGGGAAAGCGCCGGCAAGCGTTTTGGGATTTCGCAATGAATCTCAGTTGCCTCTGAGGCTTGGCCTGGTTATCGATACCAGCAATTCCATCACTCAACAGTTTGCGTTCGAGCAGAAGGCGGCTGCCTCGTTTCTAAAAAAATCTTTGACCGGTAAGAGGGACCTTGCCTTTGTCGTAGGCTTTTCCAATGCCGTGCTATTGGTTAAGGATTTCACTGGGGATAGCGCAACCATCGCTCAAGGGATCGATCGACTGGCTCCCGGCGGTGGAACCGCCCTCTGGGATGCGGTGAAGTTTGCCTCAGACAAACTTGCCGGCCTTGCCGAAGAGAAGCCGGTGGCCAGAATCCTCGTGGTCATTAGCGATGGCGAAGACAATTCCAGCAGCGCGACTTTGAAAGAAGCGATTGAAGCTGCGGAACGCCATGAGATTACGGTTTACACGGTGAGCACCCGGGAACTTGCGGGCGGAGATGATGCTAGTTCCTTGTTCTCGGACCGCGCTATGAGGGCTTTGGCGGCGCGCACCGGTGGAGCGGCTTTCTTTCCGGATTCCCTGGGAAACCTGGATCATCGACTCGCAGACCTTCAACAGGTGCTTCGTAGCCGGTACTTGATTTCCTACAAACCCGATCAATTTAAGGCGGACGGCTCCTACCGCACCATTGCGGTGGTAGCGCGCAAATCGGGCCGCAAATTGCGAGTGTATGCCCGTCGCGGGTACTACGCACCTGGCAGTGAAGCTTCCCCTAGCGCCTACTCGCTGGTGAAGTAGTCCACCGTCACGGGGTTCTCAAACAGCGAATAGTCCCTGGTGACGACGGTGATCCCGCTATCCGTGACAAAGTAACGGGAGCGATCGGCCTCAGTGTCATAGCCGATCGTGGTGCCTTCGGGGAGATGGACGTTGCGGTCGATGATGCACCGCCGGACGCGGCAATGGCGTCCCACGGCGACGTGCGAGAACAGGATGGAAGAATCGACTTCGGAATAGGAGTTCACGCGCACGTCAGGAGAGAGCACCGAGTTCTTCACAGAACCGCCGGACACAATGCAGCCGTTCGAAACGATGGAATCGAGCGCCGTCCCCATGCGATCTTTTTCGGCGAAGACAAACTTCGCCGGCGGATACTGCCGCTGATGCGTGCGGATCGGCCAATCCTGGTCGTAGAGGTTAAAGATCGGCGAGACTGCGACGATGTCCATATTGGCTTCGTAGTAGGCTTCAAGCGTGCCCACGTCACGCCAGTACAGAGCTTCCTTCTTATTCTCGTCGAGAAAATCGTAGGCGAAGACACGATAGTCCTCCACCATCTTGGGCAGAATGTCTTTGCCGAAATCATGGCTGGAGTTAGGATCTTCGGCGTCCTTCAGCAGAACCGGGATGAGGACATCCGCATTGAAAAGATAAACGCCCATCGAGCCAGCAACCTTCTGCGGGTTCCATGGGGAACGGAGTTCCGTCTTGACGGGCTTCTCTTCGAAGCCATTGATGCGGCCGTCTTTGTCGAGGTCGACCACGCCGAAGCGGGATGTTTCCTCGAGGTCAATCTGTATGGTGGCTAAGGTGATGTCGGCAGCGGAATCGCAATGCTGCTTCATCATCTTGCCGTAGTCCATTTTGTAGATATGATCACCGGAGAGAATGAGGACGTGCTTGGGCTGCTCGGAGCCGATCGAATAGATGTTCTGGTACACGGCATCGGCGGTCCCCTGATACCACTGGTCGCTGACCCGTTTCATAGGCGGAAGGACTTCGACAAACTCACCCACTTCGCGGCCAAGAATGTTCCAGCCTTCGCGGATGTGGCGATTCAGAGATAGCGCTTTGTACTGGGTGAGAATGTAGACGCGGCGAAGGTCGGAATTGAGGCAATTGGAGAGGGTGATATCGATGATGCGATACATTCCGCCAAAGGTGACGGCTGGCTTGGCACGGTCGCGGGTAAGGGGATAAAGGCGCTCTCCAGCGCCGCCAGCAAGAAGGACTCCGAGAGTGTCTTTCATCGCACTATCTCTGACTTCCTAAGTGAATCCAAAAAAGAGTCAGGCTGCCACTGGTCACGGAAAACAGTAGATGGTAGCACAGCATGGAAAGTTGCTTCCTGCGATGGCACACAGAGTCTAAGAGCCAACAGAAACGTTCCTGCCTCGAACTATTTCTCTTCCTCGATTTTAATGCGGAGCGACTTGAGGAATTTTAGATCCTGATCGTTGATTTTGAATTCCGGGTTCGTGAGGAGAGTGGTTACCAGTGACGTCTTGTCAGAGGTTTTGTCGCCCTGCTTGCTCACGCCGATGGTGGCTTCGAGGACGAGAAAAATGTCATAACCGCCCTCTTTGATGCGCGAGACGACTTCGGCAATCTGCTCAGAGTCGGAGAGAGATTCGTTGATGGCCTCGCCGAGCTCCTTCATCAAATCTTTGAGTTGCTGGTCCACTGTGTCCCCCAATCGGCGCGCGTGCGGAACGCTTTTCTAGTCTTTAGATGCCTTTGGCCGCCGAACGGTTTTGCTGGCAGCCGCAGGTTTGCGTCATTGTAGCGCTGCAGGCTGTTAAAATCGAGCCGTGAGCAAGGTTTCTACTGCACGAAAGATAGGAGTAGTGGCTCGGGTGGCGACCCAGCAGGCCAAGCGCAGCCGGACGGTGCGCGCGGCCACCCAAGCTGCTGGGGCTACCGGGCGTGCTTTCGGCCGCGTGCTGCACCAGCTATGGCTGGAGGTTACAGGGGTTGTTTTCCTGATTATGGCTTTGAGCTTCGCGGGTGCAGCGGCAAAAGAGTATGGGAAATACCACAGCGGGCAGGCGGGGCCGGGCCGCGTAGCGGTTGCAGTTTGCTTCACAGTGACGTTTGCATGGTTTGGAGTGAGTTCGTTCTGGAAGGTAAAGAAAAAGGGTGGAGGCAATGCGCGGTGAGGGGACGGTGAACGGTCAGCAGGTTCCTCATCGGCTGACGCTGGTTGGAATGACAAGCAAATAAAATGACGAGCAATAACAAGAGTTTTTGGGGGGACGGCCGGGTTAGGGAAAGAGTTGTGAACCATGGCTGACAAGCTCAAAGTGGCGAATGAGACGCATGTGCGAGACGTAGAGACGTCCTCACACATTCTGGTAAACCCGCTGTATACGCCCGCGGACCTCAAGGGCTCCGATTATGAAAGCGAGGTTGGGTATCCGGGAGAATATCCGTTCACGCGCGGAGTGCAAGCCACGATGTACCGCGGACGGTTGTGGACGATGCGGCAATACGCGGGAATGGGCGATGCCGAGGAGTCGAACAAGCGTTACAAGTATTTACTGGCAAATGGAACAACTGGTTTATCGGTCGCATTTGACCTGCCGACGCAGATCGGCATGGATTCAGATCACCCGCTGGCCGCGGGGGAAGTCGGAAAGGTGGGGGTTGCGATCGATTCGATCGAGGACATGGAACGCCTGTTTGCCGGCATTGAGCTCGCGAAAATTTCAACATCGATGACCATCAATGCCACCGCTTCCATTCTGCTGGCCTTGTACGTGGAAGTGGCGCGGCGGCAAGGCGCGGACCTCCGCAAGCTATCCGGTACGGTGCAGAACGATGTGCTCAAAGAGTACATTGCGCGCGGAACCTATATCTATCCGCCACAGCAGGCGATGCGAGTAATTACCGACATGTTCTCCTGGGCGAAAGATAATGTTCCGGAGTGGAATACGATTTCGATTTCCGGCTATCACATGCGCGAGGCGGGATCGACTGCGGTGCAAGAAGTCGCATTCACCCTGGGCAATGGCATGGCGTATGTCGAGGCGGCCATCAAGGCCGGGCTGGACGTAGATAAGTTTGGCCCTCGGCTTTCCTTTTTCTTTAATGCGCACAGCAATTTTCTGGAAGAAGTGGCAAAATTCCGCGCGGCGCGCAGGATGTGGGCGCGCATCATGCGGGAGCATTTCAGGGCGAAGAACCCGCGATCGTGGATGCTTCGTTTCCATACGCAGACGGCTGGCTCGACTCTGACGGCGCAGCAACCGGAAAACAATATTGTTCGCACCGCAATTCAGGGCCTGGCGGCGGTGATGGGCGGAACGCAGTCCCTGCACACCAATTCTTATGACGAGGCGCTGGCGCTGCCGACCGAGCAGGCGGCCAGAATCGCGTTGCGAACGCAGCAGGTGATTGCTTACGAGTCGGGCGCAGCGCAGACCATCGATCCGCTGGCGGGTTCGTATTACGTGGAAGCTTTGACGAATGAAATCGAGAAGCGCGCGGCAGAATATCTGGGAAAGATTGAAGTGATGGGTGGAATGCTGAGAGCGATTGAGCGCGGATTTGTACAGCAGGAGATCCAGAACGCGGCCTATGAATACCAGCAAGCGGTGGATCATGAACAGGCTATCGTGGTGGGAGTGAATCGGTTTGAAGTAGAAGAAGAAAAGCCGATTCCGATTCAGAAGATTGATCCGGCGCTCGAACCGAAGCAGATTGACCGAGTGCGATCATTGCGTGCACGGCGGGATGTGGGGCCGTGGAAGGCTGCTTTGCAGCAAGTAGGAGAGGCAGCCCGCTCCGGCGAAAATCTTATGCCGAGAATCGTCGCTGCGGCGGCGGCCTACGCAACCGTAGGCGAAATTTCTGATGCAATGCGCCGCGTGTTTGGGGAGTACCGCGAAGCTGTAGTGATCTGAAGACTATCGGACCGTAGGCTACGCCCTTTTTCTCGGAGGCACGTCGTCTGGTCGTCCATATTCTTCATGAGTATGGGTCGGACGTTCCGGGTGGTCGGCGGCATCTTCAATGCCCTCGACGGCGGCGCTTTCGAACGCCTGGTCAGTGTCCGCCAATTCTTCGACGCTTTCTTCGTTGGCGTCCGCTACTTCCGATAAACCCTGCGAACTTCCGGACTGACCAGCGCTGCGAGATCCCACCTCTGCGGGATCGCTGCCGAGTTCATCAAGCTGTGCCTGGTCATCGCGCTCGAGTTCGGGGTCTCGCTCAAGGGATGTATCGTGGGATTTTCGTTTGTTGGGCATGCGGCCTCTCTCTATGTTAGAGCTAATCCGGCCGCGGAGTGTTGCCGTTTAATCTGAAGTTTTGTAATCGCAGGCGAGGCGGCATGCCTCGCAGTACATAAAACCATCCTCGCAGATCCGGATATTGTCGGTAGTCTGGCACAAGCAGCAGAACCTCTCGCACTGGCAATTTTTTTCCGGCATTTCGCATTGCGTGCAGCGAAATTTGGCGTGGCTGGTTCCGAACGGCATATCGGTAATCTAGCGCCGAGCGCAGTGGTAGGGGAACATTCCCTTGGTAACCGCTGGGGAATTGTTGATTTTTGATTGCTGACTCTCGATTGAAAACTTGTATTCCCAAGATTCTAATCAGCCATCAGCAATCAACAATCGCTTTTTACCCCGTGCCATATAATTCTGAGCAATGACCTTCCAACAGTTGCTGGATGGAGCGGAAGTTCTCGCCCAAAGCGGGGATCCGGGCGTAAGTGGTGTGGAATACGACTCCCGCCGAGTGAAGCCGGGCAGCGTATTCGTGGCAATGCGCGGAGAATCCAGCGACGGCAACCGTTTCATCGATCAGGCAATTCAGGCCGGAGCGGTGGCGGTGGTGACGGACTGCGCTGCAGAGAAGCCTCGTCCCAACGTGGCTTGGGCTTTAGTCCCGCACGGGCGGCGCGCGCTTGCGCGTGTGAGCGCGAACTTCTATAAGAAGCCCGCCGAGAGAATTGCAGTCATCGGAATTACCGGAACCAACGGTAAGAGTACGACGGCCTTTCTCGTGGAATCGATGTTGACGACGGCGGGAAGAAAGAGCGCGCTCATTGGGACGATTGAGTATCACGTGGCCGGAAAGGTGCTGCCTGCTCCGCATACCACGCCGGAAGCGTTGGAACTGAATCGGATGTTCAATGAAGCACTGGGGCACGGCGCTACCGAAGCGGTAATGGAGGTGTCTTCACACGCGCTGGCGCAGGAGCGGGTCTTCGGCGTCCCATTTGACGTCGCTGTGTTTACCAATCTGACTCGCGACCATCTCGACTATCACAAAACGATGGACGAATATTTCGCGGCCAAACGGGTATTGTTCGAGGGCTGCGGAACCGATCCGCCGCGAGCCGTAGTCACGAACGTTGACGACGAGTATGGCGCGAAACTAGCGGAATTCAGCCGGAAGCGTAGCTCCTTGGTTCTCAAGTATGGGTGGGATCGCGGGGACGTACACGCAGAAAAGGTGGAGATCACGACGCGGGGAACGCGGTTCGATCTGGTGATGCCAGCAGGCAGGGTTCCGGTATTCTCGGCGATGATCGGACGCGTGAATGTCTACAACATCTTGGCGGCGGCCGGAGCGTGCTACGCGCGCGGATGCAAGACGGAGGCGATTGCTGCTGGGATCGATAGACTGGCATGCGTTCCGGGAAGGTTCGAGCGCGTGGACTGTGGTCAACCGTTCACAGTGGTGGTTGATTATGCCCACACCGATGATGCATTGCGGAATTTGACGGCGCTGGCGCGGGAGCTGGTCTCTGCGGCTAAGGGCAGAGTGCTGACAGTGTTTGGATGCGGAGGAGATCGCGATCGGAAGAAGCGTCCGCTGATGGGCGAAGCTGCGGGCAGGGGAAGCGATTTCGTGGTGCTGACGTCGGACAACCCGCGCAGTGAGGATCCACTCGCGATTATGAATGATGCTGTCGTAGGACTGCAAAAGACAGGAGTCAAATACAGCGTAGAAGCGGATCGGCGGAAGGCGATCGCTCTGGCGATTGGCGAGGCGCGGCCGGGAGACATTGTGTTGCTGGCGGGTAAAGGGCACGAGAAGATGCAAGTGACGCGCGAGGGTCCGGCTCCATTTGACGATTTAGAAGTGGCGCGGCAAGCGCTGCGAGCGGCAGGATATGAGTGCCAATCCGCACAGGCTGGATCGCAGGGATGAAACTGGCGCTGGGAAAAATTGCCGGGTTTATTTCGGCGGCGGGGGACTTTACGCCGGAAGCGGTGGCAAATGGTTATTCGATCGACTCGCGCAGTGTTGAACCGGGCCAGCTTTTCTTTGCGGTGAAGGGTGAGCGTTTGGATGGGCACGACTTCGTTGAGCAGGCGCTCGAAAAAGGCGCCGCAGGTGCGGTAGTTCGTAAGGATGAACTGCACCGCTATTCGCAGAAGCGGCAACTGCTAGCCGTGGACGATACTTTAGCCGCGCTGCAGGCTCTAGCGGCGGCGGTGCGGCGAGCATGGGGGAAGCCGCTGGTCGGGGTTACGGGATCGGCGGGGAAGACAACCACGAAAGAAGCGATCGCACATGTGTTGAGTTCGCGGTTCCGCGTGCTGAAATCCGAAGGAAACTTCAACAATCATTTTGGCCTGCCGCTGATGCTGCTGAAGCTCGAGCCGGAGTATGACGTCGCCGTGATTGAAATGGGGATGTCGCACGCCGGGGAGATTCGGACGCTGGCGAAAATCGCGCGACCTGAAATCGGCGTAGTCACCAATGTAGCGCCCGTCCACTTGGAATTCTTTAATTCGCTGGCTGAAATTGCGCGTGCGAAATATGAATTGATCGAATCTCTTCCGGCTAATGGAACGGCAGTTTTGAATGTCGACGATGAGTATGTCTCGCAGTTTGGGCGCGGGTTCAAAGGGAAGGTGGTGACGTATGGGGTGGGAGCAACTGCGGACATCCGCGCGGAGGACATTCAGTCAAAGGGTGCGCACGGTACGGAGTTCGATGCGGTGATTGGAGGGCGGCGTGAACACGCCACGCTGCCGCTGGTCGGGGAACATAACGTTCTGAATGCACTGGCGGCGGTGGCTGTGGGAGTGGATCGTGGGCTAAAGCCGTATGAGGCAATTGCGGCGTTGTCGACATTATTGCCCGCGGACAAGCGAGGACAGGTTCTCCAACTGGGTAACATCACGGTGATCAACGATTGTTACAATTCGAATCCAAAGGCGCTGCAGGCGATGGTAGACGCGCTGGCTGCGATGCCGGCCAAGAGGCGCATTGTGGTGGCGGGCGAGATGCTGGAGCTGGGTCCGGCGGGCGAAGAAATGCACTGGCGGGCCGGCCAACATATCGCGGAGAAGAAAATAGAAGCAGTGCTGGGAGTTCGCGGCCTCGCTCAGTTTTTAGTAAGCGGGGCGAAGCAGTCCGGAACCGAGGCCAAGTTTGTGGCGTCGTCGGAAGAAGCGGGCGAATGGCTGGCGCGGGAAACGCGCGACGGGGACGTGGTTCTGCTGAAGGCATCGCGGGGTGTGAAGCTGGAGAAAGCGCTCGAGGCCTGGTTCGCAAAGCGCGACAGCAAGAATTGAGATTATTGCGGGACGGAGGCTGATTGCTCTACTGGTTGTTGTTCGTAAAGCTGCAACATTATTTCCCGCCCTTCCGCATCTTCCGTTATCTGACGTTCCGCACTGCTTTTGCCAGCTTAACCGCACTGTTCACCGCGCTCATCGTAGGGCCGCTCGTGATCAACAGACTGCGTGAATTCCAGATTGGACAATACATTCGGGAAGAGGGTCCGAAGGCGCATCAGAAAAAAGCCGGAACGCCTACGATGGGCGGGTTGCTCATCGCGATCGCGATTGTGGTGCCCACGCTGCTATGGGCAGACCTGAGTAATCGTTTCGTGTGGATTGCCGTATTTGCCACGTGCGCGTTTGCGGCGATTGGATTCACCGACGACTACACCAAAGTGGCGCACCGCCGGAACCTCGGATTGACGGGGCGGGCGAAGTTGGGTCTGCAAGTTGCAACCAGCATTGTGATCGCGGTCATGCTAATTGCGATGCAGAACTATGGGATGTATTCCACCAAGCTGATTGTGCCCTTCCTCAAGCAGTTTCATCCGGACCTGGTGGTGCAGAGCATGGAGCGGTTCCCGCATTTATGGCCGCTGGCGTTTTTGCCCTTCACGGCGTTTGTAGCTCTGGTGATCGTGGGCTCAAGCAACGCGGTGAATCTTACTGACGGGCTGGATGGGCTGGCGATAGGCTGCACCGTGATTGCCGCCGGCGCACTGACCGTACTGACTTATGTAAGCGGGCACGCGACGTTCGCGACCTATTTGGAAATCCCGAAAATGCCGCAGGTCGGTGAGCTGACGATCTTCTGCGGCGCGATGGTCGGGTCGTCGATTGGGTTTCTGTGGTACAACGCGCATCCGGCGGAGGTGTTTATGGGCGACGTCGGGTCGCTGGCCCTGGGCGGCGCCATTGGGACGGTAGCCGTCATCATTAAACAGGAACTGCTGCTGCCGTTTATTGGCGGAGTATTTGTAATCGAGGCGGCGTCGGTGATCTTGCAAGTGGGATCGTATAAGCTGCGCAAGAAGAGGATTTTCAAAATGGCACCGATCCACCATCATTTCGAGTTGATGGGCTGGTCGGAGTCGAAAATCATCGTGCGGTTCTGGATCGCGTCACTAGTGTTCGCGCTGTTCGCGCTGACGACGTTGAAACTTCGGTAAACGGTTCGCCACGTGAGTCACAGAGAAGAAACAACGATTGGTTTTCTCGGCGCCTCTGTGCCTCTGTAATGAAATAAACTTCGATGGATCTTAAAGATAAACGTGTGCTGGTGGTTGGTCTCGGCAAGTCGGGAGTGGCTTCGGCTCTGTTCCTGAAGGCGCGCGGGGCGCGGGTTACCGTGTCCGATACGAAGAGCGGCGATGAGCTGCGCAATGAGATTCCGGTCCTGCTCGATCATGGAATCACCGTTGAGACTGGTGGACACGGCGAGCGTACGTTTCGCGGGCAGGATCTGATTGTGGTGAGCCCGGGGGTTCCGGTGGATGCGCCGCCGTTGGTGCAGGCGCGTGCGCTGGGCGAGGCGGTGATCGGAGAGATTGAGCTCGCCGCGCAGTTTCTGCCCGGGCCGATTGTGGCAATTACCGGATCGAATGGAAAGACTACAACTACAACTCTGACGGGCGAGATTCTGGCGGCGGGCGGATTACCGACGCTGGTGGGTGGGAACATTGGAACTCCAGCAATTTCGCTGGCTGAGCGGGCTAATCCCGAGACCGCGATTGTGCTTGAGATTTCCAGCTTCCAGTTGGAAACCATACAGACGTTTCGTCCGAAAGTTGCCGTGATCTTGAATGTGACACCGGATCACTTGGATCGGCATCGCACGCTGGAAGCCTATGTAAACGCTAAGGCCCGAATCTTCGAAAATCAGCGGGACGGCGATTTCGCCGTGTTGAATGCCGATGATCCGATTTGTGTGGCAATGGCGGTGCGGACGAAAGCACGGCTGTTTTGGTTTAGCCGGCAGAAGGAAGTGAAGCAAGGCGCCCGGGTTCGCGATGGCCAGATTCTTTTCCGCGATGAGGAGCGGCAAAGCGAAATCATGTTGGTTTCCGAGATTCCCCTGAAGGGCGCGCACAATTTGGAGAACGTACTGGCGGCCGTGTGCGCCGGCGCGCTGATGGGGTGCGAACCTGCAAAGATCCGACAGGCCGTGCAGGCCTTTAAGGCCGTTGAGCATCGCCTGGAGTTTGTGGCGACGATTCGCGGTGTCGATTACTACAACGATTCAAAGGCCACGAACGTAGATGCGACCATCAAGGCGCTCGAATCATTTCCAGCGAACATCCACCTCATTCTAGGCGGCAAGGACAAGGGCAGCGACTACACCGTGCTCAGCGATCTGTTGCGGCAGCGGGTGAAGCGGGTCTATACGATCGGCGCGGCAGCGGCGAAGATCGAGTCGCAGATCGGTCCTCCGAAAGGCGCAGGCGTCGAAGTGGTACATGCCGAGACTTTGGAGAATGCTCTGCGCAAGGCGAATGCCGTGGCCGAGCCGGGCGATGTGGTTTTGCTGGCCCCGGCTTGCGCTAGCTTTGATCAGTTTAAGAATTATGAGGAGCGCGGGCAGGTGTTCAAGGAGATTGTGCGGGGGCTGGCCGAGGAAGCGGAAAAATCGAGGGTGTGAGGCATCCCCGGATATTGCGTTCGCATCTGCCACCCTATCGCGTCTGTTTGGAGCGGTTATGCGCGTAATCCGCAGCCTCCTGCCAGCACTCATCACTATAGCCTCGACGATGGTCGTCGCTCAGTTTTCCCCCGGGGTCTTTTCTGGGGCCGAATCGTCGCTGCTTCACCGCTGGGACCCAACTCACGGAGTTCTTTTCTTTCGAAGAAGCTTCCTGCTGCAGAAAACTAGCCCGCCACTTCGCTCCTATTACGAAGACGGATCGCAGCGCGGAGCCGAGATCGATCTCTTCAAAGACTTTCCCGATGCTGAGAAGGCAAGCGTCAGCGACTTTGCGGCTGGTCCTGCCGGAACCACTGTGATCGCGTCGGAGCTGATCTACGATCGGGGGCACGGTAAGAACGTGATTCTGACGTACGATTGGACCGGTAATCTTCTTAGAGCGCTCGCTATCGACAGTGCTGAGGCGATCACAACTGACGAGCAGGGCGACATTTATGTGCTCGGACAGGGAAATGATCCGAACCCGGGCAACCCTCCTAACCCGCTTCTCGTTGAGTTCGATCCGAGTGGGCGCGTCATTGGCCGCTTTCTCGATTCGAGCACTTTCAAGACTGGATCCGACGCCATCGAAGATTTCGGTCCGGGGGATGAAATGGTGAGCGCTTCCGTGATGGTGAGCGACGAAAAGCTTTACATCTATGCTCCTTCTGAGAGACAAGTTCTGGTCTGCTCGCTCGATGGGAGGATTCTTCGCCGAGCAGCCCTCGAGGATGTCGGCGTGAAGATCGCTCGCGCCGACAAAGTGAACCGCGCTGCCATCTCAGACGTGGCCTTCGTCGACGAGAATCATGTGGCCTTGTATCTGACGGAACACGTCGATCCTGAAGAGCCTCACTCTCTGGACTACTCCAACATGCACACCGCGATTTACCTGATCGATCTCACCGCCAAGAGCTTTAGGCTCATCTTGCGCGGCGAACCGGGAACGAATCCAGCCTTTCTCGGCACCAAGGGAAATCAATTGTTGACTCTCACCCGCAAGGGGCAGGGATTCGACATCCAGGCGCACGATCTCTTTTGAGCGGTTGCGTTCTGGGGGGCTCATCCTCGAACCAAGATAATCAACAATCAAATTTCAACAATCAACGATCTTATCTCCGCTCCTCCGTGGTGAAATGATCTTCCCATGGCAAAGCGCGTGAGCGTGGATCGTTGGCTTTTTACGGCCACGATGTTGCTGGTGTTCGTCGGGCTGGTGATGGTGTTTTCCGCGTCGGCCGTAATGGCGCGGGAGCGGTTTGGATCGCCATATGCTTTCCTGTTCAAGCAGTTGATCTGGGCATCGGCGGGCATTGTGGCCATGGTGGTCACGATGCGCGTGGACTACCGGCGCTATAAACATCCGGCGCTGGTATTTTCGCTGCTGGGACTTACTACGCTGCTGCTGATTTCCGTTTTCTTCCTCGACCGCTCGCACAACACGCATCGCTGGATTCACGCCGGCGGTTTTTCGTTTCAACCTTCGGAGTTGGCTAAACCCGTCCTGATTCTGTTTCTGGCATATTTTCTCGAAGGCCGCGTCCGCACCATGGACGACTGGCGCAACACCCTGATGCCTGCGGCGGCGCCCGTCTTAATGCTGCTGGGATTAATTGTCCTGCAGCCCGATCTGGGCACCGGTATCGCTTGCGCGGGAATCGTGGCTTGCATTTTGTATGTAGCAGGGATGGGGTTGCGATATTTCGGATATGCGTTCGGGGCCTCGTTGCTGCCGCTGTATTTCCTGATTTTCCATGTCAGCTTCCGCCGCGATCGCATTCTGGCCTTTATGAATCCATACGCCGAGCGGCAGAAGGCGGGATTTCACCTGATCCAGTCGTTGATCGCAGTCGGGACAGGCGGTGTAACCGGCACCGGCCTGATGGAAGGCAAACAAAAGCTGTTTTATCTACCGGAGCCCCATACCGATTTTATCTTCGCCGTGACCGCGGAAGAGTTGGGGCTGGTGGGAGCGTTGTTTGTGGTCACTCTCTTTGCGATCTTCCTTTGGCGTGGAATGCGAGTTTCGTGGCGGACGGAAGACATTTTCGGTCGGTACCTGGCGGTGGGAATCACCAGTATGGTAGTGCTTCAGGCCTTCATCAACATCAGCGTGGTTCTCGGCATGATGCCAACCAAGGGCATTCCGTTGCCGCTGGTGTCGTATGGAGGATCGTCACTGTTTGTGACGCTGGCGTGTGTGGGCGTGTTGCTGAATATTACCAAGCAGGCGGAATAGGCGGCTGCTTCCGCGGAATGCGGTCTTGCTCGCCGAGAGAACTTTCAAGGGTTCTCTAGCATCTCGTTCCACTTACGAACAAACTCGCCTACGCTACGGCGTTCGACGAAAACAGTCGGCCCGTTTTCGATGGTAATATACGCACCATTTCGATCTAGCTGCCCTGTTGCGTTCTTGAAAATTCCATTGTTGTCGAACGGTACTTCCAGGTGGTTAGTCATTTGCGTCCAATCGTATGTTCCTAGCTCCAGGTGCCTGATCCGTTTTCGGCCTCGTGAACTGTACCGTTAGCCAGATTCTGGTCGCCGACCGTGACTGGCGTAGCATGCCTTCCTTGTACCAGTCCAGCAACTCCGATAATCGAACAACGTCGCCATCCCTAATCCTGTGCTCCATTGCTGCTTCCGCCTTTCCGTTCTCCACATCGTGAGCGGGTTGCACTCGCGGGAACTCCCGCTGTGTGTTGTTTTCTGGCCCTCGCAACGACCTACTTCGAATCCCCCGACAGGACTTCGTCGACGATCACTGAATCGACCCACTGCGTCGAGTGAATGAGGGTGACCTTGACGTACTTCCTGCCACAGACTATGAAGGCGCTTTTGCCTTCAAAGTCCGGCTCGTGTGCTTCGCCGAGTGCTAGAGTGCAGTTCTGATTGCCTTCTTGGACGAAGTTCGCGATAAGTCCGTACAGCGCCTCCACTGTCTCGACCCCCTTTTGCTGGTCGTCGGGCGACCAGTCTTTAATTACTTCGGCGAGCCTGTCGGATTTGAAAGAAATGTGGGCGACATGGCGGATAGGAGGGATACCTCTTGTCAGGACATCTAAAGTCGATCCGTGATCCTTTAGCGTGAAGCCGGGGCTTAACTGCGAGATTACGGTGTCCTTAGACGCTCCAACCGTGAGGTGAGCCGGTCCTACGGTGATAGTTTGGGGCTGTTCTTGTGCTGCCGCACTGCCGATTGCAAATAGCATCCAGAAAACGCAAGGCAGTCTTGCCATACGTTCCCACCTTTCCTTCTCCAGGAGTCGGCCCATAGGGTTCGGGAGCCGCAAGCGTGAGAATGGCTGAATCTGCCGGCATTCACCAGATGACTTGGGTAATGAATCCACTCAATCCCGGGACATTTACCGAGAGAACTCCTCGACGAGCCCTCGGAAGCATCTGAGCGAAAGGGATCCTTCGACTCCGCAAACGCTTCGCATTCGCGAAGCATCTGCTACGCTCAGGATGACACTCCTCTGGTTTATAGTCACCTCATGCGGGCCATTCTGGCGGGCGGCGGGACGGGAGGGCATGTCATCCCGGCGCTGGCCATCGCCAACGAACTCAAGAAAAGCTATGGGGCCGACGTGCTGTTCGTGGGGACGGCGCGCGGGATCGAGAACCGTCTGGTGCCGGCCGCAGGTTATCCGCTGAAGATGGTTCGGGTGGGCGCGCTGAAAAACGTCAGCCTAATGACGCGGGCGAAGACGGCTTTTGATTTGCCGCGGGCGATCTGGAGTGCGGGCCAAATGCTGAATGAGTTTGCTCCGGACGTGGTGATCGGCGTGGGCGGATATGCCTCCGGTCCGGCGATGCTGGCCGCGGTCGTGAAACACATTCCCTCCCTGGCGTTCGAGCCGAATGTAGTTCCAGGATTTGCCAATCGCATGGTGGCGCGATTCGTATCCGGTGCCGCAGTCCATTTTGATGAGACGGCGAAATATTTTCGTCATGCGGAGGTGACGGGCGTTCCAGTGCGGCAGGCGTTTTTCGAAATTCGAGCCAAGCGCGGCGGAATACCGACTTTGCTGGTTTTCGGCGGAAGCCAAGGGGCGCATGCGATCAATGACGCAATGACGCGGTGCTTGCCAGAGTTGCAGCGACAGGCTCCAGGGATTCGCATCATTCACCAAACAGGGGAGCGTGACTATAATGACGCGCTGTCGGCGTATCGTCGATTCGATGAATCCGGTATTGGTGAATCGGCTGAGGTCTTCAAATTCATCGAAGATATGCCGGCGGCCTTTGCGCAGGCTGACCTTGTAGTGTGCAGGTCTGGAGCCAGTACGGTCGCGGAGATTACGGCGGCGGGAAAGCCGGCGATTTTCGTGCCATTTCCGCGAGCGGCGGACGATCATCAGCGAGTGAATGCCGAGGCGCTGGCGCGGTCGGCTGCGGCTGTGGTGGTGGAAGAGTCGAAACTCGAAGGAGTTTGGCTGGCGGAGACGATTACCGCGCTGCTGGGAGATCCGCAACGGCTGCAGTTGATGAGTGAGGCGGCGCGCCGGTTAGCGCATCCCCATGCGGCGCGCGACATTGCGGCGATGGCGGTGCGGCTGGCGGGAATTGAAGAGAGTTAGCCACGGATAACTCGGATTCTGACAGTTTTCGAAATTTCTGGCATCGGATTTATCCGTGAAGATCGGCGGCCGAGACGGTTTATTCACGCGGAGGAATCAACCTGATGCGAGCATGGGTGAGAAAACTCCCGGCAGTTTTCCTGGGCTTGTTCATCGCGTTCGGGCTGCTGTATGTGGGAGACGCACTGGTATGGCAGATTCGTTTGGCACGAGGCACAGCGTACGGTGCAGTGGAAGTACATCAATTCCTGGCCACATCCCTCAAGGACAACAAAATTGAGTATGACATGACGGGAACCGTTCAAGAGCAATGCGCGCGGGCGCTCTTTCCTCAGCGTGGGAACCCCGCTTGCTGGTGGCTGGAGCGGCACAAAACGCAGTGGGAATGAAAACAACTGGCCACGGATTCGCACGGATTTTTACGGATAATTCTCTCTTGGATTTTTTTATCTTGATGCTTGAGTTCGATCGGACGGAATCCCTGTAGATCAGTGGCGCGAACTCGATTTTATGTTTGCCAAGATTCAGCAGATACATTTCGTGGGGATTGGCGGGATCGGCATGAGTGGGATTGCCGAGGTGCTGCTGAATCTCGGCTACAAAGTTTCGGGATCGGACCTGAAGCAATCTGGAGTCACGCAGCGCTTGGCTGGCTTGGGCGCGGCGATATTCGAGGGACATCGCGCGGAGAATATTGCCGGAGCCGAAGTGGTGGTAACGAGTTCGGCAATCGCGGCTGAGAATCCCGAAGTCGTCGAAGCCCACAAGCTTCACGTTCCGGTGATTCAGCGGGCAGAGATGCTGGCGGAGTTGATGCGGTTGAAATACGGCATCGCCATTGCCGGGATGCACGGCAAGACCACGACGACTTCGATGGTCGCCGCGGTGCTGGCAGGAGGCGGGTTAGATCCTACAGTCGTGGTAGGCGGCCGCGTCGATGCGATGGGGTCGAATGCGCGGCTGGGGACGTCCCAGTATCTGGTGGCGGAAGCCGACGAAAGTGACCGGTCGTGTTTATAATTT
>JBAVZU010000267.1:0-6138 GCA_049588915.1 Candidatus Sulfotelmatobacter sp.
CCCTTAGTCTGTGCCTGTGTGGTAAAGCTTCACAGCCTGCACTACGATGTTTGGCCCATCATCGTTTAGAATTCTGCAGTGCTTCCAAAATTCTTTTTGATCCTTGCTGGACTGCTCCTGGCAAGTCCGATATGTGCCCAGCAGCCTCCCGAGCCCCCGTCGGCGCAACCGCAGGTGAAAGTGAATGTTCTGAATGTCTGTACACCATCCGCTGAGGAGCAGAAGGAAATTTCATCGGCTCTGGCGCGCATTCCAAAGCAGCCCCTGTTCAGTGCTGACTTCGAAATTTCGCACGGCGTCTCCACGTTGGCGGATGCTCCCAACTTTCTTCAACCCGGACAAAGCGCGCAACTTTCTGGCGATACCTCCGTAGCCCGCTACGTGCGCATCCGCCGCGAATTTTCAGTGCAGGCCTTGTTCTCCAGCGTGCAGTACTCATTCAGCAATGATGGACAGAACATGATCGAGACTCTGGTATTGCACGTGCGTGATCCCAAGGATTTGATCCAGGTTTCCATGGAAGACAGCGCTTCCGCCATCGGCAACGCAGCAACCATGATTACGGCGAACACTCCCGCCAGCCGCATCCGGCTCGAGCGTTTCGGAAAATCCTCGATCGCACTGGTGCGTTGCGCTGCCTCGGAAAACGGACCGCCACCGGATCAAAGCGTATATGAGCCTTTATTCCACAGCGCTTCAGAAGTGCTCGCTCGGTATCGGCAGCTGCTCGGAGTGGGACGAACCGTGCCGGCCGAACTGGCGCAGATTCCAGGAGGCGGATCGAAGCCGACGGAGAAGCGCAAGTCGGTGGAGCCTGCAGACGAGAAGAAATGACGAACGTGTTCCGGGCATCTGCGCTGCGGGCACCTTCCATCTCTGGCACTGAGCATTGATCGCGGCTGGATGGAGGAGCACGATGCATCGAAATCTGTGGTCCGCAATCTAACGAAACACCCAGAAATCATGAGCGAAACTCGCAAAGTCGTGATCATCGGTTCCGGCTGCGCCGGACACACTGCCGCTCTCTATGCGGCACGCGCCAATCTGAAGCCGCTGGTGGTGGAGGGCCATGAGCCCGGCGGTCAACTTTCTCTTACTACACTGGTCGAAAACTTTCCCGGTTTTCCCGAGGGAATCATGGGGCCTCAACTGGTGGAGAACATCCGCAAACAAGCGGAGCGCTTCGGTGCCGAATACCGCATGGCTCACCTCACCAGTGCTGATCTGAGTCATCGCCCGTTCCTGCTTCATCTGGGAAAACATCAAGTACATGCGCAGTCGCTGATCATCGCCAGTGGAGCCTCGGCGCGATGGCTGGGCCTGCCCAACGAGCAGAAACTCATCGGCCACGGAGTATCGTCTTGCGCCACTTGCGACGGCTTTTTCTTCTCGGGAAAAGAAATCGTGGTGATCGGCGGCGGCGATTCTGCTATGGAGGAAGCTTTGTTCCTCACTCGTTTCGCCTCCAAAGTGACGCTCATTCACCGGCGCGAAAGCTTCCGCGCCTCAAAGATCATGCTGGAGCGTGCGCAGCATCATGAGAAGATCAACTTTCTGACCAACACGGTGGTCGAAGATGTTTACGATCCCATCAAGCATGAAGTCACGGGCCTCAAACTTCGTAACCTACAAACTGGAGAAGTCCGGGACTTCCCCACCAGCGCTATGTTCCTTGGCATCGGCCATGAACCCAACACCAAGATGTTTGCTGCCCAGCTTGATACCGACTCGGATGGTTATCTGAAGACGCACAACTACGTATTTACTAAAGTCCACGGCGTCTTCGCTTGCGGCGATGTGCAGGATCGCCGTTACCGACAAGCGATCACCGCCGCTGGAAGCGGGTGTATGGCTGCCATTGAGGTGGAGAAATTCATGGAAGAGCAGGGAGAATGACTCGAATCGGTCGCCGGGATTAGTTTCCGTGGTTATTCTGGGCTTCGTTACTCTGGTAATCTGCAAAGAAAAATTGGATTGCTCTATTCTCCAGGCAGTCCATGAAACTTCGATTGCCACATCGAGTTGCAGTTTTGGCACTTGCTCTAGCGTGGACGCTAACAGTGTTCCCTGCCGGCCTTCAATGTCAGGATCATGAAGAAGGCGGGCGCAAGATCGTCAGCCGAGTAACCCCTCAATATCCCAACCTTGCCCGTACGATGAATATGCAGGGCAGTGTAAAAGCGGACGTCCTGGTTGCGCCAAACGGCACCGTAAAGACAGTCGAGATCAAGGGCGGCCATCCTCTGTTCGTTCAGGCTGCACAAAACGCACTACGGGAGTGGAAATGGGAGTCCGCCCCCCACGAAACTCACGAAACCGTGGAGCTGAAATTTTCGCTTTAGTTTGAGCTGCCGGTCTGCCTTCTGCCGCGATGCCCATCCTGTCTGAGATATGCCACCGTTGTGATACAACGTTCTGTGATCTTCATTCTGCAACATTCTTCGGCAGTTAATCGTTTTCCCGGTTCGGCAACCCTAGGTGCGGCATGTTAAGAGCCTTCTTCGTACATCTCTCTGAAAATCCATCTCTGCGCAGGTTTGCCGAGCAGTCCTCGCTCGGCCGGCGAGTATCTGGGCGCTTCGTTGCAGGGACCGAGATTTCCGATGCGGTTCGTGCCACCCAGGCCATCAACCGCGCCGGCATGACCGTCAGCATCGATAACCTCGGGGAAAATGTCACGAATCCCGAGGAGGCCCGCCACAGTGGGCAGCTTTATCATCAGATACTCGACGCGATCGCCGCCAATCAACTGAAAGCCAACATAAGCCTCAAGCTCACCCACATGGGCCTGGATGTCGATGAAAAACTGGCCCGCGATATTGTCAGTAGCCTGGTCGCCAAGGCCGCGTCCATGAATCCTGCTGGATTTGTGCGGGTTGACATGGAGGGATCGCCTTACACCCAGCGCACACTCGATTTTGTCCATGAACTGCATCGCGTACCCGGCAATGCCAATTCTGTCGGCACCGTGATCCAGGCCTATTTAAAACGCTCGGAGAGTGATATTGAAAAACTTCTCGGCGCGGGCATCCGAATTCGTCTTTGCAAGGGAGCTTACAAAGAATCTTCGGATATCGCTTTCGCGGCAAAATCCGAGGTGGACGCCAACTACATCAAGCTGATGAAGATTCTGATGAAAAGCGGTATCTATCATGGCCTGGCAACGCACGATGAAAACATCGTCCGGCAAGCTGAAGCTTTTGCGCGCGCAGAAAAACTCTCGCGCGATTCCTTCGAGTTCCAGATGCTCTATGGAATACGGCGCGATCTGCAACAAAGTCTGGTGCGCAACGGTTGGCGCGTCCGGGTTTATATTCCCTTCGGCACCGAATGGTATCCATATTTCATGCGGCGGCTGGGAGAGCGTCCGGCCAACGTTTTGTTCATAGCGCGCAACCTACTACGCGCGTAGTGCGAGTAAGAAAATCTCTGGGACGATTTTTGATCCAGGAGAATTTCTAAGCTTCGGTGCACCAGCGCCTCGCCTCGCAGCGTAAACTACTGAAATGGCAACCGCAGTGCGGCGACCCAAGGCAGGTACGCCCGGTGAATCGGGCAGATATCGCTACCCGCCTGGCTTTCAACGCAATCTTCTCTGGTTTGCATTGAGAAAGTTTCGGCCGGCAAATCCTATTTTTCTCTTTCAACACCTCGCCGAAACTTACGGCGATATCGCTCACTACAAAATCGGTCCGAACCACATCGTCTTTCTGAACCATCCGGAATACATTCGCGAAGTGCTGGTAGTGCAGAATGACAACTTCATTAAAGAGCGTACGGTGCAGCGCACCAAAATGCTGCTCGGCGAAGGGATGATCACCAGCGAAGGCGCCTCTCATCGCAGCCAACGAGTGGTGGCGCAACCGGCGTTCCACCGCCAACGCATCGGCGAATATGCCGGCATCATGGTTGAAGAGGCGGAACGCATTCGCGATTCCTGGCGCGCCGGCGAGCAGCGTGATATCGCCATTGACATGATGCATCTCACGCTTAACATTGTGGCGCGCACTTTGTTTTCTACTGACCTGCGCGATGAAGCGTTTGAGCTTGCGGCGGCCATCAACCGCATCATGGGGCTCTACAATTTTCTGGTAATGCTGCCCGCCGCGGAATGGCTGGTGCATCTGCGTCCACCTGGATTGGCTGCGTTCGTGAGGGCGCGCAGGCGAATCGATGCTGTGGTCTACCGCATCATCAACGCGCGAATAACCGGCGTGAAAATGACCGAGGCGAAAATGAGCGGCCCGAAGCCGATCGGCACGAAGACCATCGACGCACGACAGCGAAGTAAAAGTGATCGCGGGAGTCTGCTAGACATGATGCTAGCCGCTTCTCCAGCGAATGACGCCTCGTCGCTACAATCGTTGCGGGATCAGGTCATCACCATTTTTCTTGCGGGTTACGAAACGGTCGCCAATGCGCTGTCCTGGACGTGGTACCTGCTCTCGCAGAATCCCGATTGCGAAGCCAAACTGCAGAACGAACTGGACCAGGTATTGAAGAGAAGACCTCCGGTTGTCGAGGACGTTCCCCGCTTGCGCTACACCGAAAGCGTGCTGGCTGAATCATTACGGCTTTATCCACCAGCGTGGGCCATGGGACGCTGTGCACGCAACGATTTCTCCCTTGGAGAATATTTTCTTCCTGCGCGAACTACCGTCTTGATCAGCCAGTTCGTCACGCACCGCGATCCCAGATTCTTCCCGGAGCCCTTACGCTTTGATCCCGAACGATTCTTGGCGGAAGGCAAAGCCCAGCGTTCAAAATTTACCTACTTCCCGTTCGGCGCCGGGACTCGTCAGTGCATTGGAGAATCGTTTGCGTGGATGGAAGGCGTGCTGGTTCTGGCCACGCTGGCCCAGAGATGGAAGCTGAATTTGTCACCCGGTCATCCGATTGAGCCGCAACCGCTGATTACGCTCAGACCGAAATACGGAATGCTAATGCAACTCGAACCGCGTTGATAGTTTGACCAGTTTTTCCTAGCGGGGCTGCTGCTGAGACTCTGAGGCGGATGCGATAGCGCTCCCGCCTCACACGAAGTCTCAACGATCCAACTCTTAGGGCACCACCACCTCCACCCGATTCGAATAAGCGCTCTCTTTTCCGCTGGCAGCCACGGCTGTAGTCGCATAGTAGTAAGTATTGCCGCTGGCGATAGTCGAATCCTCATAGGTGGTGTCTGCATCGACGGTCGAATTGATTTTCGTGAAAGAACCGGTCGCGGACTTGCTCCGGTAGATGTTGTACCCCTTTACACTTGAAGTGCTCGGCTTCCAGGAAAGGTCAACATAGAGCGCAGTGCCGGTACCAGCCAAAGCCTCTGATGCCCTGGAATCGATGGCATTGCTGGCGATTGAAAGTGTGCCGGTTTTTGCACCGCTACCTGAAGGCTTGAATGTGACGTTAATCAGCTTCTCCTGACCTGCAGGGATCGTCAGCGGCAGGGCCTCGCCGGATACCTCAAATTGCGAATTGCTGCTAGAGATCGAAGAGACCGTCACGGTGCTGCCGGTGGCCTTCAGTCCGACGGTTAGGGTCGACGTAGTTCCGGCACCCACATTGCCAAAGTTGAGGCTGCTGGGTGCAAGAGTTAATTCCCGCTTCTTGGGAATGGTGATCGTGCCGGTCCCCGAGAGCCGTACCTTCAATGCCGACCCCGCGAAGATAACATCTCCGTCGATGGTTCCCGCAGCTTGCGGTTTGAAGTTGGCGGTCAGTTTCACGCTTTCTCGGGCTGCGAGCGCCAGTGGAAACTTGGCCCCGGTCAAAGAGAAAACGCCCCCGGTAACTTGACTACCCTCCAAGGTGACTTTCGACTCGCCTGTGTTGGTCAGCGTGACCGGCAACGTGGAACTTTCTCCAACGCCAACGTTACCGAAAGCGACGCCCGATGGAGCTGCAATCACTTCCGCGCTAGTCGTAGCTGCACCCGTACCGGCTACCGGGATGGCAAGGGACCGATCAGAGGCATTGCTGGCAAAAACGATGCGCCCATTGACCACGCCTTTCGCCGAGGGCGAAAAAGTCACAGTCACATTAATACGCTCGCCCGGGGTAAGGACTTTCGGCAATGTGAGTCCCGAGATCTTGAAATCTTTTTGGCTCGAACTCACGCCCGAGATCGTTACTTTCTCC
>JBAVZU010000268.1:0-6113 GCA_049588915.1 Candidatus Sulfotelmatobacter sp.
CGCCGGCATAAGTGAAGAGCTGTTAGAGCAGACCGTAGCTGCGCTCAATATCGGCGCTGAACTTCGAATCCGCCGTGTCGATCGCAGCGGTATTTCTGCCACGAAAGTCGACGTGCTGGTAAATGGAAAGGTGGCCGATCGGGTCGATGATTCAGACCATGCCGATCCACCTCAGCACGAGCACCCGCATGCTCATCCTCACTCCCACGATCATGCGCATGTCCACAACCATGGGCTCGCGGATCACCGTGAAAGGCGTTCTCTTTCAACAATCAAAAACATCATCCGTAAAGCGGACATCGCTGCTCCCGCTCGAGAAATAGCGATTAGAGCATTCGCACTTCTCGGCGAAGCTGAAGCCGGAGTTCACAATGTGCCAATTGAGGCGATCCACTTTCACGAGGTCGGAGCGGTAGATACGATCGTCGATATCGTTTGCGCCTCAGTCGAGTGTCAGGCACTCGGTGTCGATCGATTCATTTGCTCGCCTCTGAACGTCGGTGGGGGCACAGTGAAATGCGCGCATGGCGAATTTCCGGTTCCGGCCCCCGCTACGCTTGTTCTGCTGAAGGGCGTACCTGTTTACTCATCTGGAGTTCAGGTCGAACTGGTTACGCCCACGGGCGCTGCGTTAGTGCGCGCACTGGATTCCTCCTTCTCTGCTTTTCCATTGGGTTGGGCGAGAATCTCCCCGCAAAATCCGGCGGTAAAAGAAGTTAGATATCAAAATCCGTGAAACAAAGGACTTATCGCTTACCTGGCTATTTATATTTGTAATTAAATAGCTTTAAAGATGATTCCCAGCCTGGCCTGTGGAAGGCATCGTTAGATGTCACAGGTTGGATGGAATTGTTTGGTGGCGACTGTGGAATTCGGAATTGGAGTTGCGCCTCAGGTGCAGCTACGAGAGACGCTGTCCAGTGCTTTGCTTTGGCCTGGGAGCGAAGAAAATGTCGTGTGTTGCAAGTGCCATATCACGCAGCGAGCGCCCTTGCCGACGGAGTTCGAACTCTTTTGAGCTCTTTTCATAGACGTGGTATGGTTCCAGTTCGCGATCGGATAGCATGATGACCCTATTTGATCCGCTTTCGTTGGCAAGTCGACAGTTCTCTACTTCTTCTCCTGTAAATGGTGCGGTCTTCGAAAAAACTATGTAGCAGTGAAGGCCGTAGTCGGAGAGTGCGTCGGCTACGCCTGCCATCTTTCTGGCATCTTCCTTGCTTATGCACCCGCCGGCGTCTTTGCATTCCCCTACGGCCATCAGAGTTTCGCTTCCCTCCCGGATCGCAACGAAGATGTCGGTTTCGCAAGCCTCAATGTTGGCCCCGGCCGGTTCGAGCTTCATGTTTGGCAAAAATAGGGAGCTTCCGAATAGGGAGTCAAAATGCGCATTAAGTTGTTGGAGCGTCAGCGCGACCGGTATGCTCCCCTCTTGGTGATTGTCTATTCCGAATATGCCTGAGCGTCGATATTTCCAATCGCGCGTTCTTAGCTGTCTAAGGACGTTGAATTTTCCGCCGCAGACCTCGCACGTCGTCTCCGTCGAGGCGTCGTCGATGCTTATCCAGAAGGGTAATTCGCAGATTGTGCAGGTCAGTGTAATCCCCGCGCGGAAGACTCCTCGCTCCAGCAGATAGGCGAATACATCTTCCGGCTTGAGTTTCGTAGAAAAGTCTCGTTCTTCGATGAACAGCTTTTCGTAGTCTGCGAATCTCGGCACGCCCGTCTCCGGGTGCCGATTTCCTATTATGCGTATCGCCTCTGTGCGGTCGAATTCCTGGAGTGGGCTGTACTCCCTGATCAGTTTTCGAACTCCGGCAATCTTTAGGACGCGACAGCCCAGAAAGCCTCCTAGCTGAGTGATGAGGCGGCCAGCGATGCGGCCAGGGTGGCTGGGACTGGCGTGTATCCCGGCCAGCTCGAATAGCTTAGCGGCGAGCTCGGTCTTTTTGATCGGTCTCAGGGTGAGGTTTTCGTCCGTGATGCCAATTACAACGCCGATGCCATCGACTTCGACGCGAGCGCTCCTGCCGCTAAGTATGAGTTGCTGGCCATACCATTGATTGAGATCTGGAACGTAAGGTGTCCAAAAGGTGTTCCATTCGTCCGGGTCTTCCGAGGGTGCCGTAATCGAAACTATGAAGTGCTCTTCGGACAGGTCGTATGGGGCGAACGGTTTGTCGGGAAACTGAAACGAGAGGGTCGGCTTACCGTGTCGATCTGCTATTGAGGCGAGCACGGTTCTGCGCGAGAAGTAGTGCAGTGGGGGCTTGATGTCCGGCCCTATTGCTGCCGTTCCCTCAATCCGTCGGTAGGTGGGCACGTCCTCCTTGGGGAATTCTAGCTTTGCGACTGCTTCTTGTGATCGGCTCCAGACCGGAATTCTCTCTTGGTCCCAGCTCGCGTTCGTGTGCACATACAGGCTTTGGCGGTCTCTTAGATGTCTCTGGATGACCTCGTCCGAGTGTGCTCTCCTGAGTTGTTTCATGCGCTCGGCATGGGACGGATCGAGAAAGAGGACCTGTAGGTCGGAAGCGCGCAAATTCCAATAGTTAACAATGTCGTCAAAGTCATTTGCGCTTCCGACGTAAAACCCTATCGTAGCGTTCGATGGAATCCGATCCCAGATGAGGCCGACACTGCTGATGTCCGAGATTGATAATCGATCTATGAGCTCGAAGGGAAGACATTCCTCAGGTCTTGCGTTGTAAGCGAAAGGCATGATGTTTTCCACTAGGAAGCCTTCGTAGTCACGTCCCGCCTCCTTACCGGCGGGGTACGCTCCAAATGTTGCCAGGAGTACGTCCTTGAGCGGGTCGTCCTCGCTCCAGCGGACGATGACGTATTGGCTGGAGCCGAACCCGACCGGGGCAGGGGTGTCGTTCTCTACTTTTCTCTCGTAATCCCGCAGTCGCTTCGCGATTGCTGTTAGCGGATGAGAGACGTCGAGGAAATTCGGCGTTCCGTTCCCGAGCTTGTTAACGAGTTCTCTATCGAACAGAGGCCACTCGAGTGCGTGAAATCCTTTTGTGAATTCGATGGCCTCCGAGCTCTCATTGACGGGAAATAGAGCGTCAACACGGAATCTTTCGATGAGTTCTTTCGTGCTTGGCGACCCCACCGGAATGATCGGGTTGAACTTTCCGCCCCAGAAGATGTGTGTGAGCTTGAGGGCAAGGCGAAGGTCATCCCAGTTCTGGGGCCTCACACACCATCCGATGCGGGCAGGCCGGTATCGCATCCTTAGGCTCAGGTTCGCCACGGTCTTGCTATGATATGCCGTCCCTTCGCACGCACTCCGAAGTTAGCGCTCGTGAGCTTCGTGCGGGTCAAACCATCCCCTCAGGCAACGCCGCTGCAAGCTTTCTTTTAGCAACAAAATCACAGGCCCTGTAAGAACTGCATAGGTCCTTCGTCGGGCAAAGGGCGCCCTCCTTGATTGCATAACGACGTTGGCCCGTCGCGAGTAGATTGGTATGCGATGAACAAGACCAGGCTCGTGAGAGGAGCCAACGTCAATGCTGATTATAGGCTGTGATTTTCATCCTGGGTTTCAGCAGGTCGCGATCTTTGACAACTTAACGGGTGGGATCGAAGAAAAACGGTTGCAGCACTGCGAGGAGGCGGAGCAGTTTTATCGCTCGCTGGCGGGCCAGGCGGTACGGGTGGGGATGGAGGCATGCGGGCACTATCCGTGGTTTGAGCGATTGTTGGCGGAGTTAGGGTTCGAGCTGTGGATGGGAGATGCGGCGCGGGTGCGCTCTTCGGTGGTGCGCAAGCAGAAGACGGACCGGCGGGACGCGGAGCATCTGCTGCAGTTGCTAATGGAGGAGCGCTTTCCGCGGATCTGGGTGCCGAGCCTGGAGGTGCGGGATGTGCGGCAGTTGCTGGTGCATCGGCACAAGCAGGTGCAGGCGCGGACGCGCACCAAGAACCAGCTGCAGGCGATGGCGCTGAGCCAGGGGGTGCAGAAAAAGCACAAGCTGTGGAGCAAAGCGGGGCGCGCAGAGCTGGAGCAGTTGCCCTTGCTGGCGTACGCGGCCGAGCGGCGGAAGCGCTTGCTGGTAGCGCTGGACGGGCTGGAGGCGGAGATCGTCGAGTTGGACCGGCGAGTGGCGGAAGAAGCGCGCGAGCGGCCGGAAGCGGTGCGGTTGATGACGCATCCGGGAGTGGGACCGGTGACGGCGTTGGCCATGGTGCTGACGCTGGGGCCGGCGGAAAGATTCGGATCGGCGAAGCAGGTAGGCAGCTACTTCGGCCTGATTCCCAGTGAGGATTCCAGCGGCGGAAAACAGCGGCTGGGCCGGATCAGCAAACAGGGCAGTTCGTTTCTGCGTTTTTTGCTGGTGGAAGCGGGACAGACGGCGGCGCGGCTGGATCCGCAACTGAAGCGCTTTTATCGCCGCCTGGCGGTGGGCAAAAATCGCAGCATCGCCAAGGTGGCCGTGGCCAGAAAATTGGCCACGCGGTTGTACCTGATGCTGCGCGAAGACTGGACGTACGCGCAACTATGTCAGGCCGTCATGCAGGTGAGCCCGAGTCATTCTGTGGCCGGCGAGTAAGAAGCCGATCCCTTGAGTGGGCAGCCTGCCTCCCTGAAGAGTCGGGGAGATCGAAGTGGGTAATCGTGGGTGCAAGTCCCGAAGAGATGGATGGTGGGACCTGAGGTCCCGCTGCCGGATTGAAGTGAGTGACGAGCTTGGTCTGGACATCAAAAGCGTTCTGACGAGAGCGAAATGGCGCTACTCTTGGCGTCGCCGCCGGAGTGTCGCCACAAAACGCTTGACGGCGGGCAGCGTCGTTAGAGACAGAATGACAACTTTTGTTAACAACTCTTTGTTGATATCACATTCAGTTCCCTGCGGGCGCGCCTCCATACTTTTGCAGCCACTTTAATTCTTCCCGCACTTTGATCTTGCCGTGCCAGGGGTTTTTCGTCAGCGAGTGGCCTTCCCCGGGGAAGATCAGAAGAGCATTCGGAATTCCCAGCGAATAGAGCGCGTGTTCCAGCAAGTAATCCTCGAGGACGGCGACGCGAATATCGTCGGCGCCGGCGACCATGTGCGTGGGAGTGCGAACTTTGTCGATCTGAAAGATGGCAGCTTCATCGTGATAACGCTGCTGGGCTTCCCAGGGACGGCCGCCGAGAAAGTAGGCGTCGTCGAAGGTGGTGTCGTCGTTGCCCCAATTTCCTACGTGCTCAACTGCGCCCGCGCCGGTGACAGCGGCCTTGAAGCGCGTGGTTTGAGTGATCAGCCAGTTGGTCATGTATCCACCGTAGCTGTAACCACCGATGACAAGATGATCGGGATCGGCGATACCATCTTTCACCAGCGCGTCGACTCCTTCGAGAATGTCTTTGCCGGGACGCGAGACGATGACGGGAACAATCTGCTGAAGAAATTTGTCGCCGTATCCGGTTGATCCACGATAGTTGGATTCGAAGACGAGCCAGCCATTCGTGGCGGCCAGCGCAGACCACTGGTACCAATCGGGTTCGAACTGGTTGCCATCGGCGTCGGCGGGACCTCCGTGAATGAACGTAAACATTGGCAAGTTTTTCGCTTCGAATTTGCCGGGAGGATAAATCAGCATGCCTTCGACTGTGGTGCCATCATCGGCCTTCCAGCGATAGGGCTTGCCTTGAGGCAGCTCGCGCTCGGTGAAGAGGTGGTTCAGCGACGTGATGGGACGTGCCTGGTCGAGCCTGTCAAGTGCATCAGCCAGGTACACCTCCGCCGGCCTCTGCAATGACGAATAGACGAACGCAATGCGTTGGGTGTGAGAGTCGGACGACAGAATTTCGTACGTTCCTGGCCAGCCGCTGAGCTTGCGCAGAGATTGACTCGGCTGGCTGACGGAGTACATGGCAACCTCGGTGCCGAGACGCGCAGAGGCCAGCACGTGGTCGGCTGCTACGGTGTAGTGCTCGACTGGACCGATGAAATCCTTGCTCCATTGTTCGACTGCGGCGGTTTCGCTGGCGGGCTTTTCGCTCTCGGGCTTCTCAGTGTCCGGCTTTTCACTGTCCAGCTTTTCACTGTTAAGCTTTTCACTTTCAATCTTTCCAGTGTCAAGCTTTTCACTTTCAACCCAGTAAAGATGAGGTTGAA
>JBAVZU010000269.1:0-7849 GCA_049588915.1 Candidatus Sulfotelmatobacter sp.
GCTTTATCTTCGGATAGATTTTGAAAGGCTGCGGCCGATTCGCCCAGTCCAGGAAGTGAGGATTGTTACGAACACTCCAGTAGGAGTGCTTCGTGCCATCGTGATACTTCCAAGTCTCCTGCAGGTCGCGGTTGTTCATCGATTACTACGTCAGACTAGCACCGGCAGTGGATCGTGAGCGCAAGCAATGAACCTGCGACTACGGATTATGCCTGGATCACGGGCATCCGGAAGTTACGAACATGGCATAGCAGACCTGACACGCCCCCAGTGGCTTTTGCTGGCGCGGTTTTTCTTGACATCCCGCCGCAAGAATACTCCGCAGGCAGGCCGCACTCAATTCCACCCGCAACGCCATTCCTGTCAGAAGTTCCGAGCATATCGCCAAGCCTGTACTGATCGGAATTCTGTCTGCTACAATTCAGTCTCGGGGCAGGGACAGATGCTCTGGGTAGGTGTTTGCCTGCACAACAGTTTTGGACGGCGGTTTAGCTTGGTGTCCATGGTGTCCATTAACCTCGGAATTTGGTTCTATCGGGTTGAAATGGGCGACGCAGGCGAAACGATTGAACCTGAGGAAAGCCAGTAAATACGCGGGTTTCCGATAAAGGTAAGAAAACAAAGTGGGGACGTAGTTCAGTTGGTTAGAACGCTGCCCTGTCACCGACTCCCAAGACCGAATCAATCAGACGTCCGCGAATACGCACCCCTAACCACTAGTAATTCTCTCCTGCAGTGGCACGGTCAACTCAACTGGTCGGTCCTTCGGTCTAGTGCTTCGCTTGGGCGTTGGCCTGTCTTCGGAGATTGCAGTCTGGCTCGAAGGCAAGTGTCGCGCGATACAACTGCAACTCATCAACAGCGGTGTAGGGTACAGGCCCAACACAACCAAAGACAACCTCTCAGAACTCACTTCTAGAAAGTGAATTTTGTGGCGAACTGAATCAGTCGCGGAGCCGCCGCGCTGACGACTTGTCCAAAATGGGGGTCATTATTCACTTCCCCATCTACCGAAGCAGGCCCATAGAACTGGGCATGATTGAACACGTTGAATGCCTCAACCCGGAATTCAAACGATTTCGACTCGGTTACTCGCAGCAGTTTTGTCAACGTCATGTCAAAGTTATTGATTCCTGGGCCATGGAAAAACCGTCGGGGTACATTCCGCAATTGCCCAGGCGCTTCCGTGGTGAACGCCACCGGTGAATTATTGAACTCGGGGCGTCCGTTCCTCGGATTGGTGTTGATATTGAGCGGTACCCCGTGATACTCGGGCGTATCCAGCAGATAGTTGTTTATGCCGTTCCCCAGTGTTCCGAGGAGCGAATGATCTGAATCATCGTACAAAGTGACGGGAAAACCAGTGCTGAAGCGGGTGGTGCCCGCGATGTTCCAACCATCAGTCAAGCGATCGGATCGCCTAAAGAGCAGATCAAAAGGCAGGGTCGCCCTATAGCTAGCCACAAAGTTGTGCCTCATATCCCAAGCCGAAATTGCTCGGGTCGCCGCGAGATTTAAGGGATTAAGCTGTTCCCCAACGTTCGAACCTTGATCAATCGACTTGCTGTACGTGTATCCCAGCAGAAAATCCGATCTTCTCCCGACGTAGCGCAAATTGGTCTCCAGCGCGTTGTAATTCGAATTCTCAATCGTCCTTTGAGCAGTAATTTCTCCGTAGTTGGAACCTAACCCGACTCGCGTTCCGTGAAATACCTGGCCGGTTTTACTGGTGATAATGCCATCCTCCCCAAACGGACCGCACGTGGGACTGCCAGGCGCCACGTCACTCGGTTGGCTTAGGCTGAGGCAAAGAGACTGGCTGCTTGGGTTCGTTGAGACTACCGCGAGTAGGTGGTGCCCCTCGTTTCCTACGTAGCTCATGGTGAGCAGCGTGCTTGCCGAGATCTGCCGCTCGAACGACAGCATGTAATTTTCTGTGTAGGGGACCGTATTGCGGTTGTAAAAGTAAGGGTCACCTTGGATGGGGACCACGGTTGACCAATTGAACGTAGAATCGGGATTCTGCGCGGAAACATTATGCGGAGGAAAACTCAACGGGAACGGGTTCGTATTCTCACCGCCGTCAGCTGCGTTGACGAAGGGCGTCGCAAAAAGTGGCGGCTCGGGCGTCAGGTCTGTGTAGCCAAAGGGCGGAACGGCATACATGATACCTGCCGAGAGCCCCGGAAACGCCGTGTAGAAGATTCCGTAGCTAGCCCGGATGCTGCTCTTCCCGCTGTCTCCAAAAACTGACTTCAGAATTCCGTGATCAAATCTCGGCGCGTATGCAATGCCAACTCGCGGGGCGAAGTTGTCTACCTTGGACGGCGAAATCGTACTCGGGATTCCCGGATCGCCAGGAACGACTAGACCTTCCGGCGCTCCCGGATAGAGCACCGACTGCCTGCCTGGGATGATCGTCTGCACTTGGTTGTACTTCTCCCAGAACGGCATGATGTAATCCCAGCGCAGTCCGGCATTGATCGTTAAATCGGTTCGCGCTCGCCAGCTGTCTTGTCCAAAGAATCCCGCATATCGGTTTCGCAAATAGAAAGGCTCGCCAGACGATTGCGTGAAATTGCTCGGCACACCGATCAGAAAGTCGGCGTAGGCGGAGCCGGTTTCGGTTCCATCGATGTTGAAAGTTCCATTGAACGTCGCATTGGGATGCTCGTTCACTTGGTCCCAGTGAAATTGTCCGCCAAATTTCAGGGTGTGGGTTCCGATCACCTTCGACACCGTATCACTCAAATACAGTGTGTTGTTGATCTGCGTTTCATTAGTGATCGGAACACCCATGACGAACGAAGGAAAAACAACATTTTCCACGCCTTCAAATTGCGGTGCCTGCACCGTGAAGCCAGGAACCCCATTGGTCACGAAACCCTGCGCTGCCAAGCTCACTCCGAGCCCGCCATGCGGTTGCCCAATCACATTCGCATTACGGAGATAACCAATGTGGAATTCGTTGACGGTGCCGGTTCCGAAAACCTTCGTGTCTCCCAAGCTGACGAGCAGGGCGCGTCCGAAAGTCAAGGCGTCAAAACCGGGCACGCTCGCTCCACCTTGCTCTCCGGGATAGGGATTATCGAGCCGGTAATCGTCGAAGAAATAGTATGCGGAGAGCTGGCCCCATCGGCCGCCGTTGGCGTCGATTCGCCCGGAAGTCTTATCGTCCCGGACCGTCTGGTCATAAGCCGAAGTCGAGAATTGATCAGTGCCGTTGTTGGGCGAGGGAATGTATTGCAGCAGGCCGAGAGCGGGTGACGACCACGCGCTCTGCGGAATCGCAGCGTTCGGGAATACACAGGCAGAGCTCGTCGCGCATCCGTTTGTGTAGTATGCCTCTCCCTTGGAGACTCCATAGCCGAGCTTTTGCGAGAGGATGCCGGCCAAGTACGTACCACTCACCGTAGTGGGAACGGTGTTTCCTTGGACGTCTCTGGTTGTGAAAGGGTTCGTTGTGGGGGTAATCAGATCGAGCAGATTCCCGGCGCGGTCTTGCGCGGATGGGACCGAGATCTTACCGGTCTCCACGCCTTCATTTGTCCGTGTCCCTTGATAATCTGCAAAGAAATAAACCTTCTCGTGCTTCACCGGACCGCCAAGTGTGCCGCCAAACTGATTCTGTCGGAAGGCCGATCGGGTCGGATCGAAGTAACCGCGGGCATCCAGAGCGGTGTTGCGCAAGAATTCGAAGGCATTTCCGTGGAATGAATCGCTCCCCGACTTGGTGATGACGGTCACCACACCGCCGTTATAATTGCCGTACTCGGGATCGAAATTGTTCGTCAGAACGCGGAATTCATCGATCGAGTCCAGGTTCGCCACGATGGAGGTGCCGCCATTCATGTGCTCCTGCACGTCAATTCCGTCCACCAGGAAGCCGTTCGACGATTCTCTCTGGCCGTCAATCGACAGGTTTCCTGGATTCAAATCGCCCGAGGGGGAAAGACCTCCCGTGACTCCCGCCATGATCACCGAATTCGGCAGCAACGTGGATGCCGGCGTGACTCCGGGCTGGATCGGTAACAGATCGGTATAGCTGCGTCCGTTCAAAGGTAGCGCTGTCATCTGCGGAGCTGTCACCAGTTCCCCCAGATGAGTTGCCACCGTATCCACTTGCGCCTCGCTCGCCGCTCCATTGGCCTCCACAATTACGCTGTCCGATCGCCGCTCCAATGAGAGCACGGCGTCCACTCTGAGCGCGGCATCGGTATCGATCGCCAAGTCCGTTTTCGTCTGTGTCCTAAAGCCGGTGGCTTCAATCGTCAGATCGTAGTGACCGACCGGGAGAGCTGGGAACGAATAGAATCCCTGTCCGTTCGAAATTGCTTTATATCCTGATTTAAGGGCAGTGTTGACCAACGTAATCGTCGCGTCTGGAACTACTGCGAAGCTTGGATCTTTCAGCGTCCCTGAGATGCTACCGTTGGCTGCCGCCCACGACGCGACTGGCGAACAGACCAAAACTAGGCTCGCGCCAATGCGCAGGAGCAGAAGGAAAATGACAGTCCTTATCCGTTGCATACTACCTAATGCCTTTTCTTGGAGCGGTTGCGTCGTATGTGAGATCAAGAAATAAGGTCGCACTTTAGTCTAAATGAAATTGAATTTCATTTTCATAATGCGCTGCGAGAACTTCCCGCGCTGTGATTTGAATCACACACTAATGTGCGCCACCCCGAGGAGATACTGTGCTGCGGACGAAACGGTCACCTCATGTCAAGAAGCGAGTGATCGTGTTGCGGGGCCAATGACGGTTCGTTTACCTTCCGTCGACCTGCCATCTCGTCGGCGATGGCAACTATATCTGTAGGGGACAAGAGTTGCGCTGCCAGAGGAAATACCAACTCGTCCTCAATGCTGATGTGCTGCTTATATAGGGAAATAAGGCTGGCAATTGCTTTTCGGAACGCTTCGACCCCGCTGGATTCCAAGCTTCCCGCATCGAGACACCGCTGTCCTAAATTCTCCACTTCGGCATGCAAAGATCCGGCCAACAAATGGTCGTGTTCGAGAAGCTCAAGCCTCTCAATCGCAGTTTCAACCTCGGGAAGATGCATCTGACGTAGACGCGGAAACAGTGACTCTTCTTCATCTGCAGTATGCTTGGGCGCAGCCTCTCGGATGTAGCGCAACGCGGACTCAAGTGCAGCGCGAGTCTCTTCGGTCATTGGGCGATCGATGACCGCCGCAACCCCATCGAGAACTCGGAGGAACATTTCAATGCGACGGTGACAGTCCGACAGAAGGCCAGTGGGATCAGAAAAGTTGTGCGCCTGAGCTCCAATTTGTACTGGCATCATCGGCTCCTCCCAAAGAGTCTTTTCAAATGATTCAAATATCCTGTGTCTCTTTCCTTACAACGCGCAAAGAATCGTCTGCGCTTGACTCGCTCGCGATATCACGCAGGATATAGGCGTTCACAATCACCCCACATTCTTCGTTGCACCGGTGGCAGTATCTGGCTCCACAGGGGCGCCTACCCTTTTGGAGATTCTCCCGAAAATCGTCGCCGCTCTGACCTTCTTCTGGTTTGATTTCATGTTCGGTACTTTGCATTCGCGTTTCTTGCGCCTGTCTGCGGCAGATCTATGACATCAAGCCTGACAGACTTGTGACCGGACGCATGTGACTAATGTCACGGGGAAAACTCGAAAGGTGCGATCTCTTAATGGATTCGAAAAGATGGTGTTAGCGACCGTTTTCAGAACCACGAACCTCCGAATCGACGCGAGCGACAAACGTATAGAGGCCCATGCAAATCAAGAACATCAACCCCGAGAAGATCGCGGCTGGCAGTGCAGTATGACGGTTTCCGCCAAGGAAGGATTCCAAAGCAGCGCTCAATAGCCAGATTTGTACGATCAGAAGAACGGTGATCAGAGACATCGCTCCCGCGATGGCGGTCAAGCCGCGATTTTGGGGAGGCCGGTCGTTTGAAGTTTGCATGGCTTTAACCTTTTACCTCGACAGCAACTAATTGTTCGCCGCGTGCTTCGAGAACAATGCGTGGCAATGGGCGGGATGGAGGCCCTTGCAGAACGGCGCCATCTTTGATCGAGAAGAAGCCCTTGTGGCACGGACATTCAAGTCTATTTTCCGCCGAAGAATAATAGACCGCGCATGAAAGATGAGTGCATTTCTGGCTGTAGCCTACGTATTCGTCCTCAGCGGTCCGGATCATGATGCAGTGGTCATCTTTTGTTGGATAGCTGAACAGTTTCACTCCTCCGACAGGAATTTCTCCAAGCTGGGCTACAGGTTGCTGCGGGTAGACGGGGGCTTTGTAAAAAAGCGAGCGAATCAGAATCCAAATATTGCCCACGAACATGCCGAGGCTGGTCAGGACGAGAAATTTGGTAAGTTGCCGACGCGTGACATAGCGCTCGTCTGTTGTGCGAACCGAGAACTCTTCCTTCCAAAGCGGCTCGCTAGTCCTTCCTCCGCTACTGTCCCGTCGCAACCAGTTCATGGTTCTCCTCCCACATGTAGTCCACGACATCGAGGGCGATTGCTTCTCGTTCGGCTGGGGCCATCATGTAGACCTTGGTCGTGATCTTCTGGCTGCCGAAATAGAAAATATTTGTCGGCTTCTCACGGCGGCTGGAGATCTCTTCTGGTCTAACGTAAGACAATGCCTGGCTGGGACAGACGGTCGCGCACATAGGCCGCTTGCCGATGGAAGTGCGGTCATAGCACATGTCGCACTTCATCATCTGCTGCTCGGGAATCATCATCTTCGGGATACCAAAGGGGCAGGCCAGCACGCAATTGTTGCAGGCGATGCAGCGCGGCTTGAGCGATGAGTGGACGATTCCATCCTCGCCTTTCTTGATGGCATCCGCCGGGCAGACTTGGGCGCAAGTAGGCTCGTCACAATGCCAGCATACGTACGCGGCAGAACGGATGCTCTCTTTCCGCTCGATAAAGTCGAAGTTGATCATCGACTTTCCTCGATGGGTATCGCATTCCTCGCATGCCTGCAGGCAAGAGCGGCAGCCAATGCAGCGCGAGGGATCGACATAGAATTCGTACCCGAACACTAGGCGCCTCCCTGCGATGCGCCGTTTTTGTGCGCGTCCCGATCATCGGGAGACTGGTCGGGACCACTGGCTAGGGCGATCCTGCACGCCGAAACCTTGAACTCCGGGATCTTGCTGCGAGGATCGAGAGTCCGATGAGTGAGCCGGTTTGCACTGCGAATGCCAGCCCAGTGATACGGAATAAAGACGGTGTCAGGGCGAATCGTCTTCACGACCATGACCCGAATCGTCAGATCATCGCGCCGAGTCGTTATCGTGATCCAGTCGCCGTCTCTGACGCCATACTGTTCAGCGAGACGCGGATGAATTTCTGCCCGAGGTTCAGGGTTCTGGTCCACTAGCGCGCCGATACGGCGGGTTTGCGTTCCCGAGAGATATTGGCTGACCACTCGTCCGGTGGTCAGAAACAAGGGATAATCATCACCAAGCGGATCGCCGCTGGGACGCCATTCAGTGACGTTGAAGTGCGCCTTGCCATCGTGGGTATAAAACTTCTTGTCGACGAATAGCCGCGGGGTACCGGGGTGGTCGAGCGAAGGACACGGCCAGAAAATACCCATCTGCTTGTCCACTCTCTCGTAGGTGATGCCGTAGTAATCGGCTACACCGCCTCGCGAAGCGACTCGCAGCTCCTCGAAAATGTCTGCAGGATTCTTGAATGGAAAGAACTGCCCGCGACCCAGTCGGTGCGCCAAGTCGATGATGATGTCGGAGTCGCGTCTCGCATCGCCCGGCGGATCGACGCTCTTCTGCCAGTGAATGACGCGACCTTCAGCACTGCAACCGAGCCCATCTTCTTC
>JBAVZU010000270.1:0-22879 GCA_049588915.1 Candidatus Sulfotelmatobacter sp.
CGGGGCGCAACGCGCGCCGAGAGCCTCGGCGACCGCATCGGAGAGCGGATGCGATCTCGTCTCCACGAAATGTGCCGCATCATCAAAATGGAAGGCGAAGATTTCCGCCAGAAATTCCGCAGTGCCAGCTTCCGCTAGACATCCTTTCCCGCGGATCGAGGCGGATCCCACGGATCAAATACCAAGGAGTTCTCCGTCCCCTCAGCGCCTCTGTGGTGGATTTGCTTCGATTCCGCACTAGAATGAACACGTGCTGACCGAGCGGCTGGAATTCGCGCCTGAACGCGATGCGGAAATTTTTGCTTCCGTCCCTGCCGCGGCTGCCGTTTTCCTGATCCGCGGAGCTGACGCAGAGGCCGAACCTTACGTCAGCAAAACAGCGAATCTCCGTCGCCGGCTGCAACGTCTGCTCGGGCCGTTGGAGGAACATACCCGGAAGCTGAATCTTCGCCAACGGGCCCGGTCCATCGAGTATTCGCCGACCGGATCAGACTTCGAATCGGGATTTGTACTCTACCGGGTTCTGCGTAGCATCTTTCCTCAAACCTACTCGAAAAGATTGCACTTGCGATTCGCTCCCCTGGTGAAGCTGCACCTTGAAAATGAATATCCACGCGCCTCGGTCACCAGGCGTCTGGGACGGCTTACGAGCCGTAGACTTTACTATGGGCCGTTTAATTCACGCGCAACGGCTGAGAAGTTCATGAATGATTCTCTGGACTTCTTCAAGGTGCGCCGTTGCGTGGACGATCTTCATCCCGACCCTGCGTTTCCCGGCTGCATTTACTCCGAGATGAAGATGTGCCTTGCTCCCTGTTTCAAGGGCTGTAGCGATGAGCAATATGGCGCCGAGGTCGCGCGCGTGCAAGCTTACTTCGATTCTGGAGGAGAATCCCTGACGCGGGAATTTTCCGCGCAGCGCGACGCGGCATCTACCAATCTGGCGTTTGAAGATGCCGCTGCAATACACGCTAGACTTGAAAAACTGAAGCCAATCCTGGCTCAACTCCCTGAGATCGTCCGCCCACTCGATCATCTTGCCGGCCTCATGATCCAGCCAAGTCATCTTCCAGACTCGGTCGTTTTCTTCCGTGTAGAAGGTGGAGCGCTGTACGGCCCCACCACGTTCTGCATCCAAACGAGCGAGCATACGAAGTCACATTCGATGGAGTCGCGCGTGCAAGAAGTTCTTGATTCATTCGTGACCGGGGAACCATCGTCCGCGCTCGAAGCCATGGAGCACCTTGCTCTGCTCAAGCGCTGGTACTATCGCGGCAACCGCATCGGCGAAATATTTCTTACCGATGACAAGCGGGCATTTCCCATGCGCCGCATCGTGCGTGGAATCGGGCGTGTACTGCGAGGCGAGAAGCCCGAGCCGGTGACCACTCAAATAGCCACTGAAGCCAGAGCAACGGAAATTAAGAATTCAACGGAACCAGAAGGAACTACGTTATGACCATCAAGAACTCACAAAGCGATTCCAAAGTCCGGAAGCATGTGGTGGAACTGCTCAAGGGCGGCGGGGCGCATGCAACCTTTGACGACGCTGTCAAGAATATGCCGGTAAAGCTACGGGGCGTGCTCCCCGAAGGACTGCCGCACTCCGCCTGGATGTTGCTCGAACATCTTCGCCTGGCGCAGTGGGATATTCTCGAATTCAGCCGCAACCCGAAGCATAAATCTCCGAAGTGGCCCGAGGGTTACTGGCCGCAGACGGAGACTCCGCCGAGTGCATCAGCCTGGGACAAGAGCATTCAGCAATTCTGCAAAGATCTAAAAGCAATGCAAGGTCTGGTCGCAGACCCGAAGGTCGATCTTTGCGCTCCTATCCCCTGGGGTGATGGTCAAACCATTCTCCGTGAGGCCCTGCTGGTGGCGGACCACAACGCTTATCACATCGCCCAGTTAGTGGATGTACGTCGTCTGCTGGGGGCGTGGGACAATTAGCCATTGCGGCACGCTGTGCCCGCGAGCTCAACTCGCTTCCCGTTTAAATATTTCGGAACCTATTCTGGAAGCGGCTCTCGTGTTCCGATCAGGACGCTTTCGGAACACAACCTTTACTCCCTCGCGCCAACGCTCGTCAATCCCTACAAATTCCCATTCAATATCCGGAGAAAGATAGCGAAGCAACGTATCCGTGGAGGGATGGACGTGCAACGCCGGAGCCACTAAGAACAGAAGCGGCCTCTCGTTCGACAATTCACTGTTCTCGAAATAACCGAATCTGGAAAACTCGCCACGTGCATGATGCCACTCGACGCGTGCCCAGTAATCGAGTCCTTGCAGCGGCAAGTGGATGTCTTCATCGGCTTTGAGTTCGAGTACCGCAAGACGGCCCATACGCGTTGAGGTGAGCACATCGATCATGCCGCGGTCAGCAGCGGAAAACGCCGGAACCTGTGAGTATCGCCGCGATGCATCCAACCGGTCATCGATCATACTGACATCGCCGATAACCAGCGATTCCAGCCAGCGTTCCGGTCGCATTCGCCACAGCGGATGTTGACGAGGCCCATAAGGATGGCGCGTATCTCGCAAGCACTGCACCAGTGCGGAAAGATCCGGTTGATTGTCGGTTTTCAAAACTCGTTCCTCGGCCCCGATCCCAAAGACAATCTCCTCAGTAATGTCAAAGGATCCCGGAATGTTTCCTAACCGCGTTCGGGCAAACTCAAGGCCGCGCCATCGGAAAACAATTTCTGCCGCCGACAGCACGCTGACCTCGCAAGTCGGAAACACTTCCAGAATTGTTGCAATCGAGTCTTCGAATCTTCGACGCGCCGACTCATCGTCAAACCTGTGCACCAGCCGAGTCGATACGTTGCCGCGGTCCGCGCAGTCAATCTCGACCAGCGCATCGTGGCGTTCGTCGAACTCAAACAACGACCATTTGGCAACATCGTGATTCAGATTCGCCATTCGCTCTCGCACCAAGCCAGAGGTTCCAACAGGAAGATATAACTGCAGCCCTTCCACCAATACATTCGGAGCTTGCGCCTTCCTGCAGACATCCAGCCATAAAATGGCAAAGGTCAGTGCGGCATCGATGGAGGACTGTGTCTCCTGGGTGTTAACGCCGAGCAACGCGAATGCAGTTCGGCCGCGCCGGATCAAGCCTCGGGCGTAAATCGGGCCAAATGACTTTTCGAGATCAATGCCGCTGGTCAGACGTGTGATCTTGAACTCCGGAAAATGCCGTTCGAGGGCTCTGCGAAGGTTCTGCTCATAAGCGGCGCGGCAAATTCTTCTAGTGGAAGGGGATCGGCGGTCGCGTTCGCGGCAAATCTCCAGCTTCGAAGGCCGCGCCTGTCCCATCCGTTGCACCGCGAGCCGGAGTGTTCCATTTTTAACTTCAGCCTTCAGGACGCGCCGCACTGAGTTTCTCTCGGCGGACCACAAATGAAGCAGGCATCGATTCTGCTCGCCGGAAATTGAATATTTGGACTGTGCCAAGTCAAATGCTACGGCGCCGTTTTCCAGCACTACGGCTCCGGTGGATTCGCTGAGAAAATCCTGGACGGTGCGGGTGAGAGCCTGAGGCGTCAACGTCGACATTCAACTGCTTCCATGCCGGAATTGTCCAGCGCACATAGGGCAGCCGTCTGTGACATGTAACCATCGTCATGCTCAGATGCCAATGTTTCCGGCGCTCCTGATCATCTGCGTATGGGATAATGGGTTATCCGCTTGACTGAGTCCGATTCCAGCACGAGGACATCTAAAAACTGTGACTAAAAGTTTGGATAAGCAGCGTTTTTTCTTCGATAACTACGGCGTCACCGAAAACGATCTCGAACACTACCTGGCAGCCGCTCTCTCGGCTGGCGGTGACTATGCCGACCTCTATTTCGAATATCTCTCTTCCACCTCTCTGATGGTTGATGAGTCGATGGTGAAGTCGGCCTCTCAAGGCATTTCGGCAGGCTGCGGCGTGCGCGTGGTTTCTGGTGAGCGCACCGGTTACGCATATACGGACGATCTCTCCGCAAACCGCATCTTGCACGCGGCGCGGACCGCGGCTTTGATCGCCAGCGCGCCGGCAAAGACTCCCGTGGCAGGATTTCAGAAGACTGCGGCTCGGAGCCTGTATCCCGTCACCTTGCCATCTGTGGATGCGGAGATCACCGCAAAAGTCGAATTGGTAATGCGCGCCGATAAAGCCGCACGCGCTTATGATCCCCGCATTCAGGAAGTCCGCGCGAGCTATTCGGACGAACTGCGGAACATTCTTGTAGTCGCCTCCGATGGCACCTTCGCGGAAGACTCCCAGCCGCTGGCCCGCATGAACGTTTCCTGCATTGCTAAGACGGAAGGCAACTCCGCTCGTGGAGGTTCTGGCGGCGGTGGGCGCGTTGCTCTTGATTTTTTCTTCGGCGACAAAAACCCTGAATTCTTCGCGAAGGAAGCCGCCCGGCAAGCCATTCTGCAACTCGATGCACGAGAGGCTCCCGCGGGAGAAATGGAAGTCGTCCTTGGCCCCGGTTGGCCGGGGGTTTTGCTGCATGAAGCTGTTGGCCACGGTTTGGAGGCGGACTTCAATCGTAAGAAAACTTCAGCCTTCGCCGGACTGATCGGCAAACGTGTGGCCAGCGAAGGCTGTACCGTCATCGACAATGGGACCATGCCGTGGCGGCGGGGTTCGCTGAATGTTGACGATGAAGGCGAGCCGACCCAGGAAACCGTGTTGATCGAAAAGGGAATCCTCAAAGGCTATTTGAGCGACAAACTTTCTGCACGCCTGATGGGCATCTCTGACACGGGCAACGGACGACGGGAAAGTTACGAGCACATTCCTATGCCGCGAATGACGAATACCTACATGCTCGCCGGCCAGGACAATCCGGAGGACATCATTCGCTCTGTGAAGCATGGCATCTACGCCGTGAATTTCGGCGGCGGCCAGGTTGACATCACTAACGGAAAATTTGTCTTCGGCGCTTCCGAAGCCTACATGATCGAAGACGGCAAGATTACCGCCCCCATCAAAGGCGCGACATTGATCGGCAACGGCCCCGATGTGCTGACGCGAGTCTCAATGGTAGGCAACGATTTGAAACTAGACGAAGGAGTCGGCACCTGCGGCAAAGACGGCCAGGCAGTGCCGGTGGGCGTAGGCATTCCGACCATCAAGATCGATCGCCTCACCGTAGGCGGGACGGCTAAGAAAGATCGCGGCGGGTTTATGCAATAGGATTTTGCCCGGCGATATTTTGGATTTCTGTCATCCTGAGCGGAGTATGAGCTTCGCGCCAGAGCGCGAAGATTACACGCAGTCGAAGGATCCCTTGCGAGTAGGCATGGTTGAGGGAGTCTTCCCTAGAAAAACAATCGAATAATCACACTTACATGTCCATTACTCAACTGGAAACTCGAAGTTCGAAACTGGAAACCGACCTCCGCAACCTAGCTCAAGACATCGTCCGCCGCGCCATGGCCGGCGGCGCGACCGCAGCCGAATGCGTGGTGCGCGAGGGCGATGAATTCTCAACGCTGGTGCGCCTGGGGCAGGTCGAAACTCTCAAGGAATCCGGCTCCCGATCCATCGGCGTGCGTGTTTTCAACGGCCAGCGCGCGGCCAGCACCTACTCCAGCGATTTTTCTGCTGCCGCGCTTGATCGCATGGTGAAATCTGCGCTGGAGCTTTCGAAGATTACATCGGAAGACCCGTTCGGCGGAATTCCGGAAGCCTCGCAGCTCGGTTCGATCGCTGGCGATTTGGATCTGTTTCACGAAGACGTTTATTCACTGCCCGGCCCCGATCGTATCGAATACGCCCGCCGCGCCGAAAAAGCCGCGATGGACTTTGACCCGCGCATCAAGAATTCTGAAGGAGGATCCTTCGACGCCGCGACCGGACACAAGGTTCTGGCCAACTCGCACGGATTCGTCGGTGAGTACCGCCGGTCCTATTGTTCGGTGGCTGCCGTCCCCATTGCGCAAACCGACGACGGCGCAATGCAGCGTGACTACTGGTTTTCAGTGGCCCGGACTTTGTCAAAGCTCGAATCGCCGGAGCACGTCGGGCAAGTCGCGGCGGAACGCACCCTGCGCCGGTTAGGCGCGCGCAAAGCCAAGACCGCACAAGTGCCGATCATCTTCGATCCCATGGTCGCCACGTCGATCCTCGAGCACATTTTTGAAGGCGTGAACGGCGACTCCGTCTACCGCGGCGCCTCATTTCTCGCCGGCAAGCTGGGACAGAAAATTGCCGGCGACAATGTCACAATCATCGACGACGGCACTATCCCGGGCGGCTTCGGCACCAGTCCTTTCGATGGTGAGGGAGTTCCAACACGGCGCACCGTGGTTATCGAAAAAGGCGTGTTGAGTTCTTATCTGTTAAATACGTATACGGCGAAAAAGCTCGGCCTCAAGACCACGGGCAACGCTTCTCGCGGATTAGCCGGCACCCCGGGCATCGGCCCTGGAAATTACTTTCTGCAACCTGGAAAGCGCACGCCCAAGGAACTGATTTCAGAAATCAAGGAAGGTCTCTATGTGACTGAGTTTCTCGGCCACGGCGCCAATCTGGTTACTGGCGATTATTCTCGTGGCGCGTCGGGTCTGTGGATTTCCGGCGGAGAGTTCGCCTATCCCGTCGAAGAAATCACCGTGGCAGGAAACCTGAAAGAAATGTTCTTCAACATCTCCGAGATTGCCAGCGATCTGGAATTCCGTGCCTCCGTGGCCTCTCCAACCCTGCGTATTGATGGACTCACCGTAGGAGGAGAATAAGAATGAGAGCTGACCTATTCGAAGTTTATGTGGGGACAGCCGCCCTCGGCTGTCCAGCGCGCACAGCTCGCGCTCGTCTTATCTCGCCCCTTCTTGAAGACCAGCAACTGATCCGCAGAGTACAATCGACCTGATGGGCAGCCTGATCCAGCCGACTCCGGTACGTGAAGAGCCTGATTCCAGCCGGAGGATCATCGCAGTCGCAGTTGCGGCCGTCATCGTCATTGCTATCGTTGCCGCGTTCTTGCTCCGGGGCAAGCCACAAATAGCGTCGGGGCCACCACCCTACGCCGCGAATCTCAAACTTTCCGATTTACGACTAAGCGCCGAGCAGAATTTTGTGGGAGCGACCATCAGCTACGTGGACGGAATTGTTACCAACTCCGGAGACAAAACCGTAACCCGCGTGATTACCCAAGTGGACTTCAAAGACGACCTGGGACAAATTGCGCAGCGGGAAGAGCTTCCGCTGCAGATTCTGAAAACATCCGGACCCTATCCAGAAGCTGTACCGTTAAGCACCGCGCCGCTGGCCTCAGGCCAAAGCAAGCCATTCCGGCTTACCTTCGAAAGTATCTCTGCTCAGTGGAACCATGCGTATCCAGACATCAAGATTATCGATGTCGCAGTAAAGTAACAAATTCCTTCTTACCACGGAGCACAGAGACGCGGAGAGGTTCTTGGCTCTCACTTCCTGAGCTCTCGTTTCTCCGTGTCTCCGCCTCCGTGTTAGAAAAGCTTCTTCGCATCGGCAACTCGGTACAATGACTTCATGGCCGAAACAAAGCCTTTCCGCCTGACGGAGTCGGTTAAAGCCGCGGGTTGAGCGTCCAAGCTGAGTCCGGCGGCGCTGGACACGGTGCTTGGGAAATTAGCCCGGCAACACGACCCGAATGTTCTAGTCGGCTTCGATCACGCCGATGACGCCGGAGTGTATCAAATCGCGCTGGATCTGGCGCTGGTGCAGACCGTCGATTTTTTCACGCCGATCGTCGACGATCCTTACACGTTCGGCCAAATCGCCGCGACCAATGCTTTGAGCGATGTGTATGCCATGGGCGGCCGTCCCATCACATCACTTGCGCTGGTGTGCTTTCCAGATAAAGCTGATCTCGGCATTCTTGAGCGCATCCTGGCCGGCGGACTTTCGAAAATGATCGAGGCGGGGTGCACCGTGATCGGTGGCCACAGCATTCGCGATGAAGAAACCAAGTTCGGATACGCGGTCACCGGCCTCGTCCATCCCATGAAAGTGCTAGCCAATGGCGGCGCTCAGCCCGGGGACGCGCTTGTACTCACCAAACCGCTCGGTACTGGAGTCATCTCGACGGCCATCAAGAAAAGCGCAGCGCAGCAAGGTTGGATCGACGCTGCGGTTGCATCGATGACCACACTGAACAAGCGGGCCGCCGAACTGATCTCCGCCAGCGAATACCGGGTTCACGCGATCACTGATGTTACCGGCTTCGGGCTGATCGGACATGCACGCGAAATGGCTCTGGCCAGCAACGTCGCTCTACGGCTTTTCACGAAAAACCTTTCAATTCTGCCCGGCGCGTCGGAATGCATTCGCGCCGGCCATATTCCCGGCGGTCTCAAGGCCAACCGTGAATTCGCCGAGTGCATAGTGAACTACGAATCCAGCATCAGCGACGAAATAAAAACTCTTCTCTTCGATCCTCAAACCGCCGGCGGGCTGTTAATTTCCGTCGCACAGGAGGATTACGAGCAGCTTGTTGTTGAATTGCAGGCTTCCGGAGTGCCAGCGCGTCATATCGGAAATGTCACTGAATCCCAGAAGCCGCTCATCCGCATCTACTAGTCAGTCACTTTCATAAAGTCCATAGGCTGCTCGGAAAGGAATCATCATGAAATTTCGCGAACTCGGACGCAGTGGTCTCAAGGTTTCTGCTCTCGGCTTAGGCTGCATGGGTATGTCGGAGTTTTATAGCGGACGCGATGACGATGAATCCATCGCCACAATTCATCGCGCTCTTGAATTGGGTATCACCTTTCTCGATACCGCGGACGTTTACGGCCCTTACAAGAATGAAGAACTTGTTGGACGTGCAATCAAAGGCAAACGCGACAAAATTGTGCTGGCGACAAAATTCGGCATTGTTCGTGACCCCGCCAATCCGCAGATCCGCGGGGTCAATGGGAAGCCCGATTACGTTCGAAGCTCCTGCGAAGGAAGTTTGAGGCGACTCGGCGTCGAGACGATCGACCTCTACTACCAGCATCGCGTCGATCCCGCCACGCCCATCGAAGAAACTGTCGGAGCAATGGCGGAACTTGTACAGGAGGGGAAAATCCGCCACATCGGCCTGTCAGAGGCTTCTCCCCATACGCTTCGCCGGGCTATGAAAGTTCATCCCATCACCGCGCTGCAAACCGAGTATTCCCTCTGGAGCCGCGAGCCTGAAGAAGAAATCCTGCAGACCTGCAGACAATTGGGCGTCGGCTTTGTAGCCTATAGCCCACTTGGACGGGGATTCCTTACCGGGCAATTCACTAAGTTCGAAGATTTTCCTGAAGATGACTACCGTAGATTCTCTCCGCGCTTTCAGGGAGAAAATTTCCAGAAGAACCTCGATCTCGTACGGCAAGTGGAGAAAATTGCGAAAGAGAAAGGCTGCAACCCCGCGCAGCTGGCGCTGGCCTGGGTACTCGCTCAGGACGAAAACATCGTTCCCATCCCCGGGACCAAACACCGCAAATACCTGGAAGAGAATGTAGCGGCACTCGAAGTGAAGCTTACCGAGGATGATTTGCAGCGCATCGACGAGATATTCCCCACGGGTGCCGCTGCCGGGCTTCGCTATCCTGAGCACATGATGAGCATCGTGAACGGATAAATTATGCAAGAAACCAGGGCGGCGATCCGCCGCCCTGACCTGGGGACTAGCCTAGGATTACTTGCTCACCATGAAGCGCAGCCGGGTAAGGTAGTCCCGGTGTCCCTCGCGCTCGGTCAGCGCACGTAGAGCGTCGCTAATTGCGGGATTGCTGAAGGCGTCTTCGAACGCCTTGTTGGCCTTATCCAAGGACGCCGCGTCGGGCACGGTGAGGTAATCGTAAACTATGCCCATTTTGCCCGTGTGGTAGTCCTCCGAGAGCTGTCCATAGGAGGTAATCGCGCCATCTGCCAAGAGCTTCTCCAATATAGGCACAAACACGCTCTTAGTTAGTTCGACGTAGGCATGCATCTGTCCCGGCTTAACCTCCCACTGCGACCAAGTGAGATAGCCCGCAGACGCTCCTGCCTTGTAGTTATAAATATCCCCGCTCAGTATCTGGTCCCAGTGCTTGGAAGCACCTTGCACCGGCGCGCCAACCGATCCAGGCTGGGCATAAATCGCCTCCAGGGCTTTTAGTAGGTTGCCCTCGGACGTGGCGGTGAACCAGGTTCCATGCGTCGGTTCGCCTTCCTGATGAATCAGGTTGGTGTAGGCTCCGTAACCAATGATAGTGCCATCGGCTACCAGTTTGTCGAGCAGGGGCCTGTCCTGCTCATCCAGCTTGACCATGTCACCCCATTGGGCACGAGGAACAGCCCATGTCGCAACGTAGGTGAAGACCTCTGGCTTGGATTTGCCAGCCGTCTGCGCTTGCAATGGGCAGACCACCCCCAACGCAAGACAGACAATCAGAAAACAAACACCCCAATTTGTTCGCTTTTGCATAACCCCCCTCACGTGAGTTAGATTCCGGCGAGATTACGCGCTCCCTCCGGTATGATGCCCAATTCAAAAAGAACCCAGCGGATCTAAATGAGGGTTAAATAGAATATTCATCGCGGAATGTAAACCGGCGCAATTGTACACGCGGCGAAATCTTTTGTCTTCGCCTCCCAAAAAACTAAGGGCGGCCAGAAGGCCGCCCAAAATAAAGCAACTGCCGAGAACTGCTTTAAGCTCGCGCCGGACTTTCCCCGCCCTTGGCGATTCCACGTCCCGGCTCTGGCTTCAATACCTGTTGAACACCGCCGTCATCCGGTTTCGACGGCGATTTCATCGGAGGCAATTCCTTGCCCTCGACCAGAAGCATCACCTCAGAGGCATCCAGCACTTCCCGCTCCAGAAGGGCCGCAGCGATCTTTTGCAGGGTCTCCGGGTTTCCTTGCAGGATATTCTTCGCCGTTTCGTATCCGTAATTCACCAGCTTGCGGACTTCGCCGTCGATCTTGATGGCGGTGTCTTCGCTGTAATCGCGATGCTGGCTGATTTCGCGGCCCAGGAATATCTGCTCTTCTTTCTTGCCGAAGGTCAGAGGTCCAAGATCGCTCATGCCCCACTCGCAGACCATCTTGCGCGCCATTTCCGTGGCTCGCTCAATGTCATTGCCAGCGCCGGTGCTCATCTGGTTGAGGAACAATTCCTCCGCGATACGTCCACCCATCAGGATCGCCAAATCAGTTTTGAGATAGTCCCTGGTGTAATTGTGCCGGTCGTCGATGGGTAATTGCATAGTTACGCCCAACGCCATTCCGCGAGGAATGATCGTAACCTTGTGAACCGGGTCCGATCCAGGCAGCTTTGCCGCAACCAGCGCATGCCCCGCTTCGTGGTAAGCCGTGACTTTCTTTTCCTCGTCGGAAAGAATTAGCGACTTACGCTCCACTCCCATCAGGACTTTATCTTTGGCCACTTCAAAGTCGAACATCAGAACGGCCTTGCGGTTCTGACGTGCCGCCGCCAATGCCGCTTCATTGACCATGTTGGCCAAGTCCGCTCCGGAAAATCCCGGTGTCCCACGAGCCAGCACAGAAAGATCTACGTCTTCAGCCAGGGGAATCTTGCGGGTGTGCACTCTCAGAATTTCTTCGCGACCGCGCACATCCGGGCGGCTCACCACCACGCGTCGATCAAACCGTCCTGGCCGCAGCAGCGCCGGATCCAGAACGTCAGGACGGTTGGTCGCCGCCATCAGAATGACGCCTTCATTCGACTCAAAGCCATCCATTTCAACCAGTAGCTGGTTCAGGGTCTGCTCGCGCTCGTCGTGACCACCACCCAGACCAGCTCCGCGATGGCGTCCTACGGCGTCAATCTCGTCGATGAAAATGATGCAAGGGGCATTCTTCTTACCTTGTTCGAATAGATCGCGCACACGGCTGGCGCCGACGCCCACAAACATCTCCACAAAATCCGAACCGGAGATGGAGAAGAACGGAACGTTAGCCTCACCGGCAACTGCCCGAGCCAAAAGCGTTTTTCCGGTTCCCGGAGGTCCAACCAGGAGTACTCCCTTCGGAATTCTGCCGCCCAGCTTTTGAAACTTCTGGGCCTCGCGCAAAAACTCGATAATCTCGCGCAGCTCCTCCTTGGCTTCCTCCACCCCAGCCACGTCTTTGAACGTGACCTTCTTTTGCTGCATCGAAAGTAAACGAGCGCGGCTCTTGCCAAACGACAGGGCTTTGTTGCCGCCGGTCTGCATCTGCCGGATCATGAAGAACCACAGCGCTCCCAGCAAAATCAGCGGAGCCCAGGTCCCCAACAACTGTAGCGGCCAGCTGCCACTGTTGGCGTCCCGGAAACTCATCGAGACTCCCTTGTCGCGGAGCGACTTGATCATCTCGGGATAGTTTGCCGGCACCGTCGTATGGAAAGCGGACCCGTCACTATACTTCCCGTGCAGTTGCATACCGTCGACCAGAACGTCGTGCACCTTGCCCTGATCCACATCACTCATGAACTGCGAAAAATTGACTTCCTTGTCCTTCTGCCCACTGCGGCCGGCCTGAATTACCTGCCACAACAACAGCGCGGACAAACCAATGACTAGCCAGAAGGCTACGGTTTTGACTGTTGAATTCACCAAGAAACTCCTAGAGAACCGAGGGCGATCAAAAATTTGCGATGGCCGAGGCTCCTGCCACTAAATTAGATGCCGGTAAATCAATTTGGATAGGGGAAATTCCGTACGAACTCCCCTGAAACTTTATTCTACCTTTTCCAACGGAAAAAGGCGCGCATACCTCGCCATGACTTAGGTCACGTTGGGATTTGTGCCGCCGCCAGATAGGGAAGATTGCGGTTGGTTTGCCCCGCTTCGCCCAATCCATAGCCTATCAGAAAAGTATCATCCACCAAAAAACCGAAATAATCTGGCTGCAGCGCCACACGACGGGCGGATTGGCGGTCCAGTAACGTCACTAGTTTGACCGAAGCCGCCCCACGTGCTCGTAAGTCGTCCATCAGAAAGTCGCTGGTCACGCCAGAATGCACGAGTCCCTCGACAAGCAAAACATGCTGACCGCGAATATCCGGCTCGTGGCTGAAGAAAATTTCCATAATTTCGGGATCATAGGCTCCCGTTTCCTTGCCTGCTCGCTTGCTGTATCTGGGCTTGATGAACTGGCACACCACGGGAACTTCCAAAGCCCGCACCAGGTCGGCCATGAATATGAACGCATTTTCCAGGACCGCCAGGGCTTGAATAGTCTCTCCCATATAGTCATCGGAGATATGGCGGCCGAGTTCTTTAACACGCTTGTCTATCTGCTCAGACGAGATGACTTGGCGCAGTGCCTCGGCTTTCAGTCCGTTCATGGAGTGACTTGCCTCCTTTGCTCCGCGCACCCTAAGAGCGAATGTAAACGGACTCTCGTCAGCCGATAACGGCAGCGCTCGGATCAGCACAGCATCCTGCCCAGTTTTTGCGCATTGTCTTGCCGGAACCGGAAAGCCGAGCATCCATACGATCTCGTCTCCGCTTAGCGCAACCGGCCAAAGCTTGCGCTCGATCTTGGAAGCATGCTGCTCTTGCAGCAGTTCCTTGACCTTTTTCGGCGCCTTGGTATGCGCTGGCCAAAAGCGGTCGCCCGGACGCCAATTCCGCACCACTAACTGTCCAGGTAATAAATCCGCTCGTGTAAGTTGCTCACGATTATACTCTGCAATCTCAGCCTCCGGACCTAGCCGTAACGCTTCGATTACTAGCCCGAGTTCCGCCACAGAGGCGCGCCCCGGCACTGGCAGAGGGTACTCATAGTCCGCATAGCGCTCTTGCCGCTGCCCATCGGGCGCCATGAATACCATCGCCTCAGGTTCCCGAAGCACCTTCCAACCCAGCGGAAGAGATAATTCTTTTCCCGATGGCCCGTCTTCGGCTGCGAAGTGCAGGATCGCCTCGATATGCTTGAATTCCAGAGGAATCCCGGCCTGCTCGCCGACCGCCTTGAGTACTCTTCGCTGAACAGCTCGGGGCTCAGTCAGCAGCCACGGGCGGCTGACAGAAGCATTCATCATCGCGGCGCCTGGGTCCTCAAGCCGCGCCGCGGGATCGGCCGCTTGAGGGGGCTGGATATGTACAGGCTGGACGTGCGCAGGCGGGATGTGCACAGGCTGGATCTGCAGCAGCCCTGACGAACTGCGGTACGAAGATTGCCCGCGCGTCCATTCCGGTTGCGACCATTGCACCACCGTCCCGAGCCAGCCTGAAATTTCGTTTTGCCAATAGTCCTCCTCGTCGCGGGCGATCTCCGCCAGTTCGGCGAAGTTCTCGACCAGGGCCGGATTAAATTCCCGCTCCAGCAGCGGAATCACCAGCTTGCGCACGCGATTGCGGGTGAACTTGGAATCGGTGTTGGTTGAGTCTTCGCGCCAAGGCTGCTTGAGATCCTGGAGATATTGCTCCAGTTCGCGCCGTCGTACCCCGAGGATTGGGCGGATGATTTCTCCGTGGCCATCGCCGTCTTCCTGTTCAACCAAAATGCGCGGATAAATCCCCCCCAAACCCCGCAATCCAGTACCGCGGATCAGCCGCATTAACACCGTCTCGGCCTGATCGTCGAGCGTATGGCCCGTGGCAATCTTATCGAGAGCTTCCTCCTGATTTTGTCTTTGAAAGGGCACGGCTTCAGCCGTGCCGTCAGGCTTGCCAGAGGGTTCTGGCTTTAGCCCCGGAGGAACCTCCCCATCGTCCGCACTCAGGAGACGGCGAAAAAATGCATACCTCAACTCCCGCGCAGCCGCTTCAACTCCAGTGTGCGCATCAATCGCGTGCTGCTCCACATCTCCGCTTTCGACAAAAAACTCCAGCCCGTGCTCTGCAGCCAGTTTCGCCACAAACTCCTGATCCGCGTCCGACTCAGCACCGCGAAGCCTGTGATTGAAGTGAACAACAGATAAGACAATACCCAGCTCGCTACGCAACTCCAGCAGCAAATGCAGGAGCGCAACCGAATCGATCCCGCCCGAAACCGCAACCCCAACACGATCCCCAGCCCGAAGCAATTCCTCCCGCCGAATATGCCCCAACACGCGCTCCGCCAGTGAATGCACGGAAACATGGTACATCTTGCGAAACTTGACGGCCCGCGGAGGTCTAGCCGGGCAGGAAATCCCGCCACGCATCAGACTCCGCTACCTGCTGGATGCAGCGATTTCGGCGGTCCCGGAGCGACCGCATATGCCGATCAAGCACGCTCTCAACCAGACTTCCCAGGAATCCAAGAGGCGCTTCAAACATTGAAAGCAACAGTGAACCTCGAAATCTCGACTACAGTCCCGAACTCTTCTCCGCCACCAGCTTCCGAATCTTCTCCACAAACTCCCCAGCAGCCATGTCCTCGGTCTTCTCTTTCCCGCGCGTCCTCACGTTCACTCTCCCGGCCTCGGCCTCTTTATCCCCGACGACAAGCAGGAACGGCACTTTCTGCATCGCATGCTCGCGGATCTTGGCGTTCATCTTTTCGTTGCGGGCGTCCACTACCACGCGCACCCCGATGTCCCTGAGCTGATCCGCGATCTTGTTCGCATACTCGGCATGCCGCTCGCTGATCGGGATCATCGCCACCTGCACCGGAGACAGCCACACCGGGAACGCACCCGCATAGTGCTCGATCAGCACGCCGAAGAATCGCTCGATCGAGCCAAACAGCGCGCGATGCACCATCACCGGTTGTTTGCGCGAACCATCCTCCGCCACGTACTCCAGGCCGAAGCGCTGCGGCAGGTTAAAGTCGACCTGCACCGTCGAGAGCTGCCACAACCGTCCGATCGCGTCCACCAGTTTGATGTCAATCTTCGGACCGTAAAACGCCGCTTCACCCGGCATGGTCTTGTATTCAATCTTCCGGCGTTCCAGCACCTTCTTGAGCGATTCAGTGGCGTGGATCCATTGCTCTTCGCTGCCCACAAAATTCTTGCGGTCTTCAGGATTCCACGTGGAGAGCTCCGTCTGGAACTGGTCGAAGCCAAAATCTTTCAGCACATCTAAGGCAAAGTCCAGGCAATTGGTAATCTCCTCTTCGACCTGCTCCGGCGTGCAGAAGATGTGGGAGTCATCCTGCGTAAACCCGCGCACGCGCAGCAACCCGTGCATTACTCCCGAACGTTCGTAGCGATAGACCGTACCCAGCTCACCCAGCCGCACCGGCAGATCGCGATACGACTTCAGCGAGTCCTTGTAAATCAAAATGTGCCCCGGACAATTCATCGGCTTCAGCCGGTATTCCGCGTCGTCAAGCTCCATGGCGTCGAACATGTTCTGCCCGTAATAGCCCTCGTGGCCCGAGGTATAGAACAACTGCCGCCGCGCCACATGCGGCGTGTAGACAAGCGAATACCCACGCTTGAGGTACTGCTCGCGCATCCAGTCTTCCATCTGCTTGCGAATGATCCCGCCCTTGGGATGCCAGAAAATGAGCCCCGGCCCGGCGAGTTCCTGTATCGAAAACAGATCGAGCTGCTGGCCGAGCACGCGATGGTCGCGCTTTTTCGCCTCTTCAATTTGCTGCAAGTGCGCGTCGAGATCTTTTCTTGAAAAGAAAGAAGTCCCATAGATGCGCTGGAGTTGCGGATTCTTTTCATCGCCCAGCCAATAAGCGCCCGCAATGTTGAACAGCTTGAACGCCTTGATCTTTCCGGTGGAAGGAATATGCGGCCCGCGGCAGAAATCAACGAACTTCCCGGTGCGGTAAATCGAAATCTTTTCATCGGGCTTGGTGAATTGCTCGATGAAATGGCACTTCATGAAGTCGCCCTCTTTTTTGAACTCCGCCAGCCCCCGGTCGCGTGGCAGGAATTCGCGTGCGTAAGGAATATTCTGCTGCACCAGCTCCTGCATCTTCTTTTCAATCTTTTCCAAATCTTCCGGCGTAAACGCAGTCGGCCGGTAGAAGTCGTAAAAAAATCCGCTCTCCGTCGCCGGACCATGGCCCAGCTTGGTTTCCGGAAAAAGCTCCAGCACCGCCGCCGCCAGCAAATGCGCAGACGAATGCCGGTAAACTTCCAGCGCCTCAGGATCCTTCTCGGTGATTAAGCGCAAATCAGTATCTTTTTCGAGCGGCTTGGTCAGATCTACCAGCGTCGGGCGTGCGCCCTCGCCCGCCTGATCGCCATTAGAAGAAATTTGAGCAACCAGCGCCGCATCCGCCAGCCGCGGGCTAATCGACTTCGCAACCTCGAGCGCAGTCGTGCCCCTCGCAACTTCCTTCACGCTTCCATCCGGAAGCTTCACATGAATACTCTCAGCCATAAGTTGGAACCTGCAGATGTACTGAATCCTTCAGTTTATTGGAGGGATTCGGGAGGGTCAAACCCGTGCCGGGGCTGGTAAAAGAAACGGAAGGCAGGATCATAGCCCGCCCTCCGTCCGGATGAAGATGCTTACGCTGTCATATCCTTCACATGCGTCGCGATATACCAGATATTCCCAAACGGATCAGTGACCGCCCCGTTGCGATCGCCATAAGGCTGATCGGTCAGCTCGTGCAGCGACTTCGCCCCGGCCGCCAGCGACCGCTGATAAACCGCATCGCAATCCGGCACATACACGTAGAACATCGAAGGCATCGGCTGATACGGCCCGTGCGCCTCACCCATTTCCACCACTGAATCGCCGACGCGAACCTGGGCGTGATGAACCACGCCATCAGGCGAAGCGTACTTCGCAATCTCCTGCGCTCCGAAAGCACGCTTCAGGAAGCCGATCACCGGCTCGGCCCGCAGCGGATGCAGATACACATTCACATTGTGCATCCCCTTCGGAACATAGTTCTCGCCCTTGTGCGTGGCGATATACCAGAAGTTGCCAAACGGATCCTTCACGCTAGCGCCGCGTTCGCCATATTCATGATCCTGCGGCGCGCCGGTCGAAGTCGCCCCAGCCTTCAAAGCTTTCTCGTAAGCCCCATCCGTGTCCTCGACATAAATGTGCAGCGCAGCAGTCTTTGGCTCCGCAGCAAATGGCTTGCCCGGAATGCCGCCGCCCATCATTAGCATGGTGTCTCCAATGCGCACTTCGCCGTGAATGCCTCCCGCGCCCCCGCCCTCCGCCCGTAACATCACTTCCGCCCCGAACGCGTTCTTGGCAAAATCAAGCATCGCGTCGCCGTCCGCTGTAACGATGTATGGCGTAACTTTGTGGAAGCCGCGCGGAACCGGATTCACACCCCTCTGTGAAATCCTTCCACCCTCAGGCCCGGCAGTCTCCCGCTCCATGCGGCGATGCATCTCTTCCACCGACATCTCCTCTTTAATCGTGACACCTCTCCACAGGTAACCGAACGGATCTGCCAGCGTGACATCCCGGCGCCCGTAGAACTGATCCTTCAGCGGACGGATCACTCGCATCCCAGCGGCAACCGCCCGCTTTGCAAACGCGTCTACATCCGGCACCTGCAACTCAATCGAAACCGGCGAGTTCCCCAGTGTCTCCGCGCTGAATCTACCGCCCTCCGGCCATTCGTCGGTAAGCACGACGGTCGAATCCCCGATCGCCATTTCGGCGTGCGGAATACTCCCACCGTGCTCGAAGCGGAACATTTCTTTTGCACCCAAAGCTTTCTCGTAAAACTCAATCGCCTTGACGGTATTCTTGAAAGTCAAACTTGGTAGCGCAGTCGTGCGTACAGTGGCGGTCGGCTCGGCAATGGTAGACATACGATTCTTACCCTCCAAATCAGATTTCAATCGTGCCTTAAAGCTTGCGCTCGGCAGATTGCGCAATTCTGCCGCAAGGCGCACCAGTGGCTCGATTGCCGCCTCAACCCTCGGAGCCTTCCCATCCGTGCGAGCGAACATCGCATCCACAGCCTTGTTCAGCTGTTCAATCTTCTTGCTATCGCCATTTCCTGCATTCAGAGAGCGCTTAGGCATCGGCACCCTCCATTCTGGCGCGGAGGGCCGTCAGTGCACGAAATTGCAATTGCTTCACCGCACCTTCGGTCTTGCGAATCTCCCGCGCCACTTCCTTAATACTTTTCTCTTCCACAAATCTCAGCACAACTACTCGCCGCTGCTCAGGAGGCAAAGTCTCAACCATGCGGAACAACATTGCCTTCCGCTCCACGTCTTCGAATTCCGCGCCCCTTGCCTGTATCGATTCGATCTGCGGCTCAGCGGCCAATTGCTCCCGGTTCGATCTTTGCCAGCGGTCCGAAATCAAATTGGCAGCAATGCGAAACAGCCAGGCCGCAAACGGAATCCCGCGCCACTCGAACTTCCGCAGATTGGCCAGAGCATGATGAAAAACCTCGGAAGTTAAATCCTCGGTTTCCGCTCGATCGCCCACCCGCCGGACCACATATGCATACACCCGCTCGAAATTATTCTCGTAAAGCTCCCCAAAGCGCGCAGGATCCTTCTGCGCCGCCTCGACCAGAAGCCGCTCATCCGCTTCTTTCTTAAGAGCCTTCAACGATTTCTCCGCGCGGAGTAGTGTTACACAGGGATAACCGAAGCCCAGAGGAAAAAGTTACGGTGAATTTCAGGGAAGTGGGACATCGACCTCGCTCAAAACGTGTAATCGCCTGATTGCAACAATCTAGATGTGGTTTAATCATGCGGGGTCTGCCTTATGCCGCTGACAATCAAGGTTAAGGCCAAGCGGTATCCACTGGGGCACTACGCCATTGCGGGCCTCTTGGCGGTGTTGGGCAGCGCGTTTTGGGCGTGGATCGCCCACACCGTGTTCGGTTTCGGCTTGTCAATGGCAATGCAGGTTTTTTTCGTATTTTCCGGAGTGCAACTGCTTTTTCTTCCTATCATGTATTTTGCTTACGATCGGCAATTCCGTAATCACAGTTCAAGAGCAGTCCAAAAGATGGCTTCGTGTTTTGCGTCTTCTTTCGCATTCACGGTACTGTACTTCATCGCTCAGTTCCCGCTGGGCAGTCCCACCGTAAAGGCGATAACTATCACCATATCCGCAATGTCTATTTTGCTTGGTGCGATCGTCTCAATATTCCTGATTCGGTACGAGTTCGAATAACACCTAAGCCGCTACCTGTTGACAAATCGCGATTTCACTCATTGGCGGGCCACCCACCCTTCGCGGTTTTGGAAGGGTGAAAAGCAAATGGCGCAAAAAGCAAGCCTGTCTGGGCTTCCGGACCTCTTGGGATCTATCTCCCATAAATATGGTAATATGGGTCAGTGAAGACGACTCTCGAGATTCCGGATTTTCTCTTCCGCCGGGCCAAGTCGGTGGCTGCCGAGCGCGGCATTCCTCTGCGCCAGTTCGTGACAGAGGCTGTCCAGGAGAAACTAAGAATCACACCTCAGGAAAAACCTTGGACCAAACATTTGGGCAAGCTCAAGCACCTCCGCAAGGAACGCACGCGGATCGAGGAGCGGGTGGCAAAGGCCTTCGAGCAGGTCGATGACGAAATCTGGCGCTGATCCAATGCTGGAAGAACCCAAGACCGGCTGCAATCAAATAAAGTCATGATCGTCGACACCAACGCCTTATCCGCCGCGGCCGATGATGACCCGGCCGTCATCGCCATTCTCACCCGCGCCGACCAGATGGCGATTCCCGCGATCGTCCTCGGAGAGTATCGCTACGGAATCGCCCAATCGCGCCGCCGCGCCACCTACGAAAACTGGCTGGGAGGACTTCTTCGCGACTGCGCTGTGCTCGATATTAACGAGCCAACCACCCACCACTACGCCGAGATCACTCTCGATCTAAGGAACAAGCGTAAGCCAATTCCCACCAACGACCTCTGGATCGCGGCCCTCTGTTGCCAGCACTCGCTTCCGCTATTAAGTCGTGATCGCCACTTCGATCAGGTGACGGGATTGAAACGGATTGGGTGGTGAATTTGCGGAGGTTCGCGGGACGCCCAATTTTTAAGCACGTGCGTAGTACAAATCCTCCACCGCTTTCTGCACTTTCGCCGATACCGCTTGCAGGTCCCGCATCGTCAGTCCCGTGGTCGGAATTGGCTCGCCCACCCGCATCTCCAGCGGGCGGCATTTGATGTGATAAGTGTCCATGGGCAGGAGTTCGTACGTGCCCACCAGCGCCACAGGAACAATATCCACCTGCGCCTTGATGGCTAGAAAAAAAGCTCCAGGCAGAAACGGCTTAATCTCGCCATCCGGAGTGCGCCCGCCTTCCGGATAAATAACCAGAGGCATCCCCGCCTTTAAACTTTTCACCGCCGAACGGATCGCCGCAATTGAATTCGTAGGTTTCTGCTGATCAATACAAACCTGCCCCGACCGCCTCAGTTGCCAGCCAACGACTGGATACGACAACAACTCCTTCTTGAAGACAATACGGAACTGAAACGGCAGGTTGACGTAGAGGACCGGGATGTCCATCGCCGAAGCATGATTCACTGCGTAAACATGGGACTTCGAGGTATCGATCTTATCGAGCCCTGCGACCTTCACCGGCGACAAGATCGTCTTCATGATGAGCCACGACCAGGTTCGCGAGAACCAATGTAAACGGCGCCCGCTGCGGTCGAAGAGTCCGCCCGGAAGTGCGAACAATCCCAAAACCAGCGTGTACAGCCAGATCAACGGATCAAGAATGAAATAAGAACGCAGGCGGCTCAACCACCCGTAGTTCTCCCCTGGAATCGCGTGCGGACTTTGCCGCGGAGCACGTGTTACCTCGGTTTCTGCGGTTCGCTCTACTTCCACCGATGAATTCATCTCTTGCACATTTCTATTCTAGGGGAAAGCGTGAGGCAGCGCGCTTGTCATACCTCAGCCCTAGCTGATTCCACCTCAGCAAGGGAACGCATCACTTCGCCAACCAGATAAATGGATCCTGTAACCACAATCACCTTCGCCGGAGTTGCCAGTTCACGAGCGCGCAGCACGGCATTCTGCACGTCTTCCACCGCTTCAACTTCGACGCCAGATCGAGCCGCCGCCCGCTGAATCTCCTCGGGCGACGCCGCGCGCGGATTCCGGGGGCTGGTGGCGATCACTCGATCGGCCAGCGGGAATAGAATTTCCGTCATCTCCGAGATTGCCTTATCGCGCATCGCGCCAAAAACGAATATCAGTGGATGGTCTTCGTATTGCGCCGAAAGGGCAGATCGAAGCGCCCATGCGCCGGCGGGATTATGAGCCACGTCGATCACCATCTCTGGCCATCCCGGCCGCGCGGCGAATACCTGGAACCTCCCCGGCCAGTTCGTGTCGCGGACGCCTTCCTGAACACTCCGCGATGTGATGCCGCTGAATCCCTGATGGTTCAGCTCTTCCGCCGCTGCAATGGCCAGCGCCACATTGCGCAACTGATGCCTGCCCACCAGTGGTGTCTCGACCACAACTTGTTCTCCGAATACTTGCAGCGGATAACGATAGACCAGGCCGGAGCGACCTGGCTCGGTAACAGGTACCAGGTACTGAGCGCTCCCCGGCGAAATCGGAGGCACGTAGGGAACCGCGTTAACAGGTCGCGCCCCCAAATCCATGATCGCGTTTCCTATTACGTCATTCGCCTCAGGTTGTTGCGGCAGGGTTACAACCGCCCCGCCCCGGCGGATGATTCCCACTTTCTCTCGCGCGATCTCCGCAACCGTATCACCAAGGAACTTTTGATGATCGAGCGAGATATCGGTGATCACGCTGACTCGTGGGTCCACCACATTCGTAGCGTCCAGCCGGCCCCCCATGCCAACTTCCAGCACAGCCAGATCCACCCCCGCGCGCGCAAAATACTCGAATGCAATCGTGGTCATCATTTCAAAAAAACTGGGATGCCACGGCAGTTCGCTTTTCTCCACCAGCGTTTCCGCGATCCGATCAATTTCGCCGTGCAGTTCCGCGAAATCATCGTCGCTGATTTCTTTGCCGTTTAATTGGATAAGCTCATTGATCCGCATCAAATGCGGCGACGTATACAACCCGGTCTCCAAGCCCGAGGCTTTCAGGATCGA
>JBAVZU010000271.1:0-7769 GCA_049588915.1 Candidatus Sulfotelmatobacter sp.
TCTCATTGCTCACAAGCCGTACCGTCGAAGATGCGATGATCCAGCGTTTTGGCCTGATGAAGGAGTATCAGGAGAAGCGAATGTCAGACACCAGGAAGGAGCTCGAGCGCCGCACCACGGCCGTTGCCGGAAGCAAGGATGGCTTAATCCGTCTCTCCATAGAAGACCGTGACCCGAAGCGCGCTGCTGAGTTGGCCAATGGTTACGTAGAAGAATTTCGAAAACTTTCTGCGACCCTGGCCATCACCGAGGCCGCGCGTCGTCGGCTATTTTTTGAACAGCAATTGAAGCAGGCCAGAGACAACCTGACTGCGGCAGAAGAGGCAATGACCAAGACACAAGAATCAACCGGGGTTCTGCAAATTGATAGCCAGGCTCGTTCATTGATTGAATCCGCCGCTGTGTTGCGCGCGCAGGTTGTCGCCAAGGAAGTTCAGATTGAAGGCATGAAGTCCTTTGCTACCGACGACAATCCCGCTCTCGTCCTCGCCAAACAGGAACTAGCGGCCCTGCAATCCCAGTTGGATCGACTGGCAGGGTCGCAGAAGGACGCGGGATCAGACATAAATCTTTCCAAGGGGAGAGTGACACAATCCGGGATGGAATACCTGCGTCGGTATCGCGATCTCAAATATCAAGAGACCGTATTCGAGTTGCTGGCGAAGGAATTCGAAATCGCCAAACTCGACGAGGCGCGCGAGGGTTCGATTATTCAAGTTGTGGATGCCGCTGTCCCTCCCGACAGAAAATCTTCCCCGCACCGGCTTCTGATTGTGGTCGCATCGACGATTCTTGCTTTTTTTGTAGCCGTGTTCTGGATTCTCCTGCGGAAAAGCCTGATCCGTTCTTTCGAATTGCCGGAGAATCGGCACCGCCTAAGGCTTATTAAGAGGCTGTGGGAAGCGAAACCAATCAGCTAAAGGTTGCTTCGGAGTCCGCTGTTTTCGGGATCCCTTTGTACAATTACCTGGGTAACCAAAGATGACATCTGAGCGTAGTAGTATCCGCAGCAAGGCATGAGAACTGCGATATACTTGAACAATGCGTGTCTTGTTTTTGAATCCTCCCTTTCATCCCCGTTTTTCCCGGGAACAGCGTAGTCCTGCCGTTACCAAGAGCGGAACGCTCTACTACCCCAAGTGGCTGGCTCACGCAGCTGGGGTAGCGATCAAGAATGGTCATGATGTGGACCTTGTGGATGCGCCCGCCGCCGGTCATTCGGTGCAGGCGATCAACGATCGGATCGCAGCCAAGAATATCGAAGCGGTTGTTTGTGATACTTCCACGCCTAGCATTCTCAATGATGTTAGCGTGATCGAGTTTCTGGTTGCCGCGAAGCCCTCCCTCCATGTGCTGATGGTCGGACGACACGTGTCGTCGCTGCCGAAAGAGACGCTCGCGATGTCGGTCTCGCTGCAAGCTGTCGCCATACGCGAGTACGAATACACAGTACGCGACTGGCTGGCCGCGAAAGCCTGTGGCGCCGATCTTTCTTCGGTCGATGGCTTGGTATGGCGCAATGCCGGTAAACGCGAGGTCTTCAGCAATAAGCCGCGCGAGGCGATCAAGAATCTCGATGAGTTGCCCTTCGTTTCGGAAGTTTATAAGCGATTTCTGCATACTCCGGACTATTTCTATGGTCACTCACTGTGGCCCCTGGTGGTCTTCGATACCAGCCGCGGATGCCCTTACCATTGCTCTTTTTGTGTCTATCCCCAGGCCTTTAGCGGACATACCATGCGTTACCGGTCGGTGGCGAATGTGGCTGACGAATTCGACTTTGTCTCCCGCGAAATGCCCGAGATCAAGACGGTCATGCTGGAGGACGATACCTTTATTATCAGCAAGCCACGCACCCTGGAGCTGGCGAATGAACTGATCCGCCGTGGTAACAAGCTGCCATTCGATGCCAACTGCCGCGCTGACATCGGTTCCGAAGGCGAGCTGCTTTCAAGGTTGCACAAGGCGGGCGCCCGTCTCTTCTGCGTGGGATTTGAGAGCGGTGATGTTGAAGTCATCAACGGCATGAAAAAGAACAACGATGACCGTCGCGATGCCAAGTACCATGAGGAGGCCTATCGCTTTGTGCGCCGCTGTCAGGAGGCGGGCATTATGGTGCATGGCTGCTTCATGGTAGGCAACCTAAATGAGACGCCAGCCAGCATGCAAAAGACCCTGAGCTTCGCCAAGAAACTCAAGCCCGACACCGCGCAGTTTTTCCCCATCATGGTCTATCCGGGCACGACTGCATATGAAGAAGCGAAGAAGCGTAATTACATTCAGATTGATGATTGGGGCGCGTGGTTGACCAAAGATGGTCTCCACAATAGTGTTGTGACGCTCCCGAACATCACGCACGAGCAGTTGGTCAGCTTCTGTGATCGTGCGCGGCGCAGCTTCTATCTCAGTCCCTCGTATCTTCTCTATAAGCTTAAGCAGTCTCTGGAAGATCGCCGCGAACTGCAACGCAACCTCAAGGGCTTCGTTACGTTGTCCAAGTATTTGTTGCGCGGCAGCCAGCACCAGAAACAGGAGAAGCCGCGGGAGTCGTCCGGACATCCCGGCATAACAACAACCGCACCGAGTCCTCAGGGCGGTGACTAGAAACGATTGCAAGGATGCGGTTTGCGTGTGCTCCTCTTGTGAGCGACGTTTGTGGTGTGGAAGGCAGCCAGTGAAGTGTCCAACGAAGCCCTGACAGTATCCATCATCATCCCGACCTTTAACGGTGGCTCCCGCATTTGCCAGTGTCTCGATGCACTTCTGACTAAGAGTCCGACGCGCAATCTAGAAGTTCTGGTCGTCAACGACGGCTCAACCGACAACACACCGGATGTGGTTGGGCGCTATTCCGGCGCTCGCCTGATTTCCCAGCTAAATGCCGGACCGGCAGCGGCTCGAAACCATGGTGCGCGCGAGGCGAGGGGTGTGATTATCCTGTTCACCGATGATGATTGCGTCCCCATGTCGGACTGGGTGGACGCTATGATCGAGCCCTTCCGTGATCCAGAAGTGGTCGGAGCGAAGGGAGTCTACCGCACACACCAAAAGAGCCTGGTCGCCCGCTTCGTGCAGATCGAATATGAGGATCGCTACCGCCTGATGTCGGGTTACTCTTCCATCGACTTCGTCGATACCTATTCCGCGGCGTTTCGACGCGACCGCTTTCTTGAGATAGGCGGTTACGACACTTTGTTCCCCCTGGCGTGCGCTGAGGACGTCGAACTCTCTTACCGAATGTCGGCGCGTGGCTGGAAGATGAAGTTTGCGCCCAAGGCGGTCGTCTACCACACCCACCCTGACACGCTTGCACGATATCTCAAGAAGAAATACAAATTCGCTTTCTGGCGGGTGCTCGCCATTCGCAAGAACCCCGGCAAGGCCTTGAAGGACAGCCATACGCCGCAGCTTATGAAACTCCAGTTACTGCTCACGCCCGCGCTGCTGGTTGCGATGGTCTTCGATTTAATAAGGCGATCCTCCCCGCCAGTCTCGTTGCTTGTGGTTACTGCATTTTTCGTGAGTACCCTGCCATTCGCATGGCGGGCGGGCGGGAAAGACCCTATTGTGGGAGTTGTTTCTCCGTTGCTTCTCGCTTTGCGAGCCGGCGCTCAGGTCCTCGGCGTGATCGGAGGTATGATCTACGCCCGCCGCAAGGCTGCCGAGGTTCCGACCAGGTTGCCAGCCTGAAGTGATCTCCTGCTTCCTCGTCCAGCACCCTTCTGCGATAAATTATTTGTCAGGCGAAGCTCGAGCGAACGGTGCCTGCGGCAGGAAGTGAAATCCACAAGTTTGTCATCTTCAAAGCCGGTTTTGGACTTTCGTTTTTTGAAGCGTTGAGCAATTCAATGCAGCTGATTTGTTGGCCTTTTTGTCAAACCTTGCATTTCTTGTTTTGACGCATGCAAGTCAATACAATTAGTTCGATTGTAGCGAGGAGCAGACAAATGATCGGGCAATCTGTCTGCGCCGTGGTGGTTACGTACAACCCTCGACCAACATTCGTCGATAATATTGAAGCGATCCGGGAACAGGTCGGCGGGGTCGTAGTGGTTGATAACGGATCGTCGGGCGAAACGGAGCGGCAGCTTCAGGGGCTGGAGACTCGTTTGGGGTGCAAAGTCATCCGGAATCGTCAAAATCTTGGAATCGCGGTTGCTCTGAACCTCGGCCTGAAGTATGCCATAAAAGCTGGATTTGATTGGGTCTGCACTTTCGATCAGGACAGCGCGATAGGCGAGGGGTTTATCTCGAAGATGCTGGAGGTTTACCGCCAAGCTCCGCACCCCGAAATGGTTGCTCTTCTTGCTCCGAGCTATGTGGACCGCGAGTCCGGAGTTAACGTGCGGTTGAAGCGAGCGGGCAATGGCGAAATACTTACTGCCATGACCTCTGGGAGCATGATGGCAACGAGTGCAATTCAGAAGGTTGGATTCTTTGACGAAACCCTATACATAGACGCGGTGGACATCGAGTTCTGTCTTCGGGCCCGCAGTAAAGGGATGTCGATTCTTCAATCTTCTGCAGTGCTCTTGCACTCGCTCGGGCAGACTGCCTATTATCAAATATTTGGACTTCGCTTTGGCGTGACCAACCATTCCGCGGGCCGACGCTACTACATGACCCGCAATCGCTTGCGGCTGTTGATTCACTACGCAGCCGACTGGCCTTGGACATGGCGAGAGGGCAGCACCATGCTGCTTGATGCGGCCAAAATCGTGTTCGCTGAAGAAAACAAATGGAAAAAGTTTCGCGCCATGGCAGCAGGCGTGACCGACGCTCTTCGCGGAAAAGTGGGCAGGCAGATTGAGCTCTAGGCCAAGGATCTCAGTGTGTATGGCGACCCTACAGGGAGAGCGCTACATCGCCACTCAATTGCGTTCTATCCTTGGGCAATTATCCTCTCAGGACGAGGTCATCGTGGTCGATGACGGTTCCACGGATCGTACGTGCAGCGAGATATCGACTTTGCAGGATGCTCGTATTGTCTTGATCCGGAATCCCAGGAACCAGGGGGTCCTTCGAGCCTTCGAGAAGGCGCTCTCTCGCTCCTCGGGGGATGTCATATTCCTCAGCGATCAGGATGACGTCTGGCTCCCCAATAAGGTGGAAACGGTCCTGGATGCATTCGCCAACGATCCTGCCCTTATGCTGGTAGCAAGCGACGCTATACTCATCGATGAGGAAGGCAGCAAGATTGAAAATTCTTTTTACGCTAAGCGAGGCAAGTTTCGGCCTGGACTATGGTCGAATGTGCTGATTGGCAAGTTCCACGGATGCACAATGGCGTTTCGCTCCGCACTGTTGCGAAGGGCCTTGCCTTTCCCTTCTGGAGCGCTGGTGCACCACGACACATGGATTGGGTGCGTCAACGCTCTGACGAGGGGTACTACGAAATACGTTCCTGAACCCTTGGTTGCGTACCGGAGGCACTCGACAAATGTAACTGGCCGGATAAGGTTAAGTAGTTTCACCAGATTGCGAATGAGGTATCAACTGCTCTGGGGACTGCTGATCTTTCGAATTAGAGCGGATCCAAAGAGGCGAGCTAAACGTGGTGCTTAGTTCCTTTAGCGTGGCTTCCTGGTCTTCTCCTTGTATCGTGGGTGCCTGGTCTGCCGATGCTTCGCGCCGGTGTAAGATTTCGCCAAGGTTGTTGGGCGTCGTAGAATACGCTAGCGCTGTTCGCTTATGTTGCGAAAAATACAATATCTATGCCTAGTTGGGAGCATCGGTTTGATAGGTGCCGACCGTATTGATCTGTTTGCCGGCCATGGCCCGTTTACGCTTACGCCGTTTCTGGTGCTTGCACCACTCGTCGTTTTCCTCCATTTCTTCCGCAATGGGTTACGTGGAAAATTCCACCTTGCCATCAGCCCCTCTATGCGGCGACAGCTTCCTTTTTTGGCTGTGTCCAGCGCGTTTTTGCTCCTTGCGTTTGCTTCCATACCTTTAGGTCTGGATCCGGAACGGGGGCTGGTTGCTTTTTGCGATCTCTTGCTTGTGGCTGTGTTGGGATATGGCATTTCCCTGGAAATATTGGAAGAGCCTGAGCGGGAGAAGTTGATTGAGCGCTCCGTCACTTTCGCTGTAACGATGTATTTGATTTTCTGCATCGGAGAGTGTATCGCGTGGAACCAAGGACTCGCCCTGGCTCCGAACGAGAAACCTACTTCCTTGATGCAAGTGACATTTGCACCCAGCATGCTAGGAAATTGGATACCGACCCTGTCTGGAACTACATCTGACGCTAACCGCTCTGGTTTCGTGTTGACGATGTACTTGGTACTGCTCGATAGGTTTGTCACTAGATCGCGCTATACGTTCCTGCTTCGTTTTGCCATCGGACTTTTTATTTTCCTGACTTTATCGAGATCGGGTGTTCTCTGTTGGTTGGCGTATTACTTTTTCTCGAGCACTTTCTGGGCTCGCTTGCGGTCCCGTCGAGCGCTGTTGCGGGCGGCAGCAATTGCCGTTGTTTGCTCGCTTCTTTGCGTTGTCTACCAAAAAGAAATTGTTGGTCTGGCGGAGACCTGGGAAATCTCAGACGCGATTTCTGTCAAGATGTCGATGGGTGAAGGGAGCTCAGGAGAAAGTCATATTCTTTTGATACAGCGTGGTTTCGAGACTTGGTTAAGGTCGACGAAAACAGTTCTTGCAGGCATTGGATTCGCATCTGCCCCCAAAGTCCTGGAAGATTTTTTTGGAAGCGACAAACGCGGAAACTTCCACTGTTTATATGTGACCGCTCTCGCGGAAATGGGATTCCCCGCATTCGTCTTTCTAATGGTCCTTCTTTTTTATCCCGTAATTGGCAGAATGGGAGCGCTATCCCCCGTTGTCGCAATTATGAGCTTCAACATCAGCTATCAATCCCACCTGGAGCCGATGTTTTGGCTCATTCTGGCACTTCTGTGGTCATATGAACGAAGGGATCGACCAGCCCTTCGATACTTTGCTTCGCCGGGTCAATATGGCACGGGCAGTGCAATCGCCTAAATAAAAGGTTGCGCAATGCTCACCGTAGTTCAACGAGTGTTGCTTGTTAGCTGCCAGAAAATTGATATCGCGGTTGGGAAGCAGGGCTCGACTGCTGCGAGAAAAGGTTCGGGACCACAGATTTTGTTTGCCTGCTGCTTCGTTCGGATATAATGAAGCCGTTTGGGCGGTCGCGCTCTCGTCGCGGGTGGCGACTGATCTGGGAGCATTTTGGCCGTCTTGAACTGTTTCAGAATTTTTCCAACGTTCTGGACGAAACGACAGCAAGAGCCACAGAACAAAAATTATTCATGTCGAAAACAGCTCTGGTTACAGGAATTACAGGTCAAGACGGGTCTTACTTGGCTGAGCTTCTTCTGAATAAAGGTTATGTGGTGCACGGTATTAAGCGCCGATCTAGCAGTTTCAATACGTCGCGCATTGACGATGTGCTTCCCGACTGGCATGAACGCGAAGCCCGCCTGTTTCTGCATTTTGCTGATCTCTCCGACTCGACGAGTCTGATGAGACTGCTGTACCGCCTCAAGCCCGATGAAATTTACCATTTGGGCGCCCAGAGCCATGTTCTGGTCAGTTTCGAAATTCCCGAGTATACGGGCGACATTACGGGAATTGGCACCGTTCGCTTGTTAGAGGCCATACGAGCCTCTGGCATTAAGACTCGTTTTTATCAAGCCTCAAGCAGTGAGATGTTCGGGAAAGTAACTGAAACTCCACAGCGGGAAACTACACCTTTCCGGCCTTGTAGTCCCTACGGCTGTGCAAAGCTC
>JBAVZU010000272.1:0-14384 GCA_049588915.1 Candidatus Sulfotelmatobacter sp.
GCTTCAAAGAGCAGCGGCATTTTTGTGGCGAATACCCGGTCGTAAGCGACCGGATCAGACTTGGAATCAAGATGGGAGATTTTGTCGTGGCCGATCCAGCCGCGGCTGGCAAGGCGTTCCAGGCTGATGAGCAGCGGATTGCCGGCGAACGCTGAGGTAGAAGAGTAGGGCGAATTTCCGTAACCGAGCGGACCGAGCGGCAGAACCTGCCAAACCCCTTGGCGAGCTGCTGCGAGGAAATCGACGAACGCATAAGCCGCAGGCCCAAAATCACCGATGCCGCCGCGCGAAGGCAGCGACGTGGGATGCAACAGAACACCTGCGGCGCGGGGGAACGACATGCAACTTGATCACTACTTCAGATCCCCGGCTCACTACGGGTCTGAGTCAGCGTTTTCATCTCTTCCTGGTTGATTTTGATCTTGCCGGATTTTTCCATTTGGTCGCGTAGGTTGGTCACGAATAGAGCGAACAGTTCCTGCTCTTTGCTCTGCAGCAATGAGTCACGAATCTGATCGCGTTTAGCCTCGAACTCGGCCTCTGACGGGGCTTGTACTTCGGTCACCTGGATGACGGCTCCGTTAGTCCCGCTGTTGATCGGACCGCTGATGTCTCCCGGTTTCATGCTGAAAGCTACGGCAGCCTGCCCGGTCATGGAACCGATATCCGGAACCTGGCCGTCGGGCGCAACGAATTCGCTGGTCTTTATAGTAGCGCCCAATTCCTTCGACGCCTTTTTCAAGTCATGCTCAGTCTTGGCGCGGTCTGAAAGTTCCTGCGCCTTCTGCGACAAGAGCACGTTCGATCGCTCGTTCTTGAACTCCTCTTCCACCCGGCTGCGAATCTCATCAAAAGTTGGGGTGGATTGCGGCTTCACGGCGAGCAAATCAAACACAGCGAAACCCTGCGATGTGGGAGCCATCTGTGGCGGCGATTTCTCCGCCGTGGTAAACACCGCATCCATAAACTGCGGCGATGGACCTAATCCGGGAACGGTGTCTTTACGGCTGAAAAAGTCAGAGGTGATGACGGGCACGCCCTTGGCGGAGGCAGCAGCGTCCAGTCCCTGCGTCTTGGCCGCCTGCAACAAGTCTTCCGCCTGCTTCTGCGCGATCTGCGGCGCCTTCTGCTGCTTCAGAATCGGCTCAATCTGGTCTTTGACCTCCTCAAGGGTGTTCATGTGCGCCTCTTGCCGCGCATCCACACGAATGATGTGAAAGCCGTAACTGCTCTTTACCAGGTCGCTAATTTGACCAATTGGCAGTGAGAAAGCGGCTTTCTCAAACTCGGGAACCGTGCGGCCCTTTCCGATCCATCCCAACGACCCGCCTTCCTTCGCGCTCCCCGGATCTTCAGAATATTTCTTGGCTAGGTCCTCAAATTTTGCTCCTGCCTTGAGTTGCTTGAGAATGTCTTCCGCGCGCCGTTGAGCCTCGGCCGCGCCCTTTTCGTCCACTTTGCCGTCGGGCCCAGGAAGCGGCGTCTTGATCAAAATGTGGCTGACCTTCGCCTGCTCCGGCACGCGATATTGATCGCGATGTTGGTTGTAATAAGATTGCAACTCGTCGTGCGTGACCTGGACACCATTCTCGACCTTGGACAGATCGATCATGGCGTACTGAACCTTGCGCTTCTCGGGAATGGAATTCGCGTAATTCTTTTGGTGGCTGTCGTAAAAGGATTTCAGTTCCTCCGTCGTGGGATGGAGACTTTTCTTGATGTCGTCCTGATTTAAAACGGCGTAGTCGAATTTCACTTTCGTATTCTGCTTGTCGAACTCCTGGCGGATGGCGGCATCGCTTACCGAAGCGCTGCCGGTGATCAGCGCCTGCAATTTGCTGATCAGAATTTCCTTGCCTACAGAATCCTCAAAAGTTGGGACGGTAAGGTTGTGCTGTTGCAACAAACCTTGATACTCGGCCTGGCCAATGAACGTTCCGCCCGGAAAGAAAATTTCCCCGTAACGTCCATGTTGCAGCTCGTCCTTGATTTCCTGAGGGGTAGCTTTTAAGCCCAGCCGCTGCGCTTCTGAAACCAGCGCCTGCCGGTCCACCAGTTGGTCGGCCGCTCGTTGCGCGAAAAAGGGCATCAGCATGGCTGCGTTCGCGCCCAATTGTGCGCCTTGCTGTTGGAGCATTCCGCGCGCGGTGTCCTTCACTTCCTCGGTAGTAATATCCTCGCCGTCCACTTTGGCTATGACGCCCTGGCCTGGCGTACCCATCAAGTCATTGCCCAGATTGCCGGGAATAAATGCGATCACCATGGCCGCGCAGATGAGCAGCAGCAATCCGCTAAGCACAATCTTCTTGAACGGCCCTTCAGTCTGTAAAAAACGAATCATCTTATTGTCACTCCAGAGGTTCGCGGCGGAATTTTCAATTATAAACTAACCGACGCCGGACTCACTGCCGAACGATTGCCGTGCGCCCGGAAGGTCACGCGTGCCGGTTTATAAAATCGTCTATTGAAACGTATCAATAGACGTGTTATCCATCTTATTCACCGATCGAAGTGCCGGGATCGACATGTGCGTGCCGGAAGAAATGCACGGGGGCAAAATGATTATCGGAAGAAGGTACTTGAATTTCTTGCCGGCGCAATGCCTGGCAATTTTGCTGATCGTTCCACACTTTCTCCTCGCCGTCGACAGCGCTGCCGCAGACATCGCCGGCTCACCGTCGTCAAAGAAAAGTCCCGGTACGCAAGATCCTGAGAAATTGGCTCTGCGCGATCATTGGACCCTTCAGTCTTCCAGCAAAGTCGAAGCCAAAGGCGAAATCATTTCCAGCGTGGGCTTTGTTCCCGAAGGTTGGCACGACGTAACGGTTCCCACCACTGTGGTCGCAGCTTTGGTAAAAGACAAGACGCTGCCCGATCCGTTCTTCGCCATGAACCTTCGCCAGTTTGCCGGTGAGACTTATCCGATTGGCGGAAACTTTTCCAATGTCGCGATGCAGCCCGATAGCCCCTACGCGGCCTCCTGGTGGTATCGCAAACAGTTTGCTGCGCCAGCTTCCTATTCAAGAAAGACTGTATGGCTTAATTTCAAAGGAATCAATTATCGCGCCAATGTATGGCTCAATGGAAAACAGATTGCCAACTCGAATGACATTGCCGGCGCCTGGCGCACCTACGAACTCAATGTCACTGACTCGATTAAACCGGGAGCTGAGAACATTCTCGCCGTACAAGTGTTCGCGCCTACCGAGAACGATCTCGCGATTACTTTTGTCGACTGGAACCCGGCTCCTCCCGACAAGAATATGGGCTTGTGGCGCGAAGTCTATTTGACTACCAGTGGACCGGTGGCGGTGCGCTACCCCTCGGTTGTATCCAAGCTGAACCTCCCAGCGGACGATTCTGCTCGTCTTACCGTTACTGCACAGCTTAAAAATGGCACTAATCTTCCGGTCAAAGGAAAATTAAAAGGCGAGATTGAAAACGTCGCCTTCGAACAGGACGTTGAATTGGGCGCCAATGAAGCCAAAGATGTCACCTTTACGCCCGAACGGTATTCTCAACTCGTATTCTCGAATCCGCGAGTATGGTGGCCGGCGCAGATGGGCAAGCCGAATCTTTATGCCCTCAGCATGGAATTCGATGTCGATGGCGCCACCAGCGATCGCTCCCAGACACACTTCGGAATCCGGGAAGTTACTTCGGAGCTAAACTCCAGCGGCGGACGCGCCTTCCACATCAACGGCAAGAACATCCTGATCCGCGGCGGAGGCTGGACGCCGGACATGATGCTTCGCGAAAATTCGCAACGCTTGCACGACGAATTTCGCTACGTGCGAGATATGGGACTCAACACGGTTCGCCTGGAAGGCAAGCTTGAAACTGAGGAGTTCTTCGACCTCGCAGATAAACAGGGAATTCTCGTGATGGCCGGCTGGTGTTGTTGCGATTTCTGGGAACGCTGGCCACGCTGGAAACCGCAGGATTTTGAAATCGCTCAACAATCTTTGCGCGATCAGATCTACCGCCTGCGTGGCCATCCTAGCATGGTGATGTGGCTGAACGGCAGCGACAATCCGCCGCCGCCCGATGTGGAGCAGATGTATCTCAATATCGAAAAGGAGCTTCTTTGGCCGAATCCGGTTGTCTCCTCGGCAACTGGAAAACCCACAAGTGTCACCGGCGACAGTGGTGTCAAAATGACTGGGCCTTATGAATATGTAGCTCCAAGCTATTGGGAAAAAGACTCTCTTGAAAGTCAATCGAGCCGCAAGCCCTGTAATGCCGGGGGCTGCGGAGGAGCATACGGCTTCAACACGGAGACGAGCATGGGGCCTGCTGTTCCGCCGATCGAGAGCATTCTGGCAATGGTTGGCAAAGATCACCAGTGGCCGATCGATGAAGTGTGGAATTATCACGCGGGCGGCGGAGAGTTCAAAACTATCCAGGTGTTCAGCACCGCGCTCGCCAACCGCTACGGTAAATCAGATAGCGCTGAAGACTTCGCCGCCAAGTCGCAGATGCAAACTTACGAAGGCGTGCGCGCCATGTACGAAGCCTACAGTCGCAACAAATACCAATCGACGGGGGTGATTCAATGGATGCTGAACAACGCATGGCCTTCGATGATCTGGCATCTTTACGACTATTACTTGCGCCCCGGCGGCGGCTATTTCGGCGCCAAATGCGCCCTGGAGGCGCTGCATCCCATCTATGGGTACGACGATCATTCCATCTGGGTTGTCAGCAGTCAATATGAAGACGTCAAAGGCCTGAGGCTTTCAACGAAGATTTACAACCTCGATATGAGTGAGAAGTTTTCCCACGAGGACTCACTCGACGCGCCTGCTGACAGCACGTCAAAAATTCTTGCCTTACCTGATGTGCAGGGACTTAGCCCGGTCTACTTCGTTGTGTTACGCCTCACCAATGCGAATGGAGGACTGGTAGGCTCGAACTTTTATTGGCTCTCCACTAAACCAGAGACGATCGACTGGGCCAAGTCCACCTGGTGGATGACGCCCACGGAGTCCTACGCCGATTTCACCGCTCTCGCGCAGATTCCTAAGGTAAAGCTTAGAGTTAACGACCGAACGGAGCGCAACGGGGACGAATCCGTTACTCATGTGACGCTGGAAAATCCCAGCAAAAGCTTGGCATTCTTCGTGAGATTGAAAGTTAAGAAAGGCGCGAAAGGTGAAGAGATTCTACCGGTCGTTTGGGAAGACAACTACATTTCTCTGCTCCCTGGAGAGACCCGTGAAGTCACCGCGACCTACCGCACGAGCGAACTGGATGGTCAGAAGCCCATCATCGATGTCAGCGGCTGGAACGTGCAATAAAAGCCCGTCTATTCCTCCTCCGGCGGCAACTCGAAGTCAATCAAGTTGCCGCGGAAGCCTTTAGTTTTGACCGCGCCAAAGGCGATGCCGACTCCCATCCAAATTGCGCCAACGATTTTCGCTGGTCGGCTCAGGTTGAGCCACAACAGTAAGCAGATGAAAAACCCAGCAAGCGGAAATACAAAGTTCGTAATTTTCTTTTTGTCGTCCCGCACGAAATAATGCATGAAAGCCGCCAGGTTCACGCCCATGAATGCGATCAGCGCGCCGAAGTTGAGCATCTCCGCGCCCAAACCATAGTTGATGAGAAACGCACCCACCAGGGCGATTGCGCCCACAAAAATCACGTTGTTGCGTGGCACATGCCTTTTGGCGTCCACGACGCCGAAAAATGATTGCGGCAGGGCCTTGCTGCGTCCCATGCCGTAAAGCAGGCGTGCCGCGCCCAACTGTGCGCCCATTCCGGATCCAAAATTTGCGATCAAAAGTGTAAAACCGAGAATGCCAAACAGCGGAGCCCACACCCTGCCCGCTACATAAGTGAATGCCGTATCGACATTCGGAAAGGGCTCGCGTGCCGGCCAGATCAGCTGAGCCGCGTATACCTCAAATGCGGAAAGAATTCCGATCACCAGGCAAGTGAGCACGGTCGCCAGCAAAATATTACGCCTTGGATTTTCGGCCTCTTCTGAAAGCGTAGAGATTCCATCAAAGCCGATGTACGTAAGAACCGCGATCGACGTGCCTCCGAGAACCGCCTTCGTATTCCATAAATCGCGATCGTAAAACGGACGCAGAAAGAAGTCCGGGTCATTATGCGGATGTCCAAAGACATAGTGCGCAGCCGCCAGAAAAAATATAACAATCACCGCGCCCATTCCTGCGGCCAGTCCGGTATTCACGCGGGCTGAGGTTTTCACTCCCTGAATATTCAGAAGGGTAAAGACTGCCGCAAAGAAAACGGCCCACGCCCAGTAAGGCAGGCCCTCCACAATTGGAGTGCCACGCGCAAAATCACGCGAGATCTGGCTGCACCAGATGATGCAGATCATTGGGTTGAGCATGTAATCCATAACCATGCTCCATCCCGTCACATAACCGAGAGCCGGATTTATCTCCTGCCCTACATAGGTAAACGCCGAGCCTGCGCTAGGATAGGCGCGCGCCATTTTTCCATAGCTGATCGCAGTAAAGAGCATGGCCACCATCGCAATCAGAATTGTGGTGACCACGTGCCCGCGCCCACGGTCGCTGAGCACTCCGAACACCGACATGGGTGCGACCGGTTGGATCACGATCACGCCGTAAAGAATCAAATCCCACAGGGTCAGCGTGCGACGTAAACGAGGTGCAGTCGATGCCGCAACGGCGGAAGGAGTTTCCATTGGTCCGCCTATTGGATTATGCGGAGGCGGAAAATGTCAATATTAAAACGTTTTCGTGAGTTCGCCAGCGCGTGCCTCGCTACCTCGGCGAACTGTAGTCGAACCAGTATCCACGCTGCTCGTTGCCAGACATATGACGGGTGTTGTATTCGAGCAGATAGTCGACGTGCGCATCATCCAGCGGAAACGACTTGGCAGCGGAATACGGGTAATCGCCCATCCTGAGGAATGGCAGTGGCGCGACGAAATTTCCTTCCGCGGCGTAAAAATCCATATCTTTCTCGTATCCGTTGGCGGCAAAGAAATAATCCCGTACCCAGCCCTGCGGCAGCAAAGGCAATCGCGACGGATCGAAATCCAGACTCACCTCGTCGCCAGATCCAAACACAACCAACCTATCGTCGAGCGCGGTCAGCAGCGGCAATACGTCCCCGTAGCGTGTGTAAGTTCCGGCCGGGCGTGTGTATGGCCCAGTGGCGCTGGCCTTTTCGTAGATGTATTGAACGTTCCCCGACGGCGTGCCTTCGATCTTTAGCGGATATCCGTGGAATTGCAGATCGGCGCGAGCCAGCGGAATCGACGTCAAGCGCGTGTTTTGCGCGTTGCCCTGAGAGGTTTGCACGGCGTGGCTGACCAAAACATTGTCCCAATAAATCTGCAGGTTCGTAGTAATGCGAATCTTCTGCGTGCCGAGCGGTAGTTTGCCGGAGAGATCGGCAGTCATGGTGCGCGGCCCGCCCGCGGGAAATCCCATATCGTCAATTACGCGCACCCACTTCCCGTTTGCCGCCAGCGCTTCTACGTAGGGCGAAATCGCCTGCACACCAGCCTGTGAAGCTGCGTACATACTATTCGCCGAAAAATACTCCACCTCGCCATGCAGCAGCAGCCACAACGGGCCGCCGCGATAGGCCTCGCCCAGGTCAAGCACCAAGCTGTGAGGTTTCGCAAATCCCTGAAATTGGGTCAACGCAAAATCGCCAAAGTAATGATGCGCCAACAGATCCGGCAAGACATTGTGGCCATGCTCATCCCGAGCATCAGCAGGCAGGCGGGCATCGCGGCTCATCACCACCTTGAACTCCGGATACGGTGGATTAGAAGCGAAATATTCGTTGGGGTACACATCGATATCGACTGGATGATCAACCGCGAACAATCGCACCTGATCAAGATAGACAGCCTCTTCGAGCGGTTCCATAAACCGGAAGCTCAACTTCCCATTCTTCTCGCGAATGACATTGCGATCGATCTTGATGTACTCTACGGGACGAGGCACATCGCGCTGATTGGGTCCGACCCAGTGCCCGACCACACCCGCACCCAGCATGTCGGCGACGAATTCGTAGCGTTCTCCATTCCAAACAAACAATGTTGGACACGAACTGCCGCGGCGATCCATCTCAAGATATTTTTGCTCTTTGTCGCCGACGACGTTGATCTCGTCCTGTAATACTCCCGTGGGCCAGGTCATGCGCACGATGTCAGCTTCTTTCGCATCGCCAAGTCCGACTGTGAGATAAGGCGAGTTCTGCCCGAGGTAGCCGTTCGAACCGTAAACTTCAAACTTCTGGCGATTGCCTCCTGCAAAAACTTCAACTTTCGTACCGATGGCCGACTTATTGTCGGCCAGACCCTTGAGTGAAAGCCGCAGCCAGTGGTTCTGATTGCCGCCTTCATTGCGCAATAGCACGGCGGGACCGTGATTCTGTGTAATCAGGAGATCGGTAGCACCGTCGTTGTCGTAATCTCCAGTGATGATAGCCCGCGGATGCTCGAGATGAATCTTGTCGAGCCCAACATCGGCGGTGACGTCTTTGAAACCGTCTGCGCCGAGATTGCGGAACAGCTTAATCTCGCCCCTGCCATCTTTGGTTTCGCCGACTGCGATGAGGTCTACCCAACCGTCGTTGTCGTAATCGAACGCGGCGACGCCGAAGGCTCGAACCCAGTTCGTGTCTGGAAGTTCTACTCGATCGAACGTCTTGCCGTGATTGTTGCGCCACAGTGTGATGCCGGGCGCTCCCAAGTGCGTGAAAGCCAGATCCATCCAACCATCATGGTCGAAGTCAAGCACTGCAACGCCCGCTGTCTGTGACGGTACGGGAGAAGACCAGAGTTCTCGCCGGACAAACTTTCCTTCGCGCGGGTTCTCGTAAACCAGTGTTCCTAAGGAACCGTTCAGCTTCGCATTAACCGGGCCACCGGCCATGCCAGTTGTAACTATATCGACGGCGCGGTCGTTGTTGTAATCAGTACCAACAGCGGAAATGTTGGGAGTATTGCCGTTCAGTGCAAGAGACTCAGTGACGTCAGTAAATGTTCCATTACCATTATTACGCCACATTACGTTTGCGCCGGTTGGATGACTGAAGAACGACCCCGGCTTGTTGGTATTGCCGGTGACAAAGAGATCCAGATCGCCGTCGTGATCGTAATCAATGAACGTGAGTCCTCCGTCTCGCACATCGATCTTTATCCCGGAACTTGCGGTTGCGTTTTTGAAGGTTCCCTTTTTTTCGTTATGCAGGAGGAGCAGACGTCCATCCAAAGTAACTGCTAAGTCGGCATAGCCATCGTTGTCGTAATCGCCTGCGGCGCAGCTAACGCCGTGGAGCTGCTTGTCGAGGCCCGCGCGGGCCGTGACGTCTTCGAACTTGCCCCCTCCCAGATTGTGGTAAAGAGACATGCCTCCATCGTTACCGTTGTCGGGAAAAAAAATATCAGGACGGCCATCGTTGTCGTAATCGATAAAGCAAGCGCCAGGAGCAAGATCGGAGTCCAAGCCGTTGCTGCTGGAAGGCGCAATCCTTGGTGTCAGTCCCGCCTGCGCAGTCACATCCACAAACCTCACTTTGATCTGAGCCGGCGCTTTCAGCACTGCTGACGGCGCCTCGACTGCGCGCGAGTACTGCCCCTGCTCGCCGTAAGCGAGGCTCATGGGCGCGCCGATTTTGTTTTGCGTGATGTACAGAAATTTTTTCAGGTGCTCGCGGGCGTGCTCGATGTCAGTCGATTGCTGGTACGCACGAGAGAGTCCGAACTCGGCGGAGGCGTGCAGAGGATTTAGTTGCAACGCATGTTGGAAGGCGTCGATGGCCTGCGGAAATTGTTTGGCCTGTACGTAGGCCGCGCCCTGGAAATACCAGGTGTCCGCGTCATGCGGATCGATCTCACTTACGTGATGAAAGGCCTCAATAGCGGCCTGCGCATCGCCGGTATTCTTCGCCAGTAGGCCCAGGTTGTACCATGCATTCGGATTCTTCGGATCCAGTTTGAGCGCGTCTTGCAGGGCAATCTTGGCTTCGTCGAGTTTTTGTAAATTCAGGAGGGCGATACCTTCATTGAGGCGAGCCATCGTTAGATGAGGGTCGAGCTCGGCCGCTTGTTGGAAAGACTTTAGTCCCTTCTCGAAAAGCTGCTGATTCATGTAAGCGGCGCCTAGATTATTCAGGCGGGCCGCCTCGATAGGATTCACTTTCGGCTGAGTTTGCGGACTGGGCGCGAACAGACCGACTGCGGCGGCCAGTATGCCAGCTAACGCGACTGAGAGTCGGGCACTCATCTAATCCAAGATTTAAACACAGAGGACGCGCGGGCACACGGAGTAACCCTCATTTGGAAGTTTTTGGGGGACGAACGTATGCGCGCACACTTGCGATTCCCTTCCCTTCCTCGACAACAACCGTCTGTCCGGCATTCACATTCGCGAGCTTGTCCACTTGCCCACTGGGCCATTGAATCTCAACATTGTCGGCTTTCATTTGTGCACCCAAGCCGAACGTGAGTACGAGTTCACTTTGAGAAAGATAGCTCGATCCGGAGCGCAGCATCTTCCACTGTTTCTCCTTATTGTTATCGGATGAGACATGTACAACCGCTCCGATGCCATCGCGGTTCGACTTTGTTCCCACCAATTTCAGGCGGAGGCTGTGATTCGATCCGCCTTCGTTACGGAACAAGTACGCCGGACCGGCGTTCGTGGTGACGAGAATATCGAGATATCCGTCATTGTCGATATCAGCGTAGGCCGCGCCCCGCGCCACCCTCGGAGCCGCGAATGCCTGGCCCATTTGCTCGGTAACTTCCTGGAACTTGCCACCTCCAAGGTTTCGAAACAGATGCGAAGGCTCGGCATAGCTCACGCGCTTCTGTACTCGTTCGATGGCATCTTCGATGTGGCCGTCGGCGACAAAAATATCCGGCCAACCGTCGTTATCGTAATCAAAAAAGAAGCAACCAAATCCCAGCGTAACCAGCGTCGCGCGCCCCACTTCGGATTGCGGAGCCTCGTCCACGAATAAGCCGTTGCCCTCGTTGTGATAGAGCGAGACCATCTGATTGGAAAAATTGCTGATGAGGACGCTGGCCTGTCCGCTGCGGTCATAATCAGCGGCGTCAACTCCCATACCGGCGCGAGCCACACCATCTTCGCTAAACGCTATGCCAGCTGGTACTCCGCGTTCCTCAAAGGTTCCGTCTTTCTTGTTCAGATAAAGCTTGTTCGGTTGCGTGTCGTTGGCGATCAGAATATCGGGCCAACCATCCGCGTTGTAGTCGAGGATCGTGATGCCCAAACTTTTCGAGGTTGAATCGCCCAGGCCAGCTTTTTGCGTCGCATCCTCAAACTTGCCGCCGCCAAGGTTGTGCCACAAACGCATCGAGGTCCCTTTGTACGATTCAGGCGTGCAATATGATTTGTGTGCGCCATCGAGCGTGCAGTAGAGATCGGTCTCATTGGTCCAGCGAACGTAGTTCGCGACGACCAGGTCCAGTTTGCCGTCGCGATCGTAATCCACCCACGCCGCGCTGGTGGAGAACTCATTCGGTCCCCACATTCCTGCAGACTTGGTCACGTCGGTGAATGTGCCGTTGCCATTATTGTGGAATAGATGGCTTTGGCCAATCGCGGTGATGAAGAGGTCGTCGAAGCCGTCATTGTCGAAGTCTCCGACAGCAACTCCGAAACCAAACACGGGCAGCGCCAAGCCGGCCGCGCGGGTCACGTCAGTAAAAGTTCCGTCGTGATTATTGTGGTAGAGCTTCGGAGTGGTTACACCGCCGTGAACATGGCCGGGCCAGTCTTCGCCGTTCACCAGAAAAATGTCAGGATAGCCGTCGTTATCGTAATCGATGAAGGCGCAGCCTGGGCCCATGGTCTCCGGCAGCCACTTTTTTCCGAACGCGCCGTTGTTATGCGTGAAATGAATTCCAGCCTGAGCTGTGACGTCGCGGAAGTGGATTTGTTGTGCTTGAATTGAGGTCAGCGGCGAAACAAACAGCCAAAGAGACACAGGGACACAGAAAAATCTTAAACAAGAACGTTTCACCTGGCGCCCCCGGCAGATGTAGCGGTGGACGCAAGACGAGCTTGGCCCGTCTGGACAACGTGGCCGGCTGTCCCGGCATGGCTCGAGCTAAAGACGGGCAGCGGTACGCTCACATGTTCATGCACAGCTTGGCGCTCATTGTTGTCCTCGGGATGCAGTTGACGATAAGGGCCGGTAATCGCCTGTGACGATTCGTCTGCTTTGAATCGCATGTAGCGAGCCTCGTGCTCCTTGGACAACTTTTCATCACCCAGGCCGTTGTAGCAAAGCATCAAGTTGTAATGGGCCTGCAGGTCTTCGGGATCGATTGCCAGAACCGACTGGAGAGTTTTTACCGCTTCCTGATATTTTCGCTGTAAAAAAAGAATGCGGCCCAAGTCATTCAGTGCGACCCGGTCGCGAGGGTATTGGCCAAGAACGATGCGCAAACGGGCGGCAGCGCCATCGTAGTTTCCGTCCGCTCGCAACACCCGCGCGTAAAAGTAGTTGGCTCGCGCCAGCTTTGGAGATAAGGCCACAGCTTTCTCAAGCACGGTCCGAGCGCGTTCCATGTCGCCTTCCTGAACCGCGCAGCGGCCAATATTCACCCAGCCATCGGGATTGTCGGGATCAGCTTCCGTGACTTTCTGGAACGCCGCAGCCGCTGCTTTTAAGTCGCCTTGAAGAAACAGGCCGATTCCATAATCGTTCCAGCGCTGCCATTCATCTTTACGAGTCACGGTCTTCGGTTGAAATGCGGGAGCGTTGTGCGCCACCACTGGCAGCGTGACCTCGTTTTCTGCAACGATAACGATGGGCACATCGGGGATTTTTTCTTCTTTTGCCGAAACTCCCTGCAGAGATTTAGTGAATATCAAAGGGCGATCGTCGTATGCAGCCGCAACATTGTGCCCAGACTTCTCATCGGGGTCGCCAACAAAGGCGAACTGCGTATTCAACCAGGAGAATTTGCGATAGCACAAGCGCGCATGCAACGTAATCTTATTGCCTACGCTCTCGGGAATGTTCATACGGTAATGCACGGTATCGGCTGCGCCGGGAGGGATAAGCCGGACATACACCACCGCCCGCGTTGCCCAGGCATTACGCTTGTTGATGGGGTTACCGTGCTCATCGATCTGCAGTGAGCGATAGAAGTGTGCGCCTTTTTCTACCGGACCTTTGCCATTATCTTCGACCATTCCACTCCAGAAAATAGTCTGGCCCTTGTCGTCCGTTCCTTTTAATTCAAGCCAGGTATCGTAAGCGTCGACTGTGCCGCCGGGAAAGAAATGTCCAACCTTTTTGGTGCGCACGACAACATCGACTCGCACCGTATCGCCCCGACGCAACGCAGGTTGTACAAGGTTCAGCGGAGCGGTGACCGGCGCAACTTCTTCGCTTACACCAGGCGTAATTTTGGTTTCAGCTTCCTCACCTACGGCAAACGTTGTAGCCAGATCGGACTGACTCGTGGCACCCGTCCTCAAAAGCGGCTGCGCTGGGGAAACAGCGAAGATATCCACGCTAAGAGCACCGCTCTTCAAAAAGCCCTCAGTGAGTTTCAGTTGAGCGTCATCTTCATTCGCCGTGGGCACTGCAGTGTTTGCGCCGGGAAAACGATGCGAGTGCACGAAACCGTTGATGTTACCCGCATCTTTCGAAGCCTCCGCCGGCATATGGCAATCGGCGCATTGCTGCGGTTTTGGAGGGTAATAGAAGGAGCGCGCGCCCTGGCCGGAAACGCCACTGGCCTGCCAGTTGTCGTATTCATTGAAGCCGCGGAACCAGCGATAGTGATTCACCGGCACGTCAAGGTGGACTTTATGGCACGAGGAGCAGAATTCAGCGGTCTGTGTTTTCATGAACGGCTTTAGAAAAACGCGCCGGTGCGGCTCGGGATTCAACCGAATTAGAAAGTCATGCAGCGCACGGGCTACGGGATTCTGCGTTGCCGCCAACTCGTGCAGCTTGGGATATTCCAGATAAAAATCCGCTTGCCCCATCGTGCTTTTCACGTTCGCGATGGAGTGGCACATCATGCAGCCGAGTCCGGCTTGGGATTCCGGGCGGTGCACTATCTGTTTGATCGGCGTATCCATCAGGCCACTGTAGAGCACTGCGGGATCGTGGCATCCCCCGCACCATTTCGAAGGCTGTGTGCCAACGGTGTCCTGCATGTACTCGATCGCTTTGCGATACCACTGATTGTTGAATGAAGAAAAATGATGAGCCGAGCTGAACCACTGGTTGTAGATGTCTTCGTGACAGCGCTTGCAGGAGTCGGACTCCATGAAAAACTTGCTGGGAATTTTCTGCTTGCCGTAGACCTGGGCGGAACTGGGGAAAAACGAGCCCTGCGGACCATCGCCTTCGCCATTCATATTTCC
>JBAVZU010000273.1:0-7218 GCA_049588915.1 Candidatus Sulfotelmatobacter sp.
ATGTAAGAGTGGCTAGTGGGCTACTCCAGCCCGTTGCATCGGAATGAAGTGCGGGAAGTAAGCGGCAATCCCGATCCAGAGCATATCTCGACAAGCTACATTGAGCGCCAGAATTGGACCGTCCGAACCAAGATGCGCCGCTACACTCGCCTGTCGAATGGATTCGCTTACAACTTCATTCAAATCCACAGCACACTTCGCACATCTCCCGCAATGGCCGCTGGCGTTACAGATCGGCTCTGGGTGTACAAGACTTAGTTGTGCTTTGGGGAGTCCTATGAATCACTAGAGAAAGCGGCGTAGTCTTTGGCGTTTCTCGCGAAGCCTGTCAAGGGAAAAATTCCGAACCATTTGCTACTAAAATCGACGAACAGGCGGCGAAACTCTCTGCGGATTTTCTGTGGCGGGTGTTAGAGTCGCTTTGGTTAATATAAAATGCCGAACGTGGGCCGGAAGCATTGTCGCCGATGCACCCGACTCCAAATCGGGCTAACTGGGTTGGAATCCCAGCCGGTCCACCGTTCGGCATTTGGTTCCCTCGGCTGACTCAGAGCCGTTTGCAACACGGTTCTGAAATTTAACCGAGGAGCAAGGAGAAGCAACGTGTGCTCTTTCAGAAACCGCGTTGCATCATCCTGATTATCCGCGTGAGTCCTGACCTTGCGGTCGTTCTCATTTGGATAATATGCAGCCCCTGCCCGAAGGCAGGGGCTTTAATGTCATAGAACTTTTTGCGGGGTCTGGGACCGTACTGGAACGGCTCTTAGTCGTTGCGGATCGTGTCCCATACCACGGGTCACCTCGTATGACCTAAAAACAAATGCAAAACTACGATGCCAAACTACGATGCGAAACTACGATGCGAAACTACGATGCGAAATTACGATGCACATAATTTCATTCATAGAATACTAGTGAATCCGGCTTGGCGCTACCAAAAAGGGCCCACTATTTGGGCACCGTATTTTGGCCCTACCAAATGGACCTCTTAAATGGATGCCTCACATTTGCACCTTGGGATTTGCGGCCCTAGATTTCCTGCCCCCCCAGGGGTCGATGTGATCCTAACGATCCCTCCCTATGGAGTACCTTCAATTGTCAAAGGCCTTTTCTTGCTAGCAACTTTGTTGCCACTCGTGCTAAAGCGCAAAAGCAAAGTAGCCCACTACCTAAGAGCGCGATCACGCCACATTCAGACATCAGGTTTAGAATCGCATTGAGACCTGCCGAGGGGAATGTTCATGTCAACCACATTTGAGAACATCGCCGCACCTGCTGCCGACTACGCCGAAGTAGCTCGCCGGACACCGGAAGCCGACCGTTGCGCTCTGGTTGTCGTGGATATTCAGGAGAAGCTGTTGCCTCCGATTTTTCAGAAGGAGCAACTGGTACGCAACGCGAAGCTGCTTATCCGTGCGGCCGGAATTCTAACAATTCCTGCTATCGTGAGCACGCAGTATGCGAAAGGACTCGGCGGCACAGTTTCGGAGATAGCTTCCCTGCTACCGGAAACCGGGGCGATCGATAAGCATCTATTCTCCTGTTTCGGCAGCGATGTTTTCTGCAATTTGCTCAAACGATTGCCCGGCAATCGCAACACATTACTTCTCTGCGGGATGGAAAGCCACATCTGCGTGACGCAGACGGCACTGGCCGCTCTGCGCGATGGCTATCTCGTGCACGTCGCTTCCGACGCGGTAAGCTCGCGCACGGAATGGAATTGGAAGATTGGACTGGAACGGATGCGAGCTGCGGGTGCCGTCATTTCCTCAACCGAAATGATGATCTACGAGCTGATGCGTTCTTCAGCATCTCCGGCGTTCAAAGAGATGCTGCCTCATCTGAAGGGCTAGAAAGGTCTCCGGCTTTCTGACATCCCCTTAGCTGTCTCTTGTTCAGCTTCTGAGCGAATTACAAATCTGCGGCTAGCTGGCTTCGGATTCTTTCTTCTTCACGCGTACCACTGTGATCTTGGCGAATCCCTCTTCGAAGGTGGGGGGCTTCAGCTTTGCAGCCATCCGGCGCATCACATCCTCAGGCACAACGCGGTCGCGGCGCTGGTGGCGCTCGACGCAAACCTCAAGCGGTACGTCAAAAAAAACCGCGTGAACCTCGTACTGATAATCCTTGGCCAACTTGATCCAGTGCTGGCGTTCCTGCGGCGTCAGGTTGGTTGCATCCACATAGTTCATCGGGCGCTTGGCGATGAGCCGCGCCTTGAGCATAGAGCGAAGATTGGAAAAAACAAGATCCTGAAAACGCTGCTCGCGCACGTCGTCGAACAATAATGACCGCACCATATCGCTCGAGAGCGGCGCCACGCTGTGGCGCTTGAACCACGAACTCTTTCCCGAGCCTGGCAAACCAATCGCCAATACGACCACACCTTTTGGCGGGCGATGAGGAACCGTGCCCGGCGCGGGAGGCTTCGGTGCGGCCGCAGGAGGTACAACAGGCTCAAGCGCCTGGCCAGTTTGTGCTTCTGCCTCTGGCACCTCATCTTCCGCTTGTTCGTCTGCTGCTCCGACCGGCAGAGCGGGGATGGAACCCTTAACGGCAGCCGGAGCAAAAGCCTGTGCCACTGCTTGCTCCCGCCCGCGACCACCTCGTCCGCGACCTCCGCGACGCCTGCGGCTACGGCCAGGTGTAGGTGCGGCGCCGGTGTTGGAATGCGATGTTGCAGGCTGAGCGTCTGCTGAAGCCTCTTCGGAACTCGAACGCGCACTGCGAGCTGGTTGAGCTTGAACTTCTTTATCTTGAACCTCCCGATGTGGAACTTCTCTATCTGGCACCTCCCCATCTTGAATTTTACGATCCTGCGGAACACCAACGGGCGGTGCCGAAATTTCCGACTCGTTAGTCTCAACTCCTGATTCCACAGCGGGCGCCTGCTCTGCGTCAAAGTATGCCGGCTGAAGAGGCGGAGGAGTGGGCTGATCGGATGGTGCTGAGGGTGTCTTTTTGCGACGCTGCAAGCGGTCGCGCATCCATTTGCGCATGCAAGGCTTTTAACACAGAAGAGAGTGCGGGATCAATCAACCAGCATCCGGAGAGCCACGCCCGATAGCGGAGAAATGTCTACGGGGTCGGCCGATTCTCTCCCCGTCGACCGCTTACAATGGATCTCATGCCTGAGACGATTCCACCTTCCATCCGCGGCCAGAAATACATTTCTCTGACGACATTCCGCAAAAGCGGGGTCCCGGTCGCAACTCCTGTGTGGTTCGGAGAAGAAGGCGACAAGCTATACGTAATGACGCGTAGCGACATGGGAAAAACCAAACGCATCCGAAACAACCCCACCGTGCGGGTTGCGCCCTGCACCATACGAGGAAAAGTGACCGGCGCCGAGTTCGCGGCGTCGGCGCGAATCTTGCCTCCGGCGGAGCAGTCCCCGGCGCGGCAAGCGATTGATCAAAAGTATTGGGCAGCGAGGCTGCCATGGATCTGGCGCCGCACCGATACGTACATCGAACTAACCTTTACATAGCAAGCCTGTCAAGGGTTGAGCGCACAGCGTACCGTGATCGGAATACTCTTCGCGACGTCCGCTCGGGCGCTCATTTACGCCCGTTCAGCGTCCTGCTAACATCATCTGTCGTATTGAAATCCAGAAGATTCTGTAATCGCAATCATAGAAATGGAGAGATCATGGCGATCAAAGTTGGCATTAACGGCTTCGGACGCATCGGACGCAACGTCTTGCGCACCTCGCTTAACGATCCAAACCTGGAATTTGTGGCAGTCAATGACCTTACCGACCCCAAGACGCTGGCGCACTTGCTGAAATACGATTCCGTCCTGGGCAATCTGCCGAACAAAGTCAGCGCCGGCGCGGACAGCATTACGGTGGACGGAAAAGTCATCAAGGTTTTCAAGGAAAAAGATCCGGCCGCACTGCCCTGGGAATCGGTTGGCGCGCAAGTTGTGATCGAGTCGACCGGGCGCTTTACCGATGCGAATGACGCCAAGAAGCACCTGCGCGGTTCGGTCAAGAAGGTGATCATCTCCGCTCCCGCAAAGAATGAGGACATCACAGTGGTCTTGGGAGTAAACCATGAGAAATATGAAGCCGCGAAGCACAACATCATTTCAAATGCTTCCTGCACGACGAATTGCCTGGCCCCGATTGCCAAAGTAATCAATGACGAGTTCAAAATTGTCAGTGGAACTATGACCACGATTCACTCCTACACCAACGATCAGGTGATCCTCGATTTCCCGCACAAGGATCTGCGACGGGCACGAGCCGCAGCACTATCGATGATTCCCACATCCACGGGCGCGGCGAAGGCCCTGAAGTTGGTTCTCCCTGAGCTAGGCGGCAAGCTCGACGGATTCTCCATGCGCGTGCCTACGCCGAATGTTTCAGTGGTCGACTTGGTGGCATGGGTAGAAAAGAAGACGACTAAGGAAGAAGTGAATGCAGCTCTGAAGAAGGCCTCCGAGAGCGGTCCGCTCAAGGGGTATCTGGGCTACGAAGAGAACGAGTTGGTGTCGTCGGATTTCAAGGGCGATCCGCGTTCCTCGATTGTTGACTCGCTCATGACCCTGGTTGTCGGCGGTAATTGCGTCAAGGTGATCTCCTGGTATGACAATGAATGGGGATATTCTTGCCGCGTGCGCGATCTGATTCACTATATGGCCGGCAAAGGTCTGTAATAAAATTGCGAACTCCACCTCCGCTCGGCCGACGCGGAGGTGGATACCGCACGACAACCTTCTCAATACCATCTGGCAAAGGACGACCAGCCAATGTCCAAACTTTCCATTCGTGATCTTCCTCTCAACGGTAACCGTATCTTCATGCGCGTCGATTTCAACGTTCCGCTGGACGACGGACGCGTCATGGACGATACCCGCATCCGCGAGACTCTGCCTTCCATCGAGTACGCCTTGCGGCATGGTGCGCGGTTGATTCTGGCCTCGCATCTGGGGCGGCCCAAAGGCAAACCGAATCCAAAGATGAGTCTGAAGCCGGTGGCCGAGCGCCTGCGCATGGTTCTCGACAAGGAACTGGCACGCGGCGAGAACGTGGGCTTCTGCCCGGATTGCGTTGGCCCCGAGGCGGAGGAAGTCGCTACCCAATTGGAAAAAGGGCAGACTTTGCTTCTAGAGAATCTACGCTTTCACTCCGAAGAAGAAGCCAATGACGAGAAGTTCTCCAGGCAGTTGGCAAGTCTGGCCGATTTTTACGTGAATGATGCTTTTGGCTCAGCGCACCGCGCACATGCATCTACCGTAGGCATAACCAAGTTCGTGTCGAAGTCGGCCGCCGGTCTGCTCATGGAGAAAGAACTGCGTTATCTCGGGAAGGCGTTGGAAAATCCCGAAGATCCTTTCATCGCAATTCTCGGCGGAGCAAAAGTCAGTGACAAAATTGGGGTGATTAGGAATTTGATGGACAAGGTCAATTCGCTGATCATCGGCGGCGGTATGGCCTATACATTCCTGAAGGCGCAGGGACAAGAGATTGGCAAGTCGCTGCTGGAAGCGGACAAAGTCGAACTCGCGCGGCAACTGCTCGCGGAAGCTAAGCAACGAAATGTGAAGATTTTTTTACCAATTGATCACGTCGTGGCGATGCGGCCCGAAGCTAACGCTGTCGTGCACCAGATCGGCGAAGGCCAACCGATTCCCGCCGACCGTATGGCGCTGGATATCGGTCCAAAGACGATCGAACTGTTTTCGGAAGAAATCTCGCGCGCGCGCACGATTGTGTGGAACGGGCCGATGGGAGTATTTGAAGTTCCCGGATTTTCGCGTGGCACTTTCAGGATCGCGCATGCGGTGGCGGAAAATGTTGGCGCGATCTCCATTGTGGGCGGCGGCGATACGGTGGCTGCGGTCCATAGCGCCGAGGTAGCCGATAAGATGACGCACATTTCCACGGGCGGCGGAGCTTCGTTGGAATTTCTGGAGGGGAAGAAACTTCCCGGCGTCGAGGCATTGACCGACAAGAAGTGATCCGGTGGCGGCTCGGCCCTTTGGATCTGAGCTAGGCAAAAAGTGTGTAGAATCTCAGGCAAAGATGGGATTTCTCAAGGATCTATTTCTGAAACAGCGATATCCGGCGATTCTCCTACTCACCGGAGTCTTGCTTGTATTCGGGGGGAACTACTCGGTCAGTGGGAAGGTGACCGAACCCCAACTGCGAGAGCGGCCACGCATCATCCTGAACATATTCGGAGCACTTCTAATAGTCGTGTCCGTGGGCCTGTTCCTAATAGATGAGGATTTTGTTGCGTACAGACGCGGCTGCAAGATTTCGAACACAGAAAATGGGTTTGAAGCCAAGTTCCGCGACTCCAATTTGTCTGTCGACTTCGGACTCCTGCAGGAACTTTACCAGCCCACCAACAGTGGAAGTGCGGTCGTTTTGCCCGCCAACGAATTCTTTGACGAGCGATGCTTCAGTGATGATCGTACTGCGGCTGGCGCGTTCATAGGAAAGTACTTCTCGCCCCTGGGGGCCAGCGAACTGAAGGATCTTGTCCATCTACAGCTAAGAGGACATGACTGCCAATCCGTTCCAACCGGGGCCGGAACCGGCAAGCAGAGTTACGGCGTTGGGACGTGTGTCTACCTGGGCCAGCCGTTGGGTCAGCCGGTTAGGATGATCTTCGCAGCCGTCGCCAGCGAACAACCTCCGCACGGTCTGAGAACAGACCTCTCGACGATATTTAAAGCCGTGGAAGAAGTTAAATGCAACCTGGCGAGCGAGCGTCTGACCGCGATCTTCGTGCCGGTCCTCGGGGCGGGGAAGGGCGGCGTGCCAGCAGAAATAGCGTTCATGACTCTCGTAAGTGCCCTCCTTGAAGCGCGCTGCAGAGATGGAGGTCATCACCTACGGGAAATGCATATCGTAATCTTCCAGGGCGAGGGCAAAGCGCCGCAAATTCCGCATCGCAAGGCCAAGCGAGCTCTTCGACAACTCGTCTCGCTATACCAACAGATGTCCGAATGAAATCCGCAAACGAGCTAGTTCGCTTTTACAGCGAAGAGGGGAGCGACGATCGAGGCCGGTCTCTTGCCGAGGTCCAGGCGTGGCCCGACGATCTACTTGAAAGCGTTCACGACTTCATACAGTGGATGTTCCCGCTGCCCGAAAGGAGCGCCTTCAATCCCGACGCGCCCGTTCTTGACGGCGACACCATCGACCAATTCCGGTCAAGCCCCAAACTCAGGGCCAACCTACGTATTTCCTTCACTCGGATG
>JBAVZU010000274.1:0-10422 GCA_049588915.1 Candidatus Sulfotelmatobacter sp.
CTGTAAGAGCAGTGCGAGCTTTAACTTGGCAGTATTGTCCCATGCGTGTTTACGCCCGTTCTCGCCAAACACTCGAAGTCTTTCTCGCTTATCGATTGCATCTCGGTGGGTGTCGATCGAATGCAACGGAACTTTGAACCGATGCGAAAACAGGTCGAATCATGGCAGAGAAGCGAGCTCACGGACGTCACCGCCAAGGTCGTTATTTACGAGGCGTTCGTCGAGGGCAAACTTGAGGCGCCGAAACATCTTGCCCGCACGGTACATGACCTGTACTTCGAGCCGAAGTTCGAAGAGTTCCGGCCGCGCACGATCTGGAGTCTCTCCAATGCGTTTACGTCCGCCTTCAAGGAACTGGAGCCTATTCCGCAGTTCGTGGGATTCAGACCCAACTTAGGGGGAACTCTGGTTGCCGTTAAGCTCTGCGATTTCTCTCAAGTAATCGCCAGCGACTCACGCGATTCGACGCTCCCTTCGAACAAGCGCGCAGTGGCGGCTCCGAAGATGAAGCCACCGATATGCGCCAAGTATGCCACGCCGCCGGTCTGCACCTGCGCCACTCTGCCTGCATGGAAGAGCTGAGTGAGAAACCAAATACCAATTAAGAGGGCCGCCGGAATGAACCGAATTCGCGCGAACACGAATATAAACAGAAGTGTGCGAATTTGATCACGAGGATAAGTGACAATAAACGCGCCCATCACTGCGGCGATTGCCCCACTCGCGCCGAGGTTGGGTATCGTGGAACGAGGATCGACTACAGTCTGGGCGAGCATGGCGACCAGCCCACCGACCAGGTAGAAAACAAGATACCGGCCGTGGCCCATCAGATCTTCAATCTCGGGAGCAAAGGCCCATAAGAAAATCATGTTGCCGATGATGTGCGACCAACTGCCATGCATGAACATAGCCGTTAGAATCGTGATCCAGTGATGGCCGGAAACGATTTGCGCTGGGACCGCTGCCCACTTAGTCACGAATGCGTCGCCACGCATCAACTCCAGCACAAAAACAACGACATTGACGACGATGATGCCGGCGGTGACGACGGGCACACGCGCCGGGCGTCGCGACGCATCGCCTAACGGAACCATGCCTCCCATTTTTTCGTCCTCCGTTTTTGTCACTGCCGGGTTTCAGCAAGCACAGCATCCCGAAGCGTAAAATCCCTTCGCCTCGCCGACCAGGTTTGCCGTCAAATGTGTGCCGCGCTTAAGCAGCCAACTTCGACAAAATCGTGCCCGCGACCTTGCGCACCGCCAATGACAGCATCACACGCGTGACGCCGCTGATGATCATACTCACGCCGACCAGTGTGCCTATCGCCCACGCGGAGCTCGATGGCCACTGCCTATAGATCATCAGTCCTAATAGCAGCGTAATGATCCCATCGATCAGGAGCCAACCGGATCCTTGAGCGCACCTGGAAAAACAGAGCGGTGTTCAAGATGCCCTCAACAAGAAAGAGTGATGCCAGCACTAAAGTCAGCGATGCTACGCCTCAAAAGGCACGAGCGAAGTATCTTACGCACGGAGTCTATCTTCGGAAATATAGGAACGCCACCAAGGGGCGGCGCAGTTGGGTGTTCCTGGCCGCAAATAGCCTTGCGTGCTATGTGCAGTCATCGTCTCGCCTCGTTTCCGCAGGTTGATGGAGATGGGCGCAAGTCCCGACCTTCGTCCGTTGGAGCTGCGGCTGGAAGATCGGGACTTGAACGCGGCGGATGGTTTAACTTGCGCGTCTCTCCTGCCGATCCAGCCACTCGTTATAGTGTTTTTTCACAGTGGCCATACGCTGTTCTTGCTTGACCTTGATGTCCTGCTTCGATTGGGCCGCCTTTTCCTTCAGCGCCTCTACCTTGGCATCTGCCTCGCGCCGGATAGCTTGGAGTCTTGTTTTGACTTTGTCCAACTTCTCTTGCAGTTTTGCGTTGAGTGTGTCAATCCGGGCTTGCAGCTTCGCTTTGCGCTCCGCCTTAGCCTCGGCATGTTCGGTTTTCAGTTGAGCGATGTCGGCTTTGATCGATGCGATGTCCCGTTCATCCTGAGTGTCTTCCACTTCCCAAAGGCTGCGACGCAAAACCACGCCACCCAGCGCTTCCATGCGTGTGTCCACCGGAGTGGTCCACTCCTCGTCCACCTCAGCGACTACAGCAACCTTGCCGGGCGTAAGGGTCTCCGCGACGTCCGAGAGAAAGTCGCTTCCAACGCGCACGTTGTCAAGGTCTGCAATTGCTCCGATGAGAGAGCCACCGGCAGCACCTACTGCCACACCGACTGGACCGCCCAATAGGCCGACGAGACTGCCAACTGCGGTGCCCGCTAGAGTGCCCAACGGACCAGAGTCAGCGCCCTGCTTCACCGCTGTCGTCCCATCGGGATTCTTGGCAATGACGGTAGCAGCATACACCGCGATACTGCCGTCTCCATCGAGCTTCTGAAGAGTCCGTGACCCTTCGTAGGCTTTGCTCTCGTTATCAAAAACCACTACCAGCATTCTATCCATGATGGTTTCCTCCTTTTCGTTTGATTTCACACGTAATGGCGGTTCGGGTGAGCTGTGGGTTGAATGTGGATAGCTTGGAGACCACCATTACAGGCTCGACTTTTAGGAATGTCAAGTTGTCGGCCAGTCCTTACGTCGGCTACTCATAGAAAACGAGTGACCTAGTCCAGTTTCAGCGGAAAAGGTCGTTCTCGAATCGGTACTAGTCGCAATACTCGGTCCGGCTGTGGTGCTAGAAGATTGGGAGCCAAACCCTCGCAATCGAGTCACATCATGCCGGGTATTCGGCCGGGCGCCGTCCTCTGGCGGTAGAATAAACCCCCCGTCATGGAGCGCACGCTTTCGCGATTATGCTCGGATGACAGGCAATCCAGAAGTTGAAGCACGACGATCTACTCTCACCGGAAGTGCGCTTCGAAAATCCAACCACGGGTTCGAAACTGGAAACAATGTCACAGGGGTGTTCACACCGGTCCTCGCGAAGCACTCCAACCCGAACCGCCGTCATTGGCAATATTGTCCAGCCGTAACTTACGAAATCTCCTCTTAGAAAGTGGCTTCTTCGTGCCGACAATTATCGATTTAGACCAAAATGCTGCCAAATAGTCCTACTCCATGCTCTTCGCCGTCGCACAATACTCGGAACCGTCGAAGACTTCGCGGCAAGACGGTTCTAAGGAGCGACAACAATGGCGCAAAGACGACAACGAGGCTGGCTGAAAAAGGAAAAACGCTGTCACGGCGAAACTTGGATGTTCTACTTTCGAATGATTCGAAAATCTGATGCCAAGCGAGTCGAAAATAAAGTCCCTATTGGGCTCGTAAAGGACTTCCCTGATAAAAGCCGCGCGTGGGCTGAAGTCGAGCGACTGCATCTCCAGATCAATCCGGTAGACTCGCGACGCGGCGTAACATTTGCTGATCTCGCGCTGCACTACGCAGAACACGAGTTGGTCGAGCGAGCCGAGTCCATTCATCCAAAGGCACACACGACCATTATGGGATACGAGCGGGTCCTCCAGAACCGATTGCTACCGCGATGGGGCAAGAGGATTGCCCTCGGTATCGAACCGCTGGAAGTGGAACAATGGCTGAAAGCCCTGAAGATAGAAGAAGACCTTGCAAATCCAACCCTCGATCGAATGCGCCGTGTCATGTCGATGGTTTATCGCCACGGTCAACGATACGGTTTGATCCCGCGAGGTCAGGAGTCGAACCCGGTGCGGTTCGTCCGCTGCAAGACAACCAGCGGCTACGAAGCCATGATCCTAACTCCAGAACAAGCGTATGCAATCGTCCGAAACCTGCGAGAGCCGGAACGCACTCTGACGCTCTTGGCTGCGGGAACAGGTCTTCGCATTTCGGAGTGCCTGGGTTTGCAGTGGCAAGACGTCAGCTTCGTCGACGCAATGATTCATGTACGCCGAACTTGGACCTGCGGACGGATAGGCTTCCCGAAGACCAAAGCTTCTAAGGGCCCTGTGCCGCTTCACCCATTGCTTGCCGAATTCATGATTCGCTGGAAGAAGAAGACGAGGTATTCGAAGCCGACCGACTGGGTCTTTCCTTCGCTTCGATTAAAAGGCACGCAGCCACGCGTAGCGAATATGCTCGTCGAAGACTATCTGCGGCCAGCCGCAGCGAAAGCTGGAATTCTTTCGTCGCATCGGGACGAAAACGGGCGAATGGTGGAGGATGATCCACGCCGGTTTGGCTTCCATAATCTTCGGCACAGTCTGGCGTCGTTCCTCGTTCGCATCCGAACCGATCCGAAGACCGTCCAAACCCTGCTCCGCCACAGCGATGTCAAATTGACGCTCCAGTTCTACAGCCACGCTGTCAGCCAGGATCGCATGGTCGCAACGGGAGAAATGTTGAATGCGATTCTCAGCCATGCCGCGGATCAGTGCGGACTGAAAGCGGACTAGCAAGAACGCCACTGCGCCTAAGTTCTTCACCGCCATGCCAATACGGCAACGGCTCCCGGCACCTCTTGCGAATGCGGACTGAGAGCGGACTGGAACTAGCGAGGGGACTTGGGTAACTGCTTTGAAATGTGGTGGCCAGGGACGGAGTTGAACCGCCGACGCCAGCCTTTTCAGGGCTGCGCTCTACCACCTGAGCTACCTGGCCAACATTTTTGACACTCGCTTATTCGCCGCGGGTTAGGCGCACCCGTTCGCTTCACGCTGATTGTTGCGGGAGTGCCAACCGGAAACAGTTTCAACGCCGAACCGTGCGGAACGCTGTTGATTATAGCAAACGTCGGAGTGTACTAAAGGTCGGAGAACCGACATCAAGGATTCAAAACCAGCGGCCCAGACTAAGCTGAGCCGCTGGCCACTTCTTATTTGTTCGGATGCACGAAGCCTGCTCGCCTATTGCCCTCCCGCCGCGGAGCCGTGCTGCCCCAGCCACGACGCGAGTTGCGGTTCCTGCTGCGACTTCAGATCGACGCAGTCGTTGATCCGCTCGATCGACTGCCGGTAGGTGCGTTCCGCCGCCTCGATCTGGTGCGCTTTAAAGAAGTCCGTGACCCGGTCGCGCATGCGGGTATCACAGAACGAACTGGTGTCGCCCACAATTTCGGCGCTGGCGAAAGGTCCTCCGGCTTTCTGCACCGCACTCCAGTGCGCCAGAACAAAATCCCAAGCCAGTTTTTCTCCTGCCGGATTTTGCATCACGCTGCCGATAAGCTCCAGCGCGTCTTGCGAACGAACGTCGGGAGAAATGGCATAATCCAAAGTCCGCTGAAGCAGTTTCGGATCGCCGAATCGAGGCAGCGCGAACAGGGTCATGTAGTATTCTTCAGGCGATTTTGCATTCTTCAAGGCTGCCAGTAGTTTGTCATAGAACGCCTCATCGCCATCCAGCGCCGCTAATCGAAGCGCGCTCTTTGCCAGTCCCCGGTCCACGGAAGCGGGATTTCCCAGTGCCCGATCCGCAAGCTTGCGCGCCTGCGCCAGCGCCACGGGATCACGGGCATCGTACCCCAGCGCATAGAACACACGATTACGCAGCGTTTTCTGTTCGTCGCCTTCGCCGGGTTTCGGTTCCCAACCCACATTTTTCAAGATTGGCGAAAGGTACTGCCGCAGCCACACCCGGTAAGACTCGCGGTCGTTGTCTGTTACGAGGTATTCGCCGATATAGTGGAGGCGTTCGAGAACATTTTGGACGACTGCGCCATTGCGATCACTTCCGAGTCCCTGGGCGAGCGCCAGATAATCCCCAACCGGCTCTCGCCCAACACGTATAGAGGCCCATATATCGGTCTGCAACGCGATCCGTTCGGCAGGAGAAAGTTTGCTCTCGGCATCACTCGCGAGAGATCGGACCGCATCGGGCTGGTAGCCGACACGATAATAGCCTGTGGCGCCCGCGTTCCCCAAAACCCAACTCGAACAACCGGGCATGGTGAAGCTCTCACTCCTCTTGGTGAGAAGTTTGCACTGTGCAGCCCCATTTCCCGCTGAATCCTTCATGCACAGCGGAACTTCCCAGAGCTGATCATTCTGCGCCTGGAATTTTTCGCGGTCATAATAGAAACGGCGCTGCTCCAGGGTGACGGCCGTTGAATTTCCTGAGCATTGCGCTTTTACATCGATGATTGGAACACCTGCTTGCTGCACAAACGTGGGCATGATCTGGGCAACAGGTTTCTTGGAGGTCTTCGTCTGCGCGTCCCAAAAGTCTCCCGCGGTGGCGTTTGCATATTGATGACGCTGAATATACGCGTTCACGCCCGCCCGGAATGTCTCTTCCCCCAGGTAAGATTCCAGCATTCTTAAAACCCCTGCCGCTTTACCGTAAGCGATGCCGTCGAATAATTCCTGAATCTGGGCCGGAGTATTCGCGGCCTGGTGGATGGGACGCGTGTTCGCGAGCGAATCCGTGTTCAGGGTGGCATCCGTCTCGCTGACATCGTCAAGATTGAGGTTCCACTCCGGCTTCCACGACTCTAGTGGTTTGCTTGACATCCATGTAGCAAAACCCTCGTTGAGCCAGACATCGTCCCACCACTTCATCGTAACCAGATCGCCGAACCACTGGTGAGCCATTTCATGGGCGATAACGGATGCGATCTCCTTCTTCAAATCGTTGGAGCCTTTCTCATCGATCAGCAGAATCACTTCGCGGAAGGTGATGCAACCCGTGTTCTCCATCGCTCCCGCGGAAAAGTCCGGCAGGCCGATCAAATCAAGTTTTTCGTAGGGATACTTGATGCTGAAATATTTATCGTAATAGCTGAGGATATGCTCGGCCGAATCCAAGGCGAACTTCCCCATTTCTTTTTTCCCGGGGGTGCTGTAAACCCGAATCGGAATTCCATCCGCCTCGCCTTCGATATATTCAAAGTTTCCCACCACCAGCGCCGCCAGATAGGACGACATTTTTACGGTCGTGGCAAAGCGCACGGTATGTTTGTCGCCGGGTCCGGGCGTATCGGACGCGACTTTTTGATTCGAGATCGCAACCTGCCCTTTATCGGCGACGACGGTAATATCGAACGTCGCCTTATAGGCGGGTTCGTCAAATGATGGGAACGCGCGACGTGCATCCGTCGACTCGAACTGCGTGGCGGCGTATTTGCGTCCCTGATCATCCTTGCCCAGGTAGAAGCCGCGCATCTCATCGTTCAAGACCCCGCTGTAAGTGATGTGGATGCTCGCGGCTCCGGCTGCCAGAGGCTTCTCCACCTTCAGGACGACCATTTCCTTATCTTTTTCCGGACTGACCTTGACCGTTTGCTTGCCTCCGCCGCTCGTGATGGTTACATCGTGGAAGTCGATATCCACCGCGTTGAGCGTGATTTCTGAAGTTGGTTTGAGCACCCGGATGGAAACGGTCTCGTCGCCATCGAATGTGGCCTTTTCGAGATCCGGCGTAAAAGTCAGTTTATAGTTCTCTGGCGTGGCCACATCGGGCAGTCGTTGTGCCACTGAAATAGAAAATGCTGTCGACGCAAAAATAATTACGGCAAGGATTCGCTTCATAGGCTCCTTAAAAGACTTCGCTTGATTCATTTTCAACAGAATCAACGTGAACCACGTCCCATGAGACGCAGATATTGATCCATCGTTTTTACGGTAAATGCGCTCCGAAAGTTCACTCGGACGAGGCCACCGCTCCGTTGGCGATCGCTAACTCACAATGGTTCGTGCCGAACCAATAAGGGATTTCGCGATAGTCCTTGACCGCGAACAGCGCCAGATCGGCATCTTTACCGGCTTCGATCGAGCCCTTGCGGTCCGCGACTCTCAGCGCCCACGCGCCGTTAATGGTGGCCGCCGCAATGGCCTCTGCGGGCGACATCTTCATGTGCGTGCAGGCCAGCGACATGGCCATGGGCATGCTTAACATCGGAGACGTGCCAGGGTTGTAATCCGTTGCCAGCGCCACCGGAACGCCGGCGTCGATCATCTTACGCGCCGGCGGATATTCCTTCAGTCCTAGAAAATAATTTGCTCCCGGCACGAGCGTTGCTATCGTATCGTGTTTCGCCAACTGCGCAATATCGTCGTCATTCACATGGTCCATATGATCGAACGAAGCCGGATTAAATCGCAAGAACGGCTGCAGCAGAGTCTCGGCAAGCTGGCACATGTGGGCCCGGACGCCCAGACTATGTTGTTTTGCGGCTTCAAAAATCTTCGCAGTTTCGGCTGCGGTAAAGGCACCTTTGTCGCAAAAGACGTCGACAAACTGAGCAAGCTTGCGCTTCGCTGCTTGCGGAATCATTTCTTTACAGACGATTTCAACATACTTCTGTGGGCGTCCCCGAAATTCTTTCGGAATCACGTGCGCGCCCAACAATGTTGGGATGACCGTCCCTGCCCATTGAGTTGCCGCGGCGCGGATCGCTTCCAGCGATTTCAGTTCCGACTCCACCGTCAGCCCGTAGCCAGATTTAGCCTCCACCGTGGTCGTACCATGCGTGGCCATGTCGTTGAGAACGGTTAACATTTTATCCGCCAGAGCTCGCTTCCCTGCCGCGCGAACTCTGTCGAGACTGGAGCGGATGCCGCCTCCTGCGGCGGCGATTTCTTCATAGTAAGCGCCTTCAATGCGCTTCTCAAAATCCACCAGCCGTGGACTGACAAAAACCGGATGGGTGTGTGAATCGACAAAACCGGGCAGGACAACTTTGCCCGCGCAGTCGATCTCAGTGATTTTCTTCCGATTTTTCTTTGGCCAGGGATCGCGAAGCGCTTCTTTGGCAGTGCCGACCGAAACGACTTTCCCGCCGAGGCACAACACCGCGCCATCTTCGATGATGCCGAGGTTTTTGAGGTCGGGACCACGACGCGGGCCTAGCTTATTCGCAGAACACCGAAGCGTAAGAAGCTGTCCGATATTGGCCAATAGGAGCGCCTTCGGCCTCACTCGATTACCTTCCAGCCATCAATGTCGCCGGGAAGATGCAGATCCCACTTGAGGAAATATCGGGCAGCATCCTCAGCGCTCGAGAAAACCCGCTCTGTACTCTCCGCCAACGCGCGCGGTTGGATGGGATGGGCGCGAGCCGCACGATACACGTATCGGTCACGCCCTTGGTGTTCGATCGTCCCGCCTTCTTGAACCGGCTCCCCCACACGGTACGGCTTCCATTCCCGGGGGAACCATTTGTGCTGGTCAAGCAACTTTGTGAGGTGGGCCAAGACCTGAGAAAACCTAAGTGGTGGGTGTGGCCACGATCCACGCGCAATACGATCCGGCAGGCTAAGGTGCTCGCCTCGCAGCAGCATAGTTAATGTTTCTTCGTCCATTTTTGCCGCCGACCAATACTACTGCCCCATCGGCACCTTCACTCCCGTCTTCTTCGCAAACTCCTTTGCCTCGTCATATCCGGCGTCCACATGCCGGATCACGCCCATGCCCGGATCTGTGGTCAGCACGCGCTCGATGCGCTTTGCCATCATCTCTGTGCCGTCAGCCACTGTGACCTGGCCCGCGTGCAGCGAGTATCCAATCCCCACCCCGCCTCCGTTATGGATTGACACCCACGAAGCACCGGCGGCGGTGTTCAGCAAAGCATTCAACAGGGGCCAGTCGGCAACGGCGTCGGAGCCGTCTTTCATGCTTTCGGTCTCGCGAAATGGAGAGGCCACCGAACCGCAATCGAGATGATCGCGGCCGATGACGATCGGCGCCTTGATCTTTCCCTTCTTCACCAGATCATTCATCGCGAGGCCGAACTGCGCCCGCTCGCCATAGCCCAGCCAGCAAATCCTCGCCGGTAATCCCTGAAACTTGATGCGCTTGCGCGCCAGATCGATCCAACGCCGCAAGCTTCGATTTTCAGGAAATAATTCCAGAACCAGATCATCGGTAACATGAATATCCGAAGGCTCGCCCGACAGCGCCACCCAGCGAAATGGTCCGCGGCCCTCGCAGAATAGTGGACGAATGTACGCCGGCACGAACCCCGGAAAATCGTAAGCGTTCTTTACGCCACGTTCAAACGCAAATGTCCGGATGTTGTTGCCGTAATCAAACGTCACCGATCCCATCTTTTGCAATTTCAGCATGCCTTCCACATGCCGAGCCATGCCATCAAGTGATTTTTCCTGATAGGCCTTGGGATCGCGCTTGCGCAGTTCGAAGGCTTCCGCGAGTGTCATGCCATTGGGTACATATCCATTTAGCGGATCGTGCGCCGAAGTCTGGTCGGTGAGGATGTCAGGAACCACGCCGCGCCCGGCCAACTCGGGAATCACGTCGGCGCAATTCCCCACCAGCCCGACTGAGACATTCTCTTTTTTCCGCACGGCATTCTTCAAAATGCGCAAAGCTTCGTCGAGCGTGGTAACCATGAAGTCGCAATAACCGGTCTTCAGCCGCTTCTTGATCCGCTCCGGGTCCACATCAATACCCAGAAAAGCCGCGCCCGTCATGGTTGCAGCCAGCGGCTG
>JBAVZU010000275.1:0-7612 GCA_049588915.1 Candidatus Sulfotelmatobacter sp.
AACCTCCTCATTATCACGCGCAAAAGCCGGTCAGGTTCTTTGCAGAGCAATCCCCAGCCGCGGCTCCCAGTGCTATGATTCCGAGGCAGACGTGGGAAAACCATAACTATGTCAATTGCTACCCCCAGTCGCTCGACCGCCGTTTCTCCTGACACGCCATCTTCCTACAAAGTACCGCTGGCGGTCGTGACCACGCTGTTCTTCATGTGGGGTTTCCTCACTTGCCTGAATGACATTCTTGTACCGCACCTGAAATCAATTTTCGACTTGAATTACCGGCAGGTCATGCTGGTTCAGTTTGCCTTCTTTGGCGCATATTTTCTATTCTCCATCCCGTCCGCAAAAATAATTGACTGGATAGGCTACCAGCGCTCAATGGTCGTGGGATTGTTGACCATGGGCGCGGGCGCTTTTTTGTTCGTTCCGGCTGCAAAGGTTCCATCATTCGGATTTTTTCTAAGTGCACTGATCGTACTGGCTGCGGGCATCACTCTTTTGCAAGTCGCTGCAAATCCTTACGTTACCGTGCTCGGCCCCGCCAAGACGGCCTCTAGCCGCCTGAACCTGACGCAGGCGTTCAACTCCCTGGGAACGTTTCTCGCGCCTTTTTTTGGTGGCCTGCTGATTCTGAGCGCAGCTCCGAGAGCCATGGAGGAAATCCGGGCGATGACTCCGGATGCTCTGCAGGCCTATCGGCTGCATGAAGCGGCGACGGTCAAGACTCCATACGTGGGCCTGGGTATTGCGCTTGTAGTTCTGGCGATCGCAATCGGCAGTTTCAAGTTGCCGAAAATTCCGCAGGCTCAACACAAAGTTGGGGAAAAGGTAAGCGACTCTATCTGGAGACACCCGAATTTGATTCTGGGAGCCATCGCCATCTTTGTCTATGTCGGCGCCGAGGTGGCCATCGGGAGTTTTCTGGTGAATTATTTCATCCAGCCAGAAATCGGCGGCCTGACAGAAAAGGTTGCGGCGAGTTTTGTTGCCTTCTACTGGGGCGGAGCGATGGTCGGGCGTTTCATCGGATCAGGCCTCTTGCAGAAGATGAATACGGGACGACTGCTTGGCATTTGTGCGATCTGCGCGGCTGCCCTCGTGACTGTATCGATGATTGGCACGGGACACTTCGCCATGTACAGCATCATCCTGGTTGGGTTCTTCAATTCCATCATGTTCCCCAGCATCTTCACGCTGGGCGTGGCGGAGCTTGGGCCGCTCACGGGAGACGGATCCGGAATCATGATTATGGCGATCGTGGGGGGAGCAATTATTCCATTAGCGCAGGGTGCGATTGCCGACCGGATCGGCATTCATCACGCCTTCTTCCTGCCGGTCATTTGTTATCTTTATATTCTTTATTTCGCGCTGAGCGGTTCCAAACCTAACAGCGAACGCCACGCGCGAAGCTAGCTGGACTAGCTCCGCACAACTTCAGTGTGGCAAAGTGCGCGACGTCGAACGGCGATGAGGAATCGTAGGGCTAAGCCTGTACCGAAATCAGTTCGGGATTGCAGCGGGAGTTCTGCATTAGTTTGACCTGATCTTCTGCCGTGAAGCGTCCCATGGCCAAGGCCAATTTCTTGTTGGTTGTGGTCTGGATGGGCGTGCGATCGATTCGCAGGACGTATTCCGCGGCACGCGCACCACCGCGATTCACTTTGACCAGAAACTTCGTGTTTTTCATGGGCTCCCTTTTGCTCGGACGGATTTAGCGCAAACCTTGAGACAAATGGGACAAGAGATGTCTCTCCCCAGCCGACTCAAGAGCGGTCTCGCAAGGTTCCGCTCAAAACTTGCTACATGCAAAGAAAAATCTAGAAAGGGCTGACGTACTGCCTTGCTGAATGAGTAATTAAGAAGAGATAAAGGTTCAACTCTGAGTCTAGGCTTATGCGACAGCTTTGTCAACACGCGTTCGAGGGAAACTGAGGCGCTGCAAGCACTTGTACGCTTCTTTAAGGCTGCAACGCCTGAATTGCCTGGGGATGAACCTGTTGGTTGTTGATTTCGCTGGCGCCCCAGCTCCCGCCTAACGCTTTTACCAGATAGACGGAGCTCACCATTTGCTGGCCGAGCAACTGCGTTTCAAGCCGCTGGCTGCTCAGCAGAGTGGTTTGTGCCGTGATCACGTCGAGATAGTTGGTGGCGCCGCCGATGTAACGGTTATTGGCGATGGTTAGTTCGCGGCGAGCGTCTTCAACAGCGGCACCCTGCGTTTTCAGAGCTTGCGAGAGAGTACTCAGATTGCTGATGCCGTCTTCGACTTGCTGAAACGCGGTCAGGACGGATTGCCGGTAGTTGGCAACAGCCTGGTCGTAGGCTGCACGGGCGGCAGCCAGATTGGCACGATTTCGTCCACCTTCGAAGATGGGCTGCAAAGCGTCCACTCCGAGGGACCAAAAGAGGCTGGGCGCGTTGAGAAGCGGAGCTATTTCGGCGCTCTGCCAGCCTCCAGAACCGCTGAGCGTGATCTGCGGATAGAAGGCTGCGCGCGCAATGCCGACCTGGGCGTTTTGATAAGCCATCTGCCGCTCTGCCGAAGCGATATCCGGGCGACGTTGCAACACATCCGACGGCACCCCCAGCGGAACCGGAGGAGGCGTAGCTTCCAATGGCGCCACGCGCACACTGATGCTGGATGCCGGCTGTCCAACCAACACTGCAATGGCGTGCTCATATTGCGCCCTCGACTGTTGCACCAGCGAAAGCTGCGATATGGTTGCGTCAAGAAGCGCAGCCTGCTGGGCCACTTCGAGTCCGCTGACAATGCCACCCTGGTGTTGCCGGTTTACCAGATCTAAACCCTTGCGCTGGTAGCCCACAGATTCCTGCACCACGTTGTACTCGGCGTCCAACTCCCGCAAAGAGAAATAGTCTGCAGCGAGTTCCGCGGTTAAGACCAGCTGGGCGTTCTGAAGGTCCGCGGCCGTGGACTGGAGCGTGGCATTGGCTGCTTCCACATTGCGCCGCACGCGCCCGAAAACATCGACCTCATAATTGATGTTGAACGGAATCGTGTAGACGCTCTGAGTATAGGGAGGAACCGCCTGAGCGACGCCGTTGAATATAACTGGCGCGGCGCCGTTCAGCGGGCGGTTTCCGGAACCGCGTTCGCGAACCGCGGAAGGATCGGTCGAAAGCTGCGGAAATAATCCAGAAGTTGCGACCCGTGCCAGGGAGCGAGCCTGATCCAGGCGGTCACGCGCGGCTACGAGAGACTGATTTGCCTGCAGCAATTGCTGTTCGTAGGCATTGAGGTCGGCATCGTTGAAGATTTTCCACCACTCCCCCTTGGGAATGGCATCCTCGGGAGCGGCCTCTTGCCACGGTGGTTGCGTCTTCCACGCGTTCGGAGCGGGAGTTGGAGCCGCAGGCCGGCTGTAACGCGGACCGACGGTGCATCCCGCCGTAAATGCCAAAAGAACTAAGGTGGCCGAGAATGTGGCTTGCTTCACGACGCGCCGCCTTTCGGCTGTCCCTGCGTCGTCTGACCGGGCTGCTGGTCCGACGGTTGCGCCACATTTACTTGCTGACCCTGCTCAAGCGAATCTGGGGGATTGACTACGATTTGATCACTCGGTGAAACGCCGCCGAGAATTTCCAGGCTGGTGCCGTAATCGCGTCCGATGTTGATGGGTCGCAACTGCACTTTGTTGTCCGGGCCAACGACGGCGACTTGCGCGCCTTGGGCGCGGAAAAGCATCGTGTTCACCGGCACGGTTACCTTATCCACATTGGAGCCGACGGCGAAGTGCACTTCTCCGAACGAGCCGGGTAGCAGACGGCCATCTTTATTGGGCACATCCACCTCCGTCAGCAGGGTGCGAGTATTAGTGTCGATCGCTTCAGCTGTTCTTGCGACCGTGGCCAGAAACTTCTGGCCGGGAAATTCCTGCAGCGTGACATAGGTTTTGGCGCCCACCTTTATGAATGGGGCATATGCCTGCGGGACGCTGGTGTAAACGCGCAAGGGATCGACGCGCGCGAGGTCGAACAGTTCACGGCCGGCAGCCTGCGCACCGGCGTTGATGAGCGCGCCCGGATCGACATTGCGCCGTGTCAGCACACCGGTGAAGGGAGCATAAACATCCTTGAAGCCTTCAAGCTGCTCGAGGCGACGCACGTTGGCATCGGCGGCAGCCAGATTAGCCTGGCTCTGCTTGTATCCGCTTGAATACTGGTCAGCTTCCTGAGCCGAGACGGAATCGGTTTTGCGAAGGTTTTCCCATCGGTCGGCGGTAATCTTCGCCAATTCCATTTGCGCAACGATCTGTTGACGCGCGGCCCGTGTCTGATTTAATTCCTGATCGACCTCAGGAGTATCGATTTTGGCTAGCAACTCGCCCTTGGTCACACGGCTGCCAATGTCCTTGTACCAGCGCACGAGGTAGCCGCTGGTGCGGGCGTAAATCGGAGATTCTTCATAAGCCAAGAGAGACCCAGGCAGAACTAAATCTTCGTCCGGCTTTTCCGGCAGTGGATGAACCACAGCGACGGTCGGCACCGTCTCTATCTCAGTTTCCTTGGCCAAAGCACGCTCATGGGTAACCCGTACCACCATGGTCAAGCCGCCCGCGAGCAACAGCACGAGCAGCATCACTCCTACGATAGTCAGAGCTTTGCGCGGAGGCGCCGGCGGAAGATCGGGAGGAGGCTGAATTGCCGGAGGTTGGTGCCGCGAGCGCTTCTGGATCTCTTCGATTTCCTCGTCGCGCTGTGCCTGAACGCCTAGAGCGTGATGCTCTTCGTTCCCGTCCCGCTGCGACGGCTGAGCATTGGATCGTTGTTCCGACTGGTGCTCATCCGTCGTTAGGTTCGACCTGTTTTCTGCACTCATGCTTGACTCCGATTTTTCAGAAAACTCTTTTTCAGAAAAAATCCTGTGACTGTTTTGCTTGCGCCCGCTTCGCTTCGCGGCGGCCATGGAAGATGGCGAACACACTTGGGACAAAAAATAATGTCGCGACGGTGGCAAAGAGCAACCCTCCGATGACAGCCCGGCCGAGGGGCGCGTTTTGTTCGCCGCCTTCTCCAAATCCCAGCGCCATCGGCACCATTCCGATTATCATGGCCAGCGCCGTCATGATCACGGGACGCATACGCGTATATCCTGCGGAAACCGCCGCTCTCACCGCGGGTATTCCTTCGTCCATTTGTTCGCGCGCAAAACTTACCATCAGAATCGAGTTGGCGGTTGCGACGCCCATGCACATGACCGCGCCGGTAAGGGAGGGCACACTCAGCGTAGTGCGGGTGAGCAACAGGAACCAGCAGATCCCTGCCAGCGCTCCGGGCAGGGCGGCGATGATGATGAACGGATCGAGCCAGGATTGAAAGTTGATCACAATCAGCAGATAGACCAGAAGAATCGCGCCGATCAATCCCACGCCTAAGCCGAAAAACGAGGACCGCATGGTGGCCACCTGCCCGCGTACCACAATGTTTGTGCCGCGCGGCAGATGACCGTCGAAGGTCTTGAGTATTTTGTCGGTGTCTGCGGCGACGGCACCCAAGTCCCGATCCTGCGTGCTAGCGTAAACATCGATAACCGGGGCCACATTCCAGTGGTTCACGGTAGCGGCCCGCACCACTGGCGATATCTGCACCAGGTTTCCCATGAGCTGCGGGCCTTGCTGCGAGGTTACCGGAATGTTCATCAGGTCTTGCAGATTGGTCATGCGATATTGCGGCGACTGCACCGCCATCTGATAAGTCACTTCGTTCTTGGGGTTCAACCAGAAATTGGGAGCAGTCTGGAAGCTGCCGCTCAACGAAACCAGCGCGCTTTGAGCTACGTCGCGCGCTGTAAGGCCAACTTGCGTAACCCGCGTGCGCTCGATGTCCATGTGCAGCGTGGGCAGCGAAAGCAACTGCTGCACGTGCACATCCGCGGTGCCAGGAACGTGCCGCATTTTGTTGGCGATTTGTTGCGCGATCCCATAACTCGTTTCCATGTCAGTGCCGATGATCTGCACATCAATGGGCGCGGGCAAACCAAAATTTAGAATCTGCGTGACGATGTCGGCGGGCTGGAAAAAGAACTCGACTCCAGGAAAGCGCTGCGGAAGCACTTCGCGAAGCCTCCTCGTAAGGTCGGCGGTAGGCGGATGATGCTCCGGGTCGAGCGCGATGAGAATTTCGGCATCGCTGCTGCCGATCGTTCCATTGGAGCTATAAGACTGGTTGATGCCAGAGTTGGGTAGACCTATATTATCAAGCACTGTTTGCAATTGGCCTTTGGGTACTTCCTGCCGAAGTACGCCTTCAATTTCGTCGCAGAGCCGAGCCGTCTCTTCCACGCGCAAGCCGGGGCGCGCACGCACGTGCAGACGTAACAGGCCGGCATCCACTTGTGGGAAGAAGTCTTCTCCCAGAAAAAAGAACAGCCCGAGCGACAGCAGGCAAAAGACCAGGAAGCAAACTACAAAGATGCCACGGTGCTCGAGAGTGGTCTCCAGCAACTGTTCGTAACCGCGGCGGAAGTCTTCGAATTTCTGTTCAAAACCACGCTGAAAGCGGCCCAGGAAGGACCGGGGCGCCTCGGCCCGATGCTCATGGCCACGCATGATGTACATGACCAACGTTGGAATCAAAGTTCGTGAGAGCAGGTAGCTGGCCAGCATCGCAAAGCTGACGGCCTCGGCGAGCGGCACAAACAAAAATTTAGCCACGCCAGTCAGAAAGAACATGGGCACGAAGACGATGCAGATGCTCAGTGTGGATACAAAGGCAGGTACGGCGATTTGCTGCGCGCCGTCAAGAATGGCCTGCCTCATCTCCTTACCCATGGCCAGATTGCGCTCAATGTTTTCAATTTCCACAGTGGCGTCGTCGACCAGGATGCCGACTGCGAGGGCCAATCCTCCCAACGTCATGATGTTGATGGTTTGTCCGATCGCGCCCAGAAGAATGATCGAAACAAAGATGGATAGCGGAATGGAAATGGAAATGACGATCGTGGGACGCCAATCGCCAAGGAAGATGAGGATCATGACGGCCGTAAGAGCCGCTGCTATCAGCCCCTCTCGCAGCACGCCCTCGATCGACGCCCGCACAAACAGAGACTGATCGAACAAAGAAGTGATCTTGAGCGCCGGCGGGAGCGCTTGCGCCGCCTGCTGAACAATCCTCTTGACCCCAGCGACAATTTGTAGCGTAGACGCGTTGCCGTTCTTGTAAATTGACATCAGTGCGCCACGATTTCCATCCGCCCGCACGATGTTGGTTTGCGGGGCGAAACCGTCGCGTATGTGGGCAACGTCACGCATGTAAAGCGTGGAACCATTGGTCGTCTTGACTGGAAGGTCATTCAATTCCGCGATGGTTTGCGGCGTTCCGTTCATTTCGACGTTGTATTCCAGTGAGCCCATTTTGATGGTGCCGCTGGGAAGGATGATGTTCTGCGCGTTGACGGCGTTGACGATGTCATTGGGCTGAAGCCCGTAAGCCTGGAGCTTGGGCAAATCCAGGTCCACCTGAATTTGGCGGATCTTGCCACCATAGGGATAAGGCGTAGCAGCTCCGGGAACGGTGGCCAGGTAGTTGCGCAGAAAATTCTGCCCCAGATCAAAGAGTTGTTGCTCCGGAAGAGTTTTGCTGCTCAGTCCCAGCT
>JBAVZU010000276.1:0-7400 GCA_049588915.1 Candidatus Sulfotelmatobacter sp.
GCCATGCTGCGAACGCCGAGGCGTTGCGGAAGCGCGAGACATCCGGCCCGACCTCCATCAGGATGGTGTGAGCAGTAATCGCACTGATGCCAGGAACGTCGGTCAGATCGACACCCGCTATCCGAAACAATTCGCCTTTCAGATCGAATGCCGGTTCGTTGTCGGCACGCTGATAAAAGCATGCCTTGGTTCGAGGCGGCATTTGCTCGGGGCCGCCAGTAGCGCGTGGAAGTTTGCGCATTTTGAGTTCGAGTTCCCGATCCACCTCGGCGATGAGTTTGGTAGAAGCGATAGCCCACCAGGGACTGGCGAAGGGCGAACAGGTGCTCCTCACGATAGTCGCCCTCCAACGATTTCGCCACCGTCTCCCGCGAGCTTTTCACGCGCCCATTGCATAAGCTTGCCAGCCTCATCGGATCTCGTTCGCCCGCCAGAATGGCATCGAGAATCTTCTGTCCGCTCAGGCCTGTGATCTGGCTCAGTACATGATGAAGCTGAAGATTCATTTGGCTGAGCGCCTTTTGCATATGCATGATGTGCTCAGCGGCCATCTGAACCAGACTCTCACGGTGTCTCCATAGCGAACGAATCACACAGATCTCGTCCGGCGGCCGAAAGCTGGCCTTGAGCAAGCCCACGGAGTGTAAGTATTGAATCCACTGGCAGTCGGACACATCGCTTTTCCGTCCCGGCACGTTCTTCACGTGCTGCGCGTTCACCAGAAACACTTCAAAACCACGAGTCTCCAGGATCTGATAAAGCGGAATCCAGAACACTCCCGTGGATTCCATCGCAACCGTACGCACACCGCATTTCTGCAACCAGTCAGCCAATTCGTGAAGCTCCCGTGTAAAAGTCCCAAACGATCGCACCGGATCTGCTGCACGGTCTGCAGGCACAGCGACAAATATCTCCTCCGCTCCGATATCGACTCCGGCTGCATCAGGATGCATCACCGGCAACATCCGGCTGCCGCCGCCTTTGCTTTTCTGCGAGCTCTTCCTGGCCATCAGTGACTCCCTTCTGCTGGGGTCTGCGGCCCAAGGTTACGAAACGAGTAAACTCCTGAACGGGATCGCCGCGCTGTCGCGGACGTCACCACTGACCTGTACGTGAACCTCGGCCCATGCTTCTCGACGGGCTTCTTGCGAGCACCAATGTCGGCCGCGGGCTGTAGCTGCCGCAGATGCCAGCACCACCATATGTCTCTGAAGCATGTTCCTCCCGTCCTTGTTGGGGACGCCCCATCCGATGCTTCCCGTTACTAATCCGGCCGACTTCCTCGAAGCTCGTTTCGCGCTAGTTTGAGTTGCCCCTATGCCGAGATCCTGCCTGAGTACAACGCCATGCCCACAACAGCGTCCATCTGCAGTGCATCGAGCTGGTCGATTTCGTGCTGTGTCCGGATGCCACCGGCCACCATTAGCCGTCGCGAAGTGGCCTTTCGTATTGCAGTCACAATCTGCATCGGGATTCCACCCATCAAGCCTTCCGTGTCGATGTGCGTGTAGAGAAAAGTGCCGCAGAAGGATTCCAGTGCCCAAATCATGTCGAACGCGGTGACGGCAGTCTCTTTGCGCCAGCCGTCGATCGCAACCCGGCCTCCCCGAGAATCGAGGGCAAAGACCAGCGCTGCGGTGCCGAGCGCACTTTTCAGCGTAGCAGCGTATTGCGTGTTGATTTTGCCGTTCTGCAACAACGCCGAACCAAGAATAACCCTGCGCGCTCCGGCTTCTAAGAGCTCATGCGCTATTGCGAGGCTGCGAATCCCGCCACCCACCTGGCAGTTGAGCTGTTTCACAATCTGGTTCACCAACAGTCGGTTGCTCCCACTACCCCGAGCTGCGTCAAGGTCAATCACCTGGATCAACGGGTACTTGGAAAAGCGCTCGATCCAGTAGCCGAAGTTGTCGAACTCCAGTGTTTTCTTCTCACCCTGTACCAACTGCACAATCTTGCCGCCCATCAGGTCGATCGACGGAATTAGCATGGCCACCTCACCGGCACGCTGGCATGGTGCAGTGCGCGCTTCAGTTGTGCGATATTCTCGATGCCGAAATGAAAAATGGAGGCGGCCAGAGCTGCCTCTGCGCGGCCTTCGCAAAACACCTGGACGAAGTCGAGTGCAGATCCTGCTCCGCCGGAGGCGATAACAGGAATCGAGACTGCTTCGGCCACGGCGCGCACTAATTGGCAGTCAAACCCGGATTGAGTTCCGTCCCTGTCCATCGAAGTCAGCAGAATCTCGCCTGCTCCGCAAGCCGCCGCTTGCCGGGCCCATTGAATCGCATCCAGGCCCGTGGGCACGCGTCCACCTGCAGTGAACACTTCAAACCTTCCGTTGACCTTTCTGGCATCGATGGCCACTACAACTGCCTGCGAACCAAAGCGGGATGCGATCGCGCCGATCAACGCAGGGTCGCGAACTGCGGCAGAGTTGATCGCGATCTTGTCTGCGCCCGCATCGAAGACCGCGGTCGCATCCTCGAGTTGGCGAATTCCACCTCCCACGGTGAACGGAATAAATAGCGAGCGCGCGGTGCCGCGGACGACGTCCAGCAGAGTGCGCCGGTTCCCGCTGGTCGCGGTAATATCCAGCAGTACGATTTCGTCCGCGCCACGGCGGGCGTGGGCGGTGGCGCACTCCGCCGGATCGCCGGCGTCGCGCAAATTCTTGAACTGCACGCCCTTCACGACGCGGCCACCGTCCACGTCGAGGCAGGCGATGATACGCTTGGTCAACACGTCAAACCTCGCAAAAGTTCTTCAGGATCGCAAGCCCCACGTCTCCTGATTTCTCCGGATGGAACTGGACTCCGAAAGTGTTGTGTTGCTCGACGGCGGCGGAAAAAGGATGCCCGTATTCACTCATCGCACTCATTGCGGGAAGCACAGGCGCATGAAAAGAGTGGGTGTAGTAGACGAATGAATCTTGCGCGACGCCTCGCAGAAGTCGCGAGCCTTCCTGAACTGTCAAAGAATTCCAGCCGACATGCGGCGACTTCACCAAAGACGGAAAACGCTGGCATTTACCAGAAAAAATACCCGCCCCGGCAACTTCAATGCACTCCTCGCTCCCATCGAAAAGCCACTGCATTCCCAGACAGATGCCCAGAAGAGGTTTTCCCGCGGAAGCGGCTTGCAGCAAGGCCTGGCGCAAGCCCGTGCGGTCCAGGGCTCGCAGAGAAGAAAAATGTCCCACTCCGGGCAATACGATTTTGTCCGCCGCGATCACGGTCTGAGACTGGTCTGTCACTACCACGTCAGTTCCGAGGTGTTCAAATGCCTTCTTCACCGAATTCAAGTTGCCCGCGCCATAATCCACGACAGCGATCATAGAAGTCCCTTGGTGCTGGGGAGCATCCTGCCGAGGCGGTGGTCGCGGGAGCATGCCACGCGCAGAGCTCGCGCGAATGCCTTGAAGAGTGCTTCGATTTTGTGATGGCTGGAGCGTCCGTACAGCACCCGGGCATGAACATTGGCGCGAGCGCCACGGGCAAAGCCCTCGAAGAAATCACAAACTAGTTCCACTTGTAGATCTCCGACTCGCGCCGCGGGGACCTTGGTATCGACCACCGCAGCCGCCCGTCCCCCGAAATCGACGGCTGCCAAGCCGAGAGTTTCGTCCATGGGCATGACAAAATATCCGGCCCGCAAAATGCCGCGACGATCTCCTAACGCGTGATCGAAGACCTCGCCGAGAGCAATCCCGACGTCTTCCACGGTATGGTGCTGATCCACGTCCAGGTCGCCGACTGCCTTAATTTTCAGATCGAACCCGCCGTGCCGGGCGAACAGCTCCAGCATGTGGTCCAGAAAGCGGATCCCGGTAGAGACCTCGTACTTGCCCCGGCCCTCGATGGTGAGTGCGATCTTAACCTCAGTTTCCGCGGTCTTGCGGTGCAGCCTGGCTTTCCTCAAACGGTCACCTCACGGTGGTGCTTGAATTCCCCGACTACCTCGCGCATGGCGGAGATCAGAGTCTGCGTATGTTCGAGAGAGCCGACAGTCAGGCGGACGCAGCCCTCGCAGGCTGGATCGGTGTGCCGGTCGCGGACCAGGATTCCGCGAGCGCGCAAAGCTTGAATGAATTCCGCATAGGCGGGACCAACACGCACCAGCACGAAGTTGGCCTGGCTCGGCCAGTTGTGGAGGCCAAGAGCTTTGAGCTCCCGCTGCAATAGTTCGCGGCTGCACTGCACCTCGGTGACATAACGCTCGACGTACCCCTGATCTCGAAGCGCCTCGGGCAAAATCGCAAGCGCAACCCCATTCACGTTGTAGGGCGAAGCGACGCGGCGCACCATTGCCATCTGTGCCGCATCTCCGGCGAGGATGCCGATACGAAGACCTGCCAGTCCGTAAGCCTTCGAGAATGTTCTTGCCGCGAAGAGATTCGCCGGCCGTACGGTGTGGTGAAGGATGGTCTCTCCGTGAAACTCAAAGTAGGCTTCGTCCACCAGAATCGCCGCATGCGGCGTGGCCTGAGCGACTCGCAGCAGGATTTCGCAGGGGACAGCCGTCCCAGTTGGATTGTTGGGATTCGCCACGGCGATGAGGCGCGTGCGCGGACCGATGGCGGAGAGCACGCCTTCAATAGGAAAAGTGAAGTTGTCGCCGGCGTGAACCTGGACCACGCGAGCGCCCTCGGCTTGAGCGAAGATCGCATACATGGCGAAGGTGGGCACGACAACGATCGCCTCGTCACCGGGATCGAGATAGGTCGAGCACAGTAGATGAATCGCTTCATCCACACCGTTGGTGAGCAGCACCTGCGACGCATCGAGTCCGAGAAAGCCAGCGACTTCGGCTTCGACCGGCTCTCGCTCTGGATAGCAGGCCAGCGCTTCGCCATCCATCGACCGCATCCGTGCCAATACACGGGGCGAACAACCGATGGTGCTCTCGTTGAAATCGAGACGCAGCCCTTGACGGCCTGCCAGGGGCGGCCGATAGGTATGCAAACTCTTCACTGCCGGGCGGGCTTCAAGCATTAGAGCACCTCATCCGCACCGATTCAGCGTGTCCGCGCAAACCCTCAGCTTCGGCAAGCACAATGGCCGCTGGGCCGATTCGGCGAATCCCTTCGCGGGAGACCTCCTGGCAAGAAATGATTCGAACGTAATCCAGCACGTTCAGGCCGCCGCGCACGCGCGCCATCGCTCCAGTCGGCAACACGTGATTCGGACCCGAGATGTAATCACCCGCCGACTGGGGGGTGAACTCGTTCAGAAAAATCGAGCCAGCATTTTGAACCGACGGCGCCAGGGCCGCGGGGAGAGTGAGATGCTCAGGCGCAATACGGTTCGCGGTCTCAACTGCCTGATCAAGAGAAGCAATCAACAGGATGGCCCCGCGACGGGAAAGTGATTCCGCAGCAATCGGATTTGCCCGCGTGCGCCGCTGCACTTCGGCCTGCACAGCTTTCGCTAATCCACGCGAACTTGTGATCAAGACACACAGCGCGTCGGGATCATGCTCCGCCTGCGCCGCCAGGTCACAGGCGATGAACGCGGGTTCACCTTGTTCGCTGATAAACACAGCTTCGGTAGGACCAGCCAGGAACTCAATGGCGCAATCGAACGCAACCAGCTTCTTGGCCGCGGTCACATGCCGGTTGCCCGGGCCGACGATCTTGCTGACACGCGGGATGCTCTCCGTTCCGTAAGCGAGCGCAGCAATCGCCTGTGCTCCGCCCACGCGATAGAATTCGCGCACGCCGAGGAACGCCGCAGCAGCCAAAGTCGCCTGGGCCGGGCGCGGCGACACCACGCGGATCTGCGGTACGCCGGCAACCTGCGCCGGAATCACGGTCATCAGCAACGTGGAAGGCAAGGGATAACGTCCGCCGGGAACGTAGCAGCCTACCGATTCCAGCGGCCGCACCAACTGACCTACACAAACTCCAGGATGAATTTCGTGCCGCCACTCCTGCGGTTTCTGCCACTCGCAATAGCGGCGAATGTTAGCCGCGGCCTGCGTGATGGCCTCTTGTAGTTCCGGAGGGGTTCGCTGCCAAGCATCATGCAGGTCGGCCTCGGGCACGCGCACAGTTTCGCTGCTGGCTAACCCATCCCAGCGTGCCGCATAACGGCACAAAGCACGATCGCGATTACGGCGGACATTGCTCACGATGCGCCGCACCCCCGGCTGAACCTCAGCCAGATCGCTTGCGCCGCGCTGCTCCAGCGCGCGCACGAACCGGTCTTTCTTATTCCCCTCAAGAATGCGCATCACATCACCCATCACATCACCACCTTGTTCAATGGATACTCCACGATTCCCTGCGCATTCGCTTCCTTGAGCTTCGGAATGAGAGTCCAGGCGGCCTGCTCATCGATGATGGTGTTGACCGCGACCCATTCGCCGTCGGCCAGGGCGGCGACTGTTGGATTCTTTAACGCGGGTAGAAGGCCGAGAACCCCAGCCAGATCCGGCTTGCGCACGTTGAGCATCAGGCCCACGCGGCCTTGCGCCGCCATGGCCCCGGACAGCATCACTGCCAGGTTTTCGATTTTGTGCCGCCGCGTGGGATCGGCCCAGGCCGTTTTGTTCGCGATCAGTTGGGTATTCGACTCGAGCACGGTTTCGATAATTCTGAGGTGGTTGGCGCGCAGCGAACTCCCAGTCTCCGTGACTTCAACGATGGCATCCGCCAGCAACGGCGGCTTTACTTCCGTCGCGCCCCAGGAGAATTCAACCCTCACAGACACGTTCCGACTAGCAAAGAAGTTGCGCGTGAAATTCACCAGCTCGGTGGCGACGATCCGTCCCTCGAGGTCTTGAGGTTTCTGAAAGTCTGAATCCTCCGGCACAGCAAGCACCCACCTCACTTTGCCCATGCTCTGTTTGGCATAGATCAGGTCGGTGACGCGGACCACGTCAAGGCCGCTCTCCGCCACCCAGTCGAGACCAGTCAGCCCCGCATCGAGCGCACCGTGTTCGACATAGCGCGCCATTTCCTGCGCACGAATGAGCAGGCATTCGATTTCTGGATCGTCGGTGGCGGCGAAGTAGGAGCGCGCGCTGGTGTAGACGCGCAGTCCGGCGCGGGTGAACAGGCTGACTGTTGCTTCCTGCAAGCTTCCCTTGGGGATGCCCAGACGAAGTTTCATCGCGCCTCCTCCGCCACATCCGTAGCCTCCGCACCCAGTTCTAGTTGTTGCGTGAAGCAGGATCTCGACCCAGTATGGCAAACCTTGCCCGCGCCTAACACGCGGACGCGGAGCAGCACTGTGTCGCGGTCACAATCCGTCCATGCCGCCATGACCTCCAGCCGATTGCCGGAAGTTTCTCCCTTGGTCCACAGCCTTTTTCGCGTCCGGCTATAGAACGTGACGAAGCCCGTGCGCAAGGTGGTCTCCAGCGCTTCGCAGCTCATGAAGCCCACCATTAGTAGC
>JBAVZU010000277.1:0-7775 GCA_049588915.1 Candidatus Sulfotelmatobacter sp.
GTCTGGAATTCAAAGATGGATTGCAGCGTGCCCTGTGAGATTTCTGCCTGATAAGGAGTATAGGCAGTGAGAAATTCGCCGCGCGAAATCAAAGAATCAATAATCACAGGACGATAGTGCGAGTACACTCCCGCGCCAAGAAAACTGGTGTATTCTTCGCCGTTTTCCCGAGAGCGCTGGCGGAAGTAGTCCACAATTTCTGATTCCGCCATCTGGCGAGGAATCTTCAAGTCGCGGCTCAGCCGGTATTCCGCTGGAATCGGCGCGAACAGTTCATCGATCGAGGGCAAGCCGATCGTTTTCAGCATGGCTTCGCGGTCGGCAGGAGATTTGGGAAGATAGCGCATAGAAGTCAATTAGATGTAACTCGCGGCCAGTTCGATTGTGCCGGTTGTCCGCTCGTCCACGCTGTATCCGGAATACCTCATGGTCGATTGCCAATGTCCGATTGTCGTTTGGCTCCAACTTATCGTCCATTCGGCAGTCGAAAATCAGAAAATCGCCAATTTTTTAGTGATCGCCTTCTTCCGCCACGAATTTTTCATAATCCGCCGCAGAGAGTAACCCATTCAGTTCGCCTGGATCTTTCAGCGCGATCTTCATCATCCATGCGCTATGCGCATCTTTGTTCACGTTCTCGGGGGACGTGTTCAACTCCTCATTGATTTCTTTAACCGTTCCAGAAGCCGGCGAATAAATATCGGAGACGGCCTTTACCGATTCGACCGAGCCGAACGACTTACCCGCCGCAACCTCGGCGCCAACCTTCGGCAACTCGACAAAAACAATGTCGCCGAGCGCTTCCTGCGCATGGTCAGTGATACCGACTGTGGCAGTATTCCCACTCGCCTGAATCCATTCGTGCTGTTTGGTGTATTTGCGATCTGTTGGATATCCCATCGTGCGTCTCGCTCCTTGCTCTCCGAACCCGTGCTCCTCTGTGAACCCTTGTATCTACGCCTTTTTCGGCTTCTTATAAAACGGCGTCGGCACAACTTGCGCACCAACGCCCTGCCCGCGAATCTCCACCTTGATGGCGGTGCCGAGCGCCGCAAATTCCAGGGGGACATAGGCTAGGGCAATATTTTTTTTCAGAAAAGGCGCCGGTGACCCGCTGGTGACGTACCCAATCTCGCGGCCCGAGTTGTCCAGCACCTTATATCCGTCCCGCGCGATGCCACGCTCAGTCATCTCCAAGCCGACTAACGTGCGTTTCAATCCTTCGGACCTCGCCTTCTCCAACGCGGCGCGGCCGATAAACTCCGGCTTCTCCATCTTGCAGAAGCGATCAAGGCCTGCTTCCCAAACATTAATCGTATCGGAAATCTCATGTCCGTAGAGCGGAAGTTTACCTTCCAGGCGCAAAGTGTTGCGCGCGCCCAGTCCGCAAGGAATAACACCGAATTCTTTGCCGGCCGCAAGCAGCCCGTTCCACACAATCGCACTGATCGCCTCGTTGGACGGAACATAAATCTCAAATCCGTCTTCGGCCGTGTAGCCAGTGCGCGCTATCATTATCTTGTTGTCGTACCGGCGTACATTACCGGTCATCGTGAGCATCATCCCAGTAGTGACCCAATAAAACTTGACCGATCGGAAGTCAGCATTGATTCTCAGCTTCTGAAATGGCGCGGGAAGATTCGCGCCTGTGATCGGGACATCTACAGCATCTCCGTGCAACTTTTCCAGCAGATTAACCGCTTTCGGCCCCTGGATCGCAATCTGAGTAAAATCGTCCGACAGATTTTCCACCGCGCAGTCGAACTGTCGCGTGTTGTCACGCACCCAGTTGAAATCCTTTTCGCGCGTGCCCGCGTTGATCACCAGAAGATACTCATCCTCGCCCAGCCGGTGAACGATCACATCATCAACGAATGTCCCCTGCGGGTAGAGTAGAGCCGAATACTGTGCCTGCCCCACCGCCAGCCGCGAAGCGTCATTCATCGAAATATGTTGTACGGCGGCGAGCGCCTGCGGACCGGCGAGGCGGATATCGCCCATGTGGCTGACGTCGAAGATGCCGACGCCGGTGCGCACCGCCATGTGCTCGTTGACGATTCCTCCGCCGATCGATGCGGGGTATTCGACCGGCATGTCCCACCCGTTGAACTCAACCATCTTCGCGCCCATCTGGCGATGTACAGCGTTCAGGGCAGTTTTGCGGACAGCGGAAGTAGCCTCAACGGAAGACAAAATCTAAACCCTCGACGCGAGCAGGTCGTCCGGAATGGTGTGACTGTTTACCCTAACACGCGGTTTTTCGGCGGGTCAAACAGGGGCGACCACTCGGTGCTGTCTTAAGACACTACCGAACATTCACCACAGAGGACACAGAGATCACAGAGGAATAAGTATTCTGCTGTTCCCCCGTGTCGGTTGTTGCTGAGATTCTTACCGTCCGAATTGCACGGTCACGTGTGCGCCGGAGGCTACGTGCGTTCCCGCCGTTGGAGACTGTTGCCGCGCCAAACCGCTGCCCACGGCCTCAAGTTCGAGGCCCGCATCCTGTGCGGTCTCCAATGCCCCCCTCACGGTCTTGCCTACGAACGACGGTACTTCGATACCGCCTTGTTCAACATCCAGAACAATGGTGCCACTGATCGGCGGTTGGTCCTGCGCCGCAGCCCCACTTAACTCCCCCGGATTCTTTGCTGACGCGGAGCCGCTGGTGAGGGCTACTGGCTCATTCTCACGTATGCCCGCCTGGACAACGCTGCCTTCCCTCCCGGCAGTGGTGGGCAAAGCTTTGTCCGGGGCCCGATCGGACGACATCGACCTACTTAATTTGTCCGGCGAGGAACTTGAGGAATCCGAATTTAATTCCGCCGTTTCTAACGTCTCGCCGGGATGGTCCGGTGTACCTTCTTCTAGATCTTTATCGTTATCATTCGTCTTCGCTTGCGCTAGCAGTAACTGACGATTCGGAGCCAGCGGCAGATCGTGTGGCGTGTGCAGATACTCCAGGACCTGCTGCGACACGCGGCGAAACACCGGCGCCGCGATCTGCCCACCCTGGTGCGGGCCGACGGCCGAGTCGAGAATCACCGCCACCACCAGTTGCGGATTGTTGACTGGAGCGAAGCCCGCGAAGGATCCAACATATTTTGTCTTCGAATACGCGCCGGTCGCGGGATCGACTTTCTGTCCCGTACCTGTTTTACCTGCCGACGAATACCCCTCCAGAATCGCCTTGCGACCCGTGCCTTCGAGCACAACTTTTTGCATCATCGAGCGCATCTCGGCCGCTGTGTAACTCGAAATCACTCGCCGTGACGCTCCCGGATGAAACGCCACAGTCTGCGCCGTGCCCTGCGGCTCTACGCGGCCAGCAACAATGCGAGGAGCGACCCACACGCCGTCATTCGCGAAGGTTGAGACCAATGCCGACAACTGAATTGGCGAGATGCCAATCTCCTGCCCTATCGAGATTGCAGCAATCGAAACTTTCGACCAGCGGCTGGGAGGTTTGGTCAACCCGCGCGTTTCGCCGGGAAGTTCGATGCCCGTCTGCTGTCCGAATCCGAAAGCACGGATATATTTGTAGTAACGGTCTTCGCCGAGACGCAAAGCAATCTTGATCGAGCCCACATCGCTCGATTCCGCCAGCACTCCCCACACCGGCAGCAATCCGTGCGGCTTGGAGTCGCGAATGCGCATGCCGTTGTAAACGATCGAGCCCATCTGGCAATCAAACAACTCGTCCGGATTCGTAAGCTTCTCTTCGAGAGCCGCTGAAATCGTGACCAATTTGAAGGTGGAACCGGGCTCGTATACGTAGCTGACGGCGCGGTTGGTCAGCGCGGCGGGAGTGATTTGTTTGCGTAAGTTTGGATTAAATGTCGGACGATTGGCTAACGCCAGAATTTCCCCGGTGTGCGGATTCTCCACGATGACCGTGCCGGCAATGGCCTGCGTATCGTGAATCGCCTGGTCGAGTTCCTTTTCGGCGATGTATTGAATGTTCTTGTCAATCGTCAGGACGAGATTATCGCCCGGCTCGGGCTGTTTCTCCACATCGGAAAACCATTGCCGGCGGGCATCCACCGAAATGAACATTCTGCCGGCGCGTCCGCGAAGCTCGTTATCATACGCGTGCTCGATGCCGCTTTGTCCGGCATCCTCCATACCCACAGTCCCCACCACCTGCGCCGCCAGATCGCGCGCGGGGTAGAAGCGCTTCGGCTCTTTTTGGAAGTGAATGCCTTGCAGGTTCAGAGATTTGATGCGCTGAATGGTTTCATCATCGGCCTTGCGTGCGACCCAGCAAAAGGTTTTGTGATTGCGGCAATCGGCGAGCACCACGTTATGATCTTCGCCGGTGATGCGGGTGATGAGCGAAACCGCGGTGGGAAGATCTTTCACTTCCGACGGCACAGCGAAAGCCGAATCCACCAACACGGACATTGCCAGCTCATGTCCGGCGCGGTCATAGATCACGCCTCGTTTTGCGGAAAGCGGTATCTCTCGCTGCTGCTGATGTTCCGCCTGTTTTACAAAACTGCCGTAGCGAAAGATTTGCAGGAAAACAAGGCGCCCGCAGATCGCTATACACCAGAGCAAAAGAAAGCTGCCGAGGAGATAGAGTCGGCGATTCTTGCCGAGGCTGGAGTTACCGGCCATGACTATTCCAAAGATTTGTCATTCCGACGATGCGCGAAGCGCAGAGGAGGAACCTGCTCGGTGCTGGCGCCGGCAAACAGCAGGTTCCTCGTCGCATTCGCTCCTTCGGAGTGACAACTCTTGATGTTCGACTCAGTTCTAGACAAACATGGCGGACCACCGTTCGGGCGGACCGCCAGTTAAAGTTCGTGTGGGGACAGCGCTCTCGGCTGTCCATCCCGAGCGAAGCTCGGAGAGTTCGCAGCGTGCTACTGCTCGGCGAGCCGCGCGATCGGAGCCACGCTGGCCATGACTGGACCCGCAACAGCGTCGGTCGCTGGGCTGTCCATGCGGATCACTTGTCCCGGTTCCAGCGGCACTAATCCCATGCGCCGCGCCATCACGTCAATGCGCTCCGGATCGCGAAGGCTGGCATCTTCCAGTCGCAGCGCGCGGTTCGTCTCAGTCAGATTGCCCAGTTCGCGCTTCGCCGACTCAATCTGGTAGCCGTATTCGATCGCGCGGAAATGCTGCCATGCATAAGTGAACACCAGCATGAACAGGACAGCGAGGGCGGTGCCAAACTGCTTCATCTCGCGATTGCGCCCGGGATCTTCCACTTTCACCAGACGCGAATTATCGATGGTCTTGGCGAAGTATATCTCCGGCGTACCGCTGAAAAAATGATTCCGCCTCGCCCGTGGAACTGCACTTCGCATTACCGCCGCTGCCGTCGCCATCATGCCGCTCCTGCGAACACCCGTTCTGTCTGCTGCGGAGACTGCAACTCGAAAATGCTGGGCAGTTCCTTTTCCTCAGTCGTGCGCTTTTCTCGAGCGCTTCGCTCAGCGCGCTCCACTGCCGCTACCAGATCCTTGATCAACGTTCCCGAATACATGCTCCCTGAATACATCACGCACCTTCCAACTCGAATTCCTACCGAGAAGCTGGCTTCGAAACCTGGCTTCGAACCGGAAGCCTTTCTATAGCGGTGGATCTTTGTCCACCTTTATAAGAACCTGAACGCCCGGCACGCCATTACAGCTGTGCCGGGGACCCCGGCAGGTTTTCCGGAATCTAAAATCTGCCCTTCGGCCCCGGCTTTCGGCCAACATCGTTTATGCTCCGACTGCAAGGCCCGAAGCCCGAAGCCGCTTCTAAACTTTCTCCGCCGAGCGCAACTTTGCACTGCGCGCCCGCGGATTGCGATCCTGCTCTTCTTCCGATGCCGTCACCGGTTTCTTGGTGAGCACCCGGAAGTGCTTGTCCTTAATACTTCCTTCGCGGATGGCATCCTTTACGATGCGATCCTCCAGCGAATGAAAGCTGATCACCACCACGCGTCCTCCTGGCTTCAGAATCTGGGGCGCTGCGTCCAGCAGAATCTTCAGATCGTCCAGTTCGCGGTTTACGAAGATTCGGAGCGCCTGAAAAGTTCTGGTCGCCGGATGAATTCGCCTCTCTGCCTGGTTCATTGGCCGGGCCGCGGCTGATATGACATCCGCTAAATGTGCGGTAGATCGTATCGGCCGCGACCGGACAATGGCTCTGGCGATTCTCCGCGACCTCCTTTCCTCTCCGAATTCGTAAATCACATCGGCAAGCTCGCGCTCGTCGAGGTGGTTTACCACTTGTTCGGCGGTGCGCTCTGACCGCGGGTCCATCCGCATGTCGAGCGGTCCGTCCGCCTGAAAACTGAATCCGCGCGCCGTATCTTGCAGTTGCAAACTGCTTATGCCAATATCGGCCAGAATGCCGTCCGCAAAATTTTTGCCGAACCGCTCTCCCGCTTCGGCGAACGAGCACTGCAACAGCGTGAACGTAGGAAAATCTTCCCCGGCCAGCTTGGCTTGCGCGAACTTTCTTTCGGCAACGCTAAGCGCCGCTGGATCCTTATCGAGTCCAATCAAATGTCCCGGTGCGCCGAGGCGTTTTGCGATTTCGTAACTGTGTCCGCCCAAGCCCACGGTGGCGTCGATGTAGGTCCCGCCACGCCGCACGTTTAAAAAGTCGATCGCTTCTTTTAAAAGAACTGGAACATGGATCGGTTCCCTTCCACCACCATGCCCAACCCCCTGAGGGGTGTCTGTTGAATCCCCGTCCACTAGATGCCCAGTTCGCCGAGCTTCTTCTCATCGTCAGAGGTGAACTTGTCTTCCTCGACCTGCTTGCGGTACGACTCGAGGTTGCGGACTTCCAGGTAGGTCTGGTATCCGGTCACCGAAACTTCGCCCTTGATCTGAGCCGACTCCCGCAACAACTGCGGCATCAGCAATCGGCCCTGACCGTCCATCTCTACCACCTGGCCCCAGTAATTCACCTTGCTGAGAAACTTTTTCTTCGTAGGATCGAAAGTGGAGAGCCCGGCCAGCTTCTGCTCGATCCGCTCCCACTCCTCGAAGGGATACACTTGAGCAACCTTCCCATCGAGACTTGTGATGTAGTATTGCTGTCCATACTTCTCGTCGATCACCCGCTTGAATTCGGCCGGAACTTTGAGCCGCCCCTTTTCGTCGACCCGAGTTGGGTGATTGCCGCGAAACATAATTTTGGTCCGTCATCCTGGGGTGCCGTTTTTTGGCGCCGACGGATCTGGGCGTGCTGCGCGACCGATCTCGCGTTTTTTGCGCGATGGCTAAATCGCGAGTTTCGCTCGCATCCTTTAACTCGAATGCAATCGGGGAGGTTAAAACGGCACAAATCATGGTCAAACTCAGCTGGTTCGGGTTGTTTGTTGTGCTTTCGGGTCGGATTTCCACCGGCCTCCTCTTTAGCAGCTTCCCGCTCCACAGCCCTTATCTGTTTGACCACTCTGTACCACTTTGTACCACATCTTAGCTGTAAGTTGTTGATTGTCAAGAGGAAACTTGAGGGTTGCACTCTGATATTTGCCGGGTTGCCTCAAAATACGAGGACTTGTGGTTAACCAGAAATGTGACCACAAGATGTTGCGTTTATGCCCTGGATTCCTTCGCTATTCATTCGCTTAGATTTCACTTGCACTCCGCGACTGCCGGGCGTTTCGCTGTGGAAAAATGGGCGACCGGGCTCGACTTCGTAAACCTCGCATCAGTTCCTGTCGATATTCTCATTGTCTCGGGCGCCGCGCTTGCATCTGACTCCCAACCATGGTCTACCTTCTTGAGTTCGCAGATTGGGTTCCGGTCCCCGTACCC
>JBAVZU010000278.1:0-2295 GCA_049588915.1 Candidatus Sulfotelmatobacter sp.
ATGTACAGCATGGACATTGTTCTAGGTCTGTTTTACATAATCTCCGGGATGCAAAGGCATCAACGGCTCGGGGTTTTCGTCGGAGCCGTCGTGTTCCTGCTGTCTTTGGTCTGGTTGGTAACGACGATTAGATCGAGAATTCGGCTAAGCAGGCGCGATGTCTGGGTTCGCGGCCAAATTGTGATCTGCATCTTGATGGCGTATCAAGTTGCCTACACTGTTGCTAGCTGACGAAAACAGGCGTGGGTGTTGAAAAAGTCCGTCAACCGAAGGTCTTTTCGGCTGCGAGTAAATGCCTGCCGAGTTTTTTCTCTCCGTTCGGCTAAGTGGTGGCGGGCAGAGCGGGTGTGGTCGGTTGGTTGTAGAGGAACCGCACGAGTCGCTTAATGTTCTGCGCAGCCGCCGCCAGGAAGAACTGCTCCCGCACAAACCGTAATCTCCGCAGACGGAGGCGACGCAGTCCGATCTGATTCTTAAGTTCCGCGAACAGGGCTTCCACCTTCTTTCTTTCCCGCTGTGCCTTTGCGAACTCGGGCGTGTTGGCGAACTCGCGTGCGCGTTGCCGGGCGGGTTCGTCCATGTGGATGGCAAGAAAACGAAACGCCCCGCTGGTGCATTGGGCTTTGAGCGCACACGCACCGCACCGTTTGCGAGTCCCGATGTAGGCATAGGTGCGGTTCCGCTGGTTGCGACCACCGTAGTTGAGTTGCTGCCCCGCAGGACAGCGATAGCTGTTGCTTTCGGGTTGATACGTGAACCGCTCGGGACCGTAGAACGGACTGTTCTTTCTGTGGATACTGTCGCGGGTTCGCATATAGGGAGTGATGCTCCGATCCGCCAACCAGTGCAAGAACTCCCCGTTCCCGTATGTCGTATCGGCCGCCACCGATTCCGGCTCTCGACCTTGCCACTGAGTGAAACGAGTGAGCATGTCCTGCGCGGCCACCGTTTCCTGACTCATCCGTGCCGCCGTCGCTTGTACTCCCACGATTACGCAACTGTGATTGTCGACCAGATAGTTGTCGTAGTACCCCAGCCGAGCCGGCGTGCCGCCCTTAGTGGCGTAAGTGGAATCGGGATCTGTGGTCGATACCTGATCCTGCTCGTGCACCGGTTCTTCCACCAGGTTCTGCTGTTCCAGTTCCACTAAGTACTGCCGCACCGTGTGACTGACCAGTGCAACATCCGCCAACTGCTCGCGCGGAATACGACTCTCCTTCGCCGCATTCGCCTCGATGAAACTGCCATCGACCGACAAGTGCTTGCCCTGCACCAATCCCACTTCCACACACTGGCGCACGATCTGCTCAAACAGTTCCTCGAACAGCTTCGATTCCTGAAACCGTCCGTGCCGGTTTTTCGAGAACGTGGAGTGATGCGGAATCTCCTGATCGAAGCCCAGACCGGTGAACCAGCGCCACGCCAGATGCATGCGCAGTTCCTCCACCAGTTTGCGTTCGCTGGTAATGCCGTACAAATACCCAATGAGCAGAATGCGCAACAGAAGCTCGGGATCGATGGAAGGACGGCCAGTATCGCTGTAACTCTCTCTCAGCTTTTCCCGCACAAAGGCAAAGCTGATGTGCTTTTCGATCAGCCGCAGCAGGTGGGTCTCAGGAACCTGATCTTCCAGGCGAAAGAAATAGAACAGCGCTTCAGAGCGGTCGTGTTGCCCCATCATGATCAGCAGGCCTCCCAAGATGGAAATCCAGCAAAGCATGTTCAGGTCTTACCATGCTTTCGCTAAATCGCACCCGCTAATCTCAGTGACTTTTTCAACACCCACGAGATGTATCGCCAGCTGAGACGAAGTGGTCTATCCGTTTGGCAGCTCGGAGTACTTCCGGGTTGCCGACCGGGACGGTCTACCACTCTGGACTGGATGCCTTCCCGATCTTGAAAGAGGACTCGCCGCTGCGCATCAAAACCAGCCTCCGGAGGGCTCAAGGCCATTGAGGGGCAGATACGTGACGAGATTGCCATAATGCAAGGCGTCGTGATTTCCGACTTGCGTCAAGAGGAACATCTTGTTCGTCTTGAACCCAAAGAAGTCCGCCGGGTCATTGAGGTGGGCATCAGTGAACTTGGGATAGACGGCATCGCAGTAGTCGAACGAGCCTTTGAGGTAGGCAATGATCTCGGTTTTCGAACTCTTCGTGGTAGGCGTGGCGGGATTCGCTTCACCCTTGGCGTTTGAACACAAAAAATAGGATATATCCGCGATATGAGTCACGATCTCGCCAAACGAGCGAACGTCCTTCGTCGGCCGGTAGCTGTACTTGGACTCTGGCATCG
>JBAVZU010000279.1:0-4112 GCA_049588915.1 Candidatus Sulfotelmatobacter sp.
CTTTGCGCATCGCGGATGTATTCATTCACCCGCTGCAGATTTTCGGCATATTGGCTTTGCATCGCGGGAGTATTCGCGGCAACCTCCTGGATCAAGTCTTCGTCATTCAAGCCCGAGGGGTTCGCCACCGGCGTGATCAAAGCAGCCTCGGAATGCGACTCGTTCGGCAAAGACTCGCGCCGCTCATAAACGCTCACAGCCAGCAGCAGAACTGCCGCGGCCGGTACCATCCATCGCGCTGCGCCCCAGCGGGCCTGGAAGGAAGGAATGGTCGATCGCCGGGCCAGATTCTGCGGACGAATCAAACCCTCCTGCCGCAAGGCGACTTCAATAGAATTCCACACTCGCGGGCTGGGTTCGTCGCTGGCCTCAAGTTCGCTGGCTTTGGCAACGATCCAATTTAGTTCCTTCACCAGCTCTGAGCATTCCGCACAGGTTTTCAGATGACTGCTTTGCTCTGGTGTACTGCCATCTTCCACTTCCGCCAAGCTTTGTTGCAGCTCAACGCAATTCATACGACCTCTCCCGACTATCCTGCGGTTCTCGATTCCGCCCGCACATCTAGCGCCCCTGACGAGATTAAAGCGTTCCTCGTATGCTTCAACTTTGATTTGTCTAACTTGCTCGAGATTTCCCGGCCTTTTCGGCTCTATTCATCCTGAGCAGGTCGCGCAGCTTCATGCGCGCCTTATGTAACTGCGATTTGCTGTTCCCAATCGAACATCCTACCAAATTGGCGATCTCATTATGCTCGTAACCTTCCACATCGTGAAGAACAAAAATCGTCCGATAACCCGGAGGCAAATCGCTCACTGCCCGCTGCAACTGGAGCCGGTCAATCGATCCTGACAGTGCCACATCGTCCGCCCCAAAATCCTTTTTCTGAGAATCTTCCTCGGTGCCCTGCGTGGTCTCTTCCAGAGAAACCACGGGCAGGCTCTTTTTTCTCAGATGCATCAGTACTACGTTCACCGACAATCGATGCAACCACGTTGAGAAGGCCGACTCCCCGCGAAACGTGCCAATTTTACGGTAAAGCTGCAGAAACGCTTCCTGCGCCAAGTCCTCAGCCTCGGCCGTATTGGCCGTCATTCGCAAACAGAGCGAATACACACGTCGCTTGTGCTTGTCATAGAGCACTTGGAACGCTTCAGCGTCCCCCAGTTTGGCCCGGTCGATGACCTCGGCCTCGCTCGGTTCAGTGGTTTTTTTCTGTTGTGGGTCGGTCAACTCTTCTTTTCCGGCCGCACTCATTCGGATGCGGCATAAGTAGTTTGTGTTGTATTGGTTGCACGGCCTCGTCCCAAGCAACCACACGGCGGTAACCTCCAGAATATCAGAGTGTTTCTACCGATCTATGGAGAGACTTTTCGATGTTACCGTTCCACTCCAGGTCGCCACCGGAAAGCCTTTGCCTTAGCAAGGTTGGATGCAGTATCGGCGGCAGGCTGTGAATCCCCGCGGAGAAGGGAGAGTATACCGCTCTGCGGAAAATGGTAGTTTCCGGTGTAGTTTAAGTAGCACTATTGGCCGTTGTAATCGTCTCCAGGCCGTGCCCGTGTGGTCCCAGTTCACGTTGCCGTAACAGAAATGCGAATACGACTCCCAAAATTCCCAGAATCGAAAAAATCCACATCCCCAGGTTGTAACCTGCCGGATTGCTGGCGTCGGCGTGACTGTAATTGTTAGCCCACCCCACCAGTAAGTTAAGTCCAAACAATCCGATGTTTTGGATCATGGTCATCAGACCGTAAGCCGTGCCTAACTTCGACTGGTCAACGATGTAGGCTACCGAAGGCCACATGACTGCGGGGATCAGCGAGAACGCCACTCCCATCATTGCCATTGGTACATATAGATTTATGTGGGTGTAGGCCATCATCAGGTATACCGGGATCAGCAGCAACGATCCGAACATCATTAAGAGAGCGCGCTTGCCCACGCGATCCACCCACAGGCCGAACAGCGGCGTGGCAATCATCGCAAATAAGGTCAGCATGCTCGACAGGAATCCGCCAAATTCACGCGACGTGCTGTGCGCCTCCATGAAAAATTTTACGGCGAAGGTCTGAAAGGGAAAGATCGCTGAGTAGAAAACGATGCACAGAGCGACGATCAGCCAATAACTAACCCCGAACTTCCATAGGTCCGAAAACACCACTTTGTCGGTGGAAACCCTGCCCAGACTGTAATTTTTCTCTGCCCATTCTTCCATGAACCAGTAAATGATCACCCCCACTAAACTCAAAGCCGAGAAGGCCAGCGCGATCAGGAAAGGAGTTCGCCATTGGGCATAAGCGGCGCGCGCCCAAGTGGGCGAATTCAGCGCGGCGAATGTCCCCAGACGCGATGCAGTCAGGTTCAGGCCGAACGCGAAGCTCAGTTCCTTTCCTCGGAACCAGCGGGCCAGCGCGGTGGTGACGGCGACGTTGAGGGATTCCGCTCCCATCCCGAAAATAAGGCGTCCGGTTGCCATCATAGGGAGGTGGCCGGTGGCTGCGGTAATGGCCGGTCCGATGAAGCACAGCACGCCAAAGATCATCAGCGATTTTCGCAGCCCTATGCGGTCAATGATGAAACCGCCAATAAGCACGGTGAAAATGTTGGGGAAGCTGTAAATCGCCTGCAGGAATCCGATGTCCAGGTCGGTGAAGTTCAGTTGCTTTTTCAGCACGTCGGCCAGGGGACTCAGCGCGTCGTAGGCGTAATAACTGCCAAACATCGCCAGGCTAAGAAAGATCAGGACCAGCCACCGGTACAGGGGACTCGGCTCAGGACGCACAGTTTCCGTCATCCACTCTCTTTTCTTCCGGCAAAATGAGATTAAGGGATTGCGAGCAGAGAAGATTAGCAGATCAAGCAACAGTCCGCATTGGTCATGTGGGACAGCTGGCCCCCGGCTGTCCGGGCGAGCGAAGCGCGGCACGACTTCGAGAGTGTGTTATTCCGACCGGAGCCGGAGCGTGATTGCCGGCGGAGAGGAGAGGCCGCTTGCACGAAGCCGAAGGAATCTGCTTCTTTTATCTTCGTGCACCGCCCTAACTCTAGTACTTCACAATCGCCGCAAACGATTTCGGATCGAGCGATGCTCCGCCCACCAGCGCACCATCAATCTCCTCTTGCGCCATGAGCGCCGAGGCGTTGTCGGGTTTCACCGATCCGCCGTAAAGAATGCGAAGCTTTGCGGCAAATCCCTCCCCGAATATTTCCGTTGCTTCGCGGCGAATCACTGCGTGCGCCTCAGAGGCGAGTTCCGGCGTCGCGGTTTTTCCCGTTCCGATGGCCCAAACCGGTTCGTAAGCCACCACGAGGTTGGCGGCTTTCTTGGCGGACACTGCATGGAATGCCCGTACGCACTGGCGGCGCAGCACGTCGTCGGTCAATCCGGCTTCACGCTCTTCCAGCACTTCGCCTACGCAACAGATCGGTATAAGACCGGCTTCCAGCGCGGCTTTCAGTCGTAGGTTGACGGTGTCGTCGGTCTCTCCGAAGTATTGCCGCCGCTCCGAGTGCCCCACGATCACATGGGTTACGCCCAGCGCCAGCAGCATGGGGGCAGATGTTTCGCCGGTGAATGCGCCCTCCGGCTTCCAGTGCACATTTTGGGCGCCAATGGCAATGTTCGATCCCTTCGCCACTTCGACTGCTGCACCCAGATCGACGGCAGGAGGGCAGACCACGATCTCGTCGCGATCATGTCCGCTGACCAGCGGCAGAAACTCGCGAAAAAACTCGCGGGTCTGATCAGGGGTTTTGTACATTTTCCAGTTAGCGGCGATCAGCTTCTTTCTATTCATGCAAATCCCTCCGAGAGTCGAGTTGGATCGTTTAGGTGGCTGCTGGTCTACTCAAGAACCGCCGCCTTCCAGTATTGGAAAGTCTCAGGCGGAATCAATTGATGGCGGTCACTGTAGATGTCCGATAGGCATCCCAAGAACGCGCGAGCCTCTTCCTCAAGGCCGAGCAAGGATAAGGACTTCAGAATCCGGGTTATCCTCAGGTAGTTATGGTTGAAGGGCGATACCCATTCCCTCGCTCTCTCTTCAAAGTTCGGGGCACGTGCGATTCGGATGTCGGGAGTGTATCCGACTTCGAAGCCATAGAACCTAAGC
>JBAVZU010000280.1:0-16797 GCA_049588915.1 Candidatus Sulfotelmatobacter sp.
TCCTAGTCCCGGTTCTAGGGGCTGGGCACCCGGATGTTTGTAGGAACGCATCCAAATGAGGGGTTGCGTGGTATCTTTGCCGTAGTCTGCACTGCCGCACGCTTCATTGGACTTGCGGCGAGATTGAGGTGCGCGATGCGAGTGTTATTAGCGTTCCTTCTGGTTCCAGGAATTGCATTGGGTCAAGCGGGCGCCCCGCCCTCGACAGACGTGCCAAGTCCGACTTCCTCTGCTCCGGCAGGCTTGCAGAACCTGTCTGCCGATAGCAAAGGGGCAACTCGGGGATCACTTCCAGCTCCTGATCCAAACGCAATCACTATTCCCGCGGGAACCAAGATTCCTCTATCGCTGAAGCAGGCCATCTCCACCAAAAATGCCCGCGAGGGCGATGCGGTGTACGCCGAGACAGTATTTCCGTTCGTCATGGATAACCGTGTCGTTATTCCGGCGGGCGCTTATATCCAGGGCAAGATTGCGCATGTGGAGCGCGCCGGGCATGGTAAGGGACGAGCCGAGATTCTGATGCATTTTACTTCCATAATTTATCCCAGCGGTTATACCGTGATGCTGCCGGGGTCGGTTGAGAATACTCCCGGAGCCGACGACAAGTCGGTGAAGGATTCGGAAGGCACGATTCAGCAGGATAGCGATACCGGGAAAAAAGTTGAAGACGCGGCTAAAGGTGGCGTGTACGGCACCTTGGGTGGCGCGACGGCGGGAGGCTTGGCCACCGGAGGGCTCAACGGAGCACGGGTCGGCGCCGGTGCGGGCGCGGCGGCAGGCGTAGCGTGGGCTCTCCTGAAGCGCGGCGCAGATGTAAAGCTGGACGTGGGAACTTCGATAGAGATGGAAATTCAGCGTCCGATTACCGTTGATGCGAACCGGATCGCGGTCGCCAAGGCGACGCCCTAGCGGCTTATCACACCGAAGCACTGTCGTTGCAGTCTTCCAACGAGCTTCGCCGCGCTTGGCGGAAAGCATGAGCACGAAGCACTCTATTTCAAATTGAAAAGCGCATTCACGTGCGCAGTCACGGTTACCGTTTGCGGCGTGAATTCTTCAGTGGGAGCCGGAGCCGCTGCCATCGATGACATGGCGCGCGCCATCCTCGGCATGGGCATGCGCTGGTTCTCAAAGGTGTCCACCGAGGCGTAGGAAAGTTCTCCTAAAACACGTGAGCTGGCATGCGCGATTGTCTCAGCCGAGTTTCGAGCGCGACGGTAGGCATCTTCTATCGCCTTATTCTTTGCTTCATCCATGTCCTCAAGTGTGTAATTCAGAGTCTGCGTTTCGCTCACGTTGGCGTCGGCAAGTTGTTGCGTGATCGGACCGATTTTCGAAAAGTCTTTCAACTTTAATTTGACGTCGGTTGTAACTCGATATCCCACAACCTTCCGCTTTGGATTTTTCCAATCGTAAATTGGCTGAACCGAGAAAAATCCGATATTCGCCGCTTTCGGCTCAATCCCATTGGCATGCAGAACTTGACGAACCTGCTCAGCATCTCTTGAAGCATGTTGGTAGGCGGCTTGCGAGGAGTCTTCCTGTACGGAAATATCGAACTGGATCACCGCAGTGTCTGGAGCGGACTCGTACCTACCATCCGCACCCACGTACACGGAATTCGGAAGCGCGGTGACAGTGGGATGCTCCTGCGCCGGCGAAGCGATAGCCGAAAGGGCGATGGCCATAGAAATGAGCGGCAGAACACAGCCTACGGACTTCATGAGCGCCTCCAGATTGTAGAGAAAGCTTATCTGAATGTTTTCATTTGCGGCAAAAAGCCAGCAACTCATTAAGAACGTCGCAATCGTCTGTTATTGCAGGAGAAGTAAATCGATAGCAAGGTGCGTGACCAGCCTACGAGGCACCCTTGGCGGTGGCAGAGTAGCTGAACGGGGAGGTCTGCGCGTCGATCTCGGTGCGCAAATGTTCGAAGATTTTGTCTGGCATCTGCTGAAAAGCTTTGACGACCTCTGGGTCGAATTGGCGACCTGCCCACGCCTGAATCTCCTTGCGAGCTTCGGCGAAGGTTCTAGCTCTACGATAGGGTCGGTCCGATATGATGGCATCGAGGGTATCGGCGACGGAAAAGATGCGTGCCCCTAAAGGGATTTCCTCGCCTTTCAGGCCGCGTGGATAACCGGAGCCATCGAAGTGTTCCTGGTGCGAATAAACAATCTCGCAGGCGTCGGCGAGAAACGGGATCTTCTTGACGATTTGATAACCCTTAAAGCAGTGTTCGCGCATGATCTCCCGCTCATTATCGTCAAGCTTGCCCTTTTTGTTCAGAATATTGTCGGGTATCGCCATCTTGCCTATGTCGTGCAGGAAGGCGCCACGAGCGATCATGTCGATTTGCTCAAGAGGCAGGCCCATGGCACGCGCAATCACCATGGTGTAAGCGGTCACTCGCCTGGAGTGGCCTTCGGTTTCCCGGTCCTTCAGATCGAGCGCATCTCCCAGAGCCTCGAGAGTAATGTCGTAGGAGCGCACCAGGTCCGCCATGGCCTTCTGGAGCTGGTCGGTACGAGCTTCCACCAATGATTCCAGATTCGTTTGGTAAGTGCGGTTTTCCACTTTAAGGCGGCGGTTTTCCAGCGCCCGGCCTACCGCGTTGAGTAACTGCTCACGCTCGAAGGGCTTCAGCAGATAGTCATAAGCGCCATTACGGATGGCGGCGAGCGCGACCGAGATATCGTGCACCGCCGTCACCATCACGACGGGCATGTCCGGAAACTTTTCTTTGGTGCGTTCCAGCAACCCGATGCCGTCCAGGTCCGCCATCATCAAGTCGGAAAGCATCAACTCGAACACGTCACCGGAGTTGAGCAGAGCCAAGGCTTCCATGCCAGATCCTGCCTGTTTGCAGGTGTAGCCAGCGGCGTTCAAAATGGCGCAGACAATCTCGCGGATGGCCTCTTCGTCGTCCACTACCAGAATGCGGTCAGCCATGGGTATCTCAGAATACTATCGACGATTCTACTCCATCGATGAAATGCCTAAAGTAACCTTTCAGGTCCTGAAAGGGCATCGAAATCAGGCCTGGCCGTGGTATTCAGAAGCTTGGCAGTGTTACGTCTGGGTGGCGCATTCCTGTTCTGTTGAACGTTAATCGATTACGATGACCGCTTCTCTCTGGTCTATTTGGAGCACCGTTGCGCGACCGGCGATCGCCGGCCTAAGCCCCGCCGCTTGGGCTCTGCTGGTTACCCTTGCCGCTTCGCTGCTGGTTCTTTCCATCTTTCGCGAACGGTATTTAGCGATCTGGACCGTGGGATGGACGCTGCTCGTTATCTCGCGCCTGATCGAGTTGCATGGCGCGACGATGCGAATTCCGGAACGCTATATTCTCCCCCTTCAGCAAGCAGCTTTCGTGATAGCTGTTGGCTTATTTGCTTGTGCAGTTTTTGTATATATCGCAAAGCCAGACCTGCTCGCGCCTCTGGCGGCGGTCACGGCAAGCACCGCGGGTTTTGCTGTTGCTCGCCTCCTGTTGTGGCCGGATCTCCTGCCCCTGCGAGTTGCCCTGGAAGTTTCCTACCGAATTATTCTTTTCACTGCCGCGATCGCCTTGTTACGCGCCCGCCGAGGGCGTCGAGAGTTGCCGGTATGGATGCTCGCGATTTTCCTTTTCGCGCAGCATTTAAGCTGGCCGGGTTTCACCAGCCAGGTGCCTGCGGGCGTCTTGGTCGGCGCCGATGTCGCACTGGGATTGGCCATGCTATTCGTCGTGTTCCAGGAGGCGCGTGCTCGCGCCCAACGACTGAGTGTGCTCCGCGCTTTGACCGAGAGCATTGTAGTTGCGCAACAGCAGGGTGCCATGGTGGAGAGAGCGCTCGAGGAGTTGCGGCGGTTGACAAAGTGCAAAGCCGCTTGGTTTCGCCTTATCGAGGGAACACATCTAGTGGCCACTCACGCGGTGGGAGTTTCGGCGGACTTCCTGCGCGAGGTTGGGAGCGCCGAGTTGACCGGGAGCTTGTCGCATACCTTGGAGAGAGGAAAGCCCGAGGTTGCCCAGAAAGGTGCCTCATTCACCGAAAACGAGCAGGTGCTGCGATCCGAAAAAATCCACCAGCTCTTGCTGATTCCTGTGCTGGGAAAGAAGGCCCCCGTCGGATTGCTGATTTTAGGCAGCGGGCGACAGCGGAGCCTGACCGCGGAGGAGATCGATTTCCTCGAGACTTGCGGTCGCCACCTGGGAATCGCAATCGAGAATTTTCGTCTGCTGGAGCAGGTATTGCGCTCGCAGCGGCAGTGGCGAAACACTTTTGATTCAGTGCACGACATCATTCTGGCGCACGACGCGGAATTCCGGATCATCAAGGCCAATCAGACATTGCTCGAGCAGTTGCAGCAATCATCGGCCGCCGTGATTGGGAGCACGTGCGACTCGGTCTTGCCGCACGTTCTGGGGGAGTGGACTGGATGCCCCTACTGCGCCCGTGGCCAGCAGGAGATCACCGAAGGCGCGGACCCTTGTTTTGGCGGCTTCTCTCTGGTTTCTAGTTCCTCCTACACCGAGCAGGGTGGCTCACAGACGGGGACCATCCACATTGTCAGGGATATTACGGACCGGCATTCGGCGGAGGAGAAATACCGTCTGCTGTTTGACCAGGTGCAAGAGGGAGTTTACGTGGCCACGCCCGGCGGCCGTTTGCTGGACTGCAACGACGCTTTTGTCCACATGCTGGGGTACCCGCGCCGGGAAGATTTACTCGCCTTGAACATGGACGCGGACGTTCGCGCCGATGCCGCGCAGCGTGCCGCTTTTTACAAAGCCATCGACCAACACAATTTCGTGCGCAACTTTGACATGACCATGCGCCGGCAGAATGGAACTCTGCTGCTGGCGGCTGAAAGCAGCTTCGCCACGCGCAACGCCGCGGGAATTATCGAACGCTATCAGGGTTTTGTCCTGGATGTGACCGAGAAACGTCGTGCCGAAGAAGAAATGCGGCGACGCAATCGCGAACTCAATGCCTTAAATGCGATGGCGGTAGTAGCGACACAGTCCTTCGATCTCGACGAAATCCTGAATCTGAGTCTACGGCAAGTGGTTTCACTGTTCGGCGCGGAGAGCGGAGCCGTTTATCTGTCGGATTCCGATGCCCCAATCTACCGCCGTCGGGCCGCATGGGGACCGCGCAGCCGCGACGCATCCCGACCCGCCGAGGTCAGTTTTGCCGATGGCTTCGGCGATTTGGTTACCCGTTCTCGAGCGGAAGTGATCACCGCGGAATATCTTCCCCATCTCAGCGGAGCGGTGGCGGACTTCATTCGCTCCAGCAGCGACGGTTCCTGGATCTGGGTGCTGTTCTGGGGAAAGGACAGCCCCATCGGAATGATGGGACTTCGCAACCATACGGAATATGAATACTCCAGCGGCGAAGAGAATTTGCTCGTAGCGATTAGCCGCCAGTTGGCTACCACTATCGAAAAAGTCCGCCTGTACGAGGAGACCTGCAGGGCCTACGAAGACCTGCGGCGCACCCAGGAACAGCTTTTGCAGAGCGAGAAAATGTCAGCAGTAGGCCAATTAATCGCTGGAGTCGCCCACGAACTCAATAATCCTTTGACCGCGATTTTGGGCTACGCGCAGCTATTGGAAAGCGAAGGCTTGAACGAGCGCGCCCAGGATTACGTCGGCAAGATGTTTAAACAGGCCCAGCGAACCCATCGGGTGGTGCAGAATCTGCTCTCGTTCGCGCGTCAAAGAACTCCCGAACGTTCTGAGGTGGACGTTCGAAAAGTTCTGGAGGAAACTCTTGCGCTTCGTGATTACGATCTTAAGGTCAACCACATCAGCGTGGAAAAAGAGTTGGGTCCTGAGCCTGCCATGGTGGTCGCCGATCCTCACCAGATTGAGCAAGTCTTTCTTAATATCATCAACAACGCCGTGGATGCCATATTGGAAAGTGGCCGCCCGGGAAAACTGAGAATTCGCGTTTTCTGCGAAAGTAGCTTCGTCGCCGCGCAGTTTGCCGATGATGGCCCAGGAATCAAGGATACTAAGAGAATCTTCGATCCTTTCTATACCACCAAGAATGTTGGTAAAGGAACGGGACTCGGACTGAGCATTTGCTACGGGATTGTGAAGGAACACGGAGGCGACATCACCGCGCGCAATGCAAATGAGGGCGGAGCAGTGATTGAAGTGCGCCTGCCCGCCGCTTCGAAGGCTGGAACCACTGTGAAGGCGCCGATCCTGGCGCCGCCGAAGCGTGAAGGCGCCATTCGGGGCCGCGTACTCCTGGTCGAGGAGGAAGAGGCGGTGTTGGAGTTTGAGCGAGAAGTGCTGAGTGGCGCCGGCGCTGACGTGGTGACTGCGACCAATAGCGAAGACGTAAAGACGCGTCTGCTCTCCGAGCCTTTCGATGCCGTGATCATGAGCGGCAGAATGCCGGGCGATTGGCATGCCAGAGAAGCTTACCGATGGCTGCAAGCGAATTGCCCAGAGACGGAGAAACACATCCTGTTCATGTTCTCCAACCTGGAACAAAGTGAGGAGCGGGCATTCCTGCAGGAAAACAACATCGCGTATCTCGTAAAGCCGTTCGAAGTTGCGGATCTGATTTCGCAAGCCCGCCGTCTTCTGCAGAAAGCGCACGCGGCCGCGGCCTCCGCCTGATTACAATTGTGCGCGCAGGCTTTTCGCCAGGCGTCGAAGAGCCTTTTCGTTGCGGCGGTACCAACGCCACTGGCCCTGCTTCACCACCTCGACCAATCCGGCCTTTGTCAGAATCGCCATGTGGTGAGAGATCGTCGGCTGCGATAGATGCACCTGTCGTTCAATGTCGCCCGCACACAAACCGTTGAATTTTCCTGAGAAGCTGTTAGCGCGGCGCTTCAGCGAGTCCAGGATGCGGCGGCGCGTGGGATCGGCTATGGCGTGAAGTGCGCTATCGAGAAACGCGACCGAGGTCGTCATAAAGTAGACCACTAATATCTTTAGAACCGAGAGTTGTCAATATTACAGAACAAGCGATGACGCAACTCTAAGAGCGTTGACGCGGGGCGCGCATCCATTCGATGCGGCTGAACTCCAGGTAGCGAACATCGTTTTCCGGTAGAGAACAATTGGACTGATCGAGTTGGTCTGCCAGCGTCCCGCCGCGAATCCAGTAGCCACCGTCGTCTTGCTTGAGGATTGTGGCATCGAGTGGCTCCATGCCGTGAAGTTTGAAAACTACCCGGCGGTTCAACAGCGGGTCACGTTTCATTTGAAGGGGTTCACTTCTTGAGGATCGGGTTGTACCCATCGTTGATGAGCCGCGAGCGTGTCGATTCAGCTTCCTTAATGTCGCCGAACGGACCCACTTGCACCCGAAATAACTTATCGGTCGTGCTATTGCTGGCGACAAAAGCGGGATAAGATTTCTTTTTGAGGGCGTCGACCAAGGCCTCGGCGTCGTCTTTCTTGCTGACTGCTGCCACCTGCACGAAATAACCCGTTGTTGGAATTGGAGCCATAGGATCCGGCGGATTATCCGATTGCGCTCCTACGGACGCACTCGAAGAGGACTTTGCTGGCTGTGCTCCCCCTTCTTCTGTGCTTCCAGCCGCTGGCGTCGACCCGGGTTCTGGATTCGCACTCTGCTGCCCCGCTGATTTATAAGAAGCGGATGCCGAAGAACTAGCACTCGAGCCGGGTTTGGCGCCATTCGATGCGGGCAGGGGAGACAGCACGCTGGTTCCCGATGGGTTCTCGGACTTTCGTCCCAAGGTGTAGCCCAGCGCGAAGAATACAGCGCAGACCACCACTAGGCCAAAAAAAAGGCTCAGAAGTTTTGTGGTCCCTAAAGTGATTTCAGTGTCTTGTGACGAAGGCATACCTTTCCTCAAATCGATGCGAGCCCTCCAGACTCTCGAAATGTCTTGCCCAAACAAAAATCACGCAGGTTTGGCCGCGGTAGCTGCGTCATCTCCACCTTTCGCCAGTATCTTCTGCAAGCCTGAGAAGAAATCCACCGGGACAGGGAAGATCACCGTGGTATTTTTCTCGACTCCAATTTCAGTTAATGTCTGTAAGTAACGTAGCTGAACGCTGACCGGTTCGGTTGCCAGCAGATGCGCTGCATCGACCAGCCGTTGCGCGGCTGAGAACTCGCCCTCGGCGTGAATAATCTTGGACCGTTTTTCGCGCTCCGCCTCGGCCTGCTTGGCCATGGCCCGCAACATGGATTCCGGCATATCGACCTGCTTCACCTCGACGTTGGTTACTTTTACGCCCCAGGGCGAAGTGTGCATATCGAGAATACTTTGCAGGCGCAAATTTATTTTTTCCCGGTGAGCGAGCAATTCGTCCAGCTCCTGTTCGCCCAGCACGGACCGCAAAGTAGTCTGCGCAAATTGCGAAGTCTGGTAAACGTAATTGGAAACCTCATTCACCGCTTTGTTGGGATCGATCACGCGCAAGAAAATGACCGCGTTCACTTTCAGCGTAACGTTGTCGCGAGTGATGATGTCTTGCGGTGGTACCTCCAGCGCCTCCTGCCGCAGCGAAACCCGCACCATGCGGTCGATAGGGACGAACACTAACACGATGCCTGGACCCTTTGCCGTAGTTAGGAGGCGTCCAAGACGGAAAATAACTCCCCGCTCGTACTCGGCCAGGATCTTGATTGAACTTAATGCGTACAGGGCGACGATGATGAGAGCGATTCCAAAAAATCCAATTCCGAAGATTTCCATCTCATGTACCTCCGCAACGGAAGCAATTACGCTCCCAACGCGGATTGTAACGCAGGCAGCAGTGATGGGGGCGTAATTCGGATACCGGCATTGCTTGCATTGGTGCGGGTAAAGTCAGAGAACAGCCGATGCGGTCGTGGCTTGAATCGCGGCCACTGGTTCCACTTGCAGCAGAAGGCCATCGACCCGGCGAACCACCACGGTTTGGCCGACAGCTACGTCAGAGGGCGAGACAGCGTCCCAAAGCTCCCCGTGCACAAAAATCTTCCCACGGGGGCAGAGCGTTGTTTGAGCAATCCCACTCTCACCGATCAGCCCCTGCGCTCCAGACACTAGTTTGTTTCGTCGAGCTTTAAACGCAATGCTCATCAGGAATGCGGTGATCAATCCCAGTGGCACGCTGACGGAGAGCGCTGTCAGCAGGTGAACGCGCATCTCCGGAATTGGCGAGTCTACCAGCAACAGTCCTCCCAGAGTGAGCAAGGTGATGCCGCCGATCGTGAGCACTCCATGGCTGGCGAATTTGGCCTCCGCGGCGAAAAACGCGAATGCTCCCAGAATGAGCACCAGCGCCGCAAAGCGCGTAGGGAGCAGGTTTAGGGCAAAGGCCGCAATCAGTATAAAAACAACACCCACGGTTCCTGGGACAACGGCTCCCGGATGATTGAACTCCGCATAAAGCGCAAGCGCTCCGATGGCGAGCAGAATGAACGAAATGTTCGGATCCATCAACTCGCTTAGAATGCGCTCTTTCAGTGTCATGCCAAAAGGCATGATCTGCTGGCCGGATAGATTCAGCGTCACCGCTTGACCATTGAAGCGCTTAAAACTTTTCCCTGCCATCTGCCGGAAGAGGTCATCTGTACTGGACGCGACGTAGTCGATCAGATGCTGTGAAAGTGCTTCCTGCTCGGTGAATGACTTGGATTCGAGCACAGCACTTTCAGCGACCTCGACGTTGCGACCGCGTTTGGAGGCGACCGAGCGCATGAGAGCTGCCGTATCGTTCTCAATCTTGCGCTTCATTTCGTCATCAATTTTGGGTGCGAGCGGGCCTATCACGACGGGATGCGCCGCCCCTGCATTCGTACCCGGGGCCATGGCGGCAACGTCGGCGGCTTCAAGAATGAAAATTCCCGCAGAACCAGCGCGGCTGCCGCTAGGCGCGACATACACAATCACGGGAATCTGCGAAGAGGTAATTTTCTCGATGATCCTCCGCGTAGAATCGACGAGGCCGCCAGGCGTATTCATCTCGATCAATAAAGCCTGGTCGTTGCGCCGCTGCGCTTCGTCAATGGCGCGGGAAATGTATTCCTGCGTGATGGGCTGAATCGTATCGTCGACGACGATCTTCAGGATTTCTGCGGAAGAGATGGAGCTGAGGAGAAAAGCAGTAAGGAAGCCGATAAAGATTCGAGAAATTGAATTGCTTTTCATGAGCCGCTTTGGTGCCCTCAAGAATATTCTTACTCTTATTTATGGGTCGCAGCGTGAATTTCTTCTTTTCCTCCAACGTTATCGGAATCGCCCGAATCCCTGGCGTTCCATCCAGGAAGACGAGTGCTGCCAGTGATCAGCCGCGCCCCCCGTTCATAGGTGAAATACGACCAGGCCCACTGGATAAGCACCAATACGCGATTCTGGAAGCCGATCAGAAAGAAAATGTGGATAAACAGCCAAGCCAGCCACGCCATGAATCCAGAGATGTGAATCTTTCCAAACTCCGCCACCGCGGCTGCGCGCCCGATGGTTGCCAGGCTGCCTTTATCCCAATAATGAAATGGCTTCCGCGGCGAAAGCCGAGTGGATGCATTTTCGCCAGCTTCAACTTCTCGACGAATTAGCTTGGCAACGTATCTTCCTTCCAGAATGGCGACAGGCGCTATGCCAGGCAGCAGTTTGCCGGAAGCATCCTTGAGAGCGGCGAGATCTCCAATAACGAAAACTTCCGGGTGCCTCGCGATGCTTAGATCGCGTTCCACCAGCACTCTTCCGGCGCGGTCCACCGGCGCGCCCAGTTTCTTGCCCAGAGAGGATGCGGCCACACCTGCGGCCCATACAATAACCGTCGCTTTCATCCTGGTCTGACCCATCGAAATCACGCCCGGTTCGATGTTCGTGACCATGGTCGAGATATGAACTTCCACGCCCAAGCGTTGCAGTTGCTCCAAGGCGCTGCGCGAAAGATCCTCGGGATAAGAAGGAAGTACACGTGGACCACCCTCAAGAAGAAAAATACGCGAGCGCCGCGGATCGATCGAGCGAAAATCATTCGCCAACGCGTGCCGGCATATCTCAGCCAGGGTTCCCGCAAGTTCAACACCCGTGGGCCCGCCTCCCACGACCACAAAATTCAACGGATCCTCTGGTTCGCCCGCGGAAGCATGGCGCTCCGCGAGTTCAAAGGCCAGCAGAACCCGGCGCCGAATCTCGAGAGCGTCCTCGATTGTCTTGAGGCCCGGCGCCATCTCTGCCCATTCGTCGTGTCCGAAATAAGCATGCTGCGCTCCGGCGGCGACAATGAGGGAGTCATAGCCGATCTCCTGATCCGCCATTCGGATGAGCCGTCGCTCCAGATCGAAGCCAATCACCTCCGCCATCAACACTTCGACGTTCTTGTGACGGTTCAGAATTGACCGGATCGGTTCGGCAATTTCGCCGGGCGACAAGCCTGCCGTTGCCACCTGATAAAGCAGAGGCTGAAACGTGTGAAAGTTCTTCTGGTCGATGACGGTGATTTTCACGTCCGCGCGCGCCAGCGTTGTGGCGGCGTTCAGCCCGCCAAAGCCCGCTCCCACAATCACCACCCGGTGTGTATGCTTGCCGTTCATTGCTTCACTCTATAAGATTCAGCGCGATGGCAATCCGCTCCAGAAGTTCTGGCAAGGAAAATCTTAATCCTGTGCTGCCAGGTAAGTATGTGCGATGGCTGATGCCGTCAATCGAGGATCTGATTTTCGTCGCTCTCTCCGGATTGCTCAGCTTCACTACTCTCTCGGTGCGTTTGCTGGGTGACGCTGGAATTGGCTGGCACATTCGGACCGGACAACTGATTCTGGCTACTCATGCGGTTCCACGCGTCGATCCGTTTTCGTCGACCATGGCTGGGCACCCATGGTTTGCGTGGGAGTGGCTCTACGACATTCTGGTCGGTTGGCTGGACCGGTTCGCAGGTCTGAATGGTGTGGTCTTTTTCACAGCTCTGATCATCGCTGTGACGTTCTCGTGGTCGTTTCGATTGCTTCTGCGCTGGAGCGCGAATTTCCTTGTTGCTCTTGGCCTGGTGTTATTGGCTGCCTCGGCATCGATGATTCATTTTTTGACGCGACCTCACGTGTTGAGTTGGCTGTTCACAGTGCTGTGGTTTTGGGTACTTGAGTCTTACGAAAGGCAGGGTTATACCGGTTCCCCCGATGCCCGACGCCACTTTCCGTGGCTTCTGCCAGCGGTGATGCTCGTCTGGGTGAATGTCCACGGAGGATTCTTAGTAGGCTTGGTGCTCCTCGGCATTTATTGGCTCAGCGCAGTCAGGCAATGGTTCAGGTTGAGAGAAGATCGCCTGGAAGACGCGCTGTCGAAAATACAAGCGGGGAAGCGCGCTCGCGCTCTGGTGCTCGTTGGAATCCTCAGCGCCCTGGCAACGTTGGCCAATCCTTATGGGTGGAGATTGCATCTCCACATCTACCGCTATCTCTCCAATCGATTTCTGATGGACCACATCGATGAATTCCAATCGCCGAACTTTCACGGCGTGGCACAGAAATGTTTTGCGGCGTTGCTGATGCTTGCATTTGTCGCCGTGGTGGCTCGAAAGCGCGCGTCGAGCGAGCTTCGCGCGAGCGGAATTTTAATCGTATTATTCGCGATGCTATCCGGCCTGTATGCTTCGCGCAATATACCGGCATCGTCTTTGCTGTTGATCTTGGTGATTGGTCCATGGCTTTCCGATGCGGCTCAGAATCTTGTCTACCTCTTTGCCAAACGGAGAAGCCTGCTTGCATCGCAAGCTGTGGCCTCTCCACATTTTTCTCAAAGGATGCAGGTAATCGAATCGAGCCTCCGCGGCCATCTCTGGCCGATGGCGGCAGTCTTGCTGACAGCATGGATCGCTTTCCATGGCGGCCGGCTGGGGGCGAAACCACTCATGCATGCGCATTTCAGCGCTAAACGCTTTCCGGTAGCGGCGGTCAACTACATGCAAAATAACCATGCAGAGGGGCCGGTATTAGGCCCCGATTCCTGGGGTGGTTATCTCATTTACCGCCTCTATCCCCGGGCAAAAGTTACGGTCGATGATCGCCATGATCTTTACGGAGAGCAGTTTCTCAAGTCCTACTTAAAGACGCTGCACGCCGAACCGGGATGGCAAAACTTTCTTGAAGAATACCCGGTTCGCTATGTGATCATTCCCAAAGACTCCGCATTAGCCAGCCTTCTGGCCGCAACCGCTGACTGGCACCAGATCTACGCAGACGAGTTGGCCGTCATCTTCGTGCCTACGCAATCAGAAAGCCGCTAACGTGCACTCATGATCCGAACCGCAACCTGCGCGCCTGATAAACTTTGTCTGTGTTCCGGCCCGCTCACCTCGAATGCACCCGCTGCGGCGAGCATTATCCCGCCGACCGACCTCAAACTGTTTGCTCGAAAGATGGCGGGATCCTTTACGCGCGCTACGATCTTGCGGGGATCAGGAAACTTTTCTCTCCGGCATCGCTGCTTCCGCTCGCTCCCACGATGTGGCGTTATGACGCCGTCCTACCCGCTGCCGCTCCTGTCACACTGGGCGAGGGTTTCACGCCCATGCTGCGCAGCCGCGAATATTCGAACGTCTTCATCAAGGATGAAGGCCTGAATCCCACCGGCTCCTTTAAAGCCCGCGGACTCTCCGCTGCGGTTACCATGGCTCGACACTTTGGTTTGAAAAAGCTTGCGATACCTTCCGCCGGAAACGCCGCAGGAGCCCTGGCCGCCTACGCTGCCGCTGCCCATCTCGAAGCTCACATCTTCATGCCCAAAGATGTCCCGATGGCGAACCGGATCGAGTGCAACTATTACGGGGCACAGGTCACGCTGGTCGACGGTTTCATTTCCGATTGCGCCCGCAAGGTCGCCGAACTAAAAGAGAGCGAGTCCTGGGAAAGCGACGGATGGTTCGACGTTTCTACAACAAAAGAGCCCTACCGTGTCGAAGGCAAAAAGACGATGGGCTATGAGGTGGCAGAGCAACTCGGCTGGGAGCTTCCCGATGGGATCATCTATCCCACGGGCGGCGGTGTCGGCCTGCTCGGTATGTGGAAGGCATTCGATGAACTTGAGCAACTGGGCTTCATCGGCCCAGATCGTCCCCATATGATCAGCGTGCAAGCTTCGGGCTGCGCTCCGATTGTGAAAGCTTGGGATGAAGGTCGAGCCGTCTCGGAAGTCTGGGTTAACGCGTCCACGTTGGCTTCTGGACTGCGGGTTCCAAAAGCCTACGGCGATTATCTAATCTTGGACATCCTGAAGAAGAGCGGAGGTCTCGCTCTGGCCGTAACCGACACTGAAATTCGGGCCGCCGTGCGGCACTGGGCGCAAGTGGAAGGCATCTTCGCCGCTCCCGAGGGCGCGGCGAGCCTTGCCGCTTACCAGAAACTTCTGGCGAATAACTTCTTCACCCCGGAGGACTCAGTCGTTCTGTTCAATACCGGCTCAGGCCTGAAATATCTCGACGTGCTGGATGATATTGGTCTGGCTGTGGAGCGGCTGGGGGTGGAGCGGGCGCCCACGCCCGCTTCCCGCGCGATTGCGTGAATTATCGGGCCATATTAGAGGGCAGCTGAAATGCGAAGCAGAAAGCTTGTGCTCAGATTCTAGTCCCAGTTACCGCCTCGCAACCTGTTACGCCAGGGGCAGACATAGCCATCAAAGCGGAGGTCGCGAGCGACTAGAAGTTGCGAGGAAACACAATTCTTCATCGAGCGCGATACGGTAAACAAGCAATGGTAAATACGCAGATTCGAAACGTGGCCATCGTCGGTACGGGCTTGATCGGCGCGAGCTGGGCGGCGCAGTTTCTGGCAAGCGGTTTTGACGTCATCGCGACGGATCCCGCGCCAAACGCGGAGGCCAACTTGCGCAAGTGCGTCAACGAGGCATGGAAGCTACTCACAGTCATTGGCCTCGCTTCGGGTGCAAACCGCGACCGACTGACCTTCACTGCCGATATGAAGGAGGCGGTGTCGAAGGCCGACTTTGTCCAGGAGAGCGTCCCGGAACGACCCGTCTTGAAAGCCAAGGTCTTCGCCCAAATGGACGAGTTCACTCCTCCGGACTCGATCCTCGCTTCGAGCGCATCCGCCATCCCCATGGATGCCATTCAGTCGGGCTGTAAGCATCCCGAACGCTGCGTGATCGGCCATCCCTTTAATCCCCCTCACGTCATTCCTTTGGTTGAAGTGATAGGCGGGGCGAAGACGTCCGAAGCCGTGATCGAACGAGCTATGACGTTCTACGCGTCCATCGGCAAGAAGCCAATCCGGCTGCACAAGGCTCTCCCGGGCCATGTTGGGAACCGGCTGCAAGCGGCGCTCTATCGAGAGGTCCTCTATCTCATTCAGCAAGGCGTCGTCAGCGTGGAGGATGCCGACCTCGCCGTCTGCTATGGGCCGGGGCTGCGGTGGGGTGTGATGGGGCCTAGCCTGCAGTGGCATTTAGGCGGCGGGCCGGGCGGAATCCATCACTTTGTGGAGCATTTCGCGGATGGTTTCGCGGGCCTGATGAGAAAACTCGAAATGCCCGACGTTACGCCGGCACTGATGCAGACCGTTATCGATGGCGTGCTGAAGGAAGCAAACGGCCAATCGGTCGAGCAGCTTGCTCAGGCGGAGAACGAGGTGGTGCTGGAGCTTCTCGCGCTACGCGCAAAGGCACGTAGAACACTTCCATAAAACACCGGACGAGAGCGAAACCCCTGAAAACATCGTAGCAGCAGACCATAAATCGCGTTAAGACAGATCAACCGGGGTTCTGAGCGAAATCGTGGTTTCGCCAATCATACTCGCCAGCAGAACTAAAATACCTACATGAAGGTCGGTGACACTGCGAAGCTCATTGGTATACCTCCAAAAGTGCGCGACGATGAGAAACTCCAGACCCGTACTCTATTCGAAAAATCTTTGGGGCAGTCATTCGTAATTGCCGCCGTGGAAATGTTTGAAGGGGTGCCATTCCTGTTGGCGAGAATTGATGTTGGCCATGTCATTGGCAAAGAACCTTGGGAACATACAAACTGGGTCGAGCGGGAGTACTTGGAACTGGAGGATCACTGAAACGGTTTTAAGGGGTAAACGCTTGGTAACAACACCTGTGGTCGCCGCCTTATAATTCAACATCATTGCGACTCATCTGGAAAAAGTATGACTCCAAGTTCGACCCTGTTGTGACGGTAGTTGGACTGGGGTTACCTATTGGTGGTGCAACGGAGTGGCACTCCTGCGCCATGCTCTGCGACACCCTATCGTGTTGGTTTTCGCCGCGATTTTTTTGCTGGCGGGAATAATGGGCGTTGTCACGCTCGTGCGCGAGTATCAGCTCTGGAGAACACGATAGGTGGCGATAAATCGTGCTGCCACTTATTGACCAGGGCTCTGAGCGCTATCGTCAGAGGGAAGAATTAGAGTCGACTAGCGCGACTGCGCACCTTCCACAACCGCAAAAATCACGGTTACTATTTGCCCAGCCTCCTGGACTTGCAATTGCGGGACAATCGACGCTTGGAGATAACCGTTGGCGGCGTACAAGCGATGTACCGCGTCCAGCGTCTCTCGAATCTTGCCCATGTCGAGAAATCGTCAACTTGAATCGTGGAAATAGACGTGATTTGTTCGAAAGAAATTGCCTTTAAGTTCCACCATTCGATCTGCAGCACTTTATAACGTGCACCTTCCGCGACTTCAAAATTCAATGAAGCCAGTTGTGGTGTTTGCTCGCGCCGCCACGAATCTTTGCCACTCCAAAGGACAGCAGGTTCCTCGCGCGCTTTTAGCGCGCGTCGGAATGACAAGATTTTAAGGATGGGCGAGGAAAGTTGCAGCAGCAGAAGTCGCAAGCAGCCTGTGC
>JBAVZU010000281.1:0-5834 GCA_049588915.1 Candidatus Sulfotelmatobacter sp.
GAAACGCCGGGCTATTATCAAGCGTCCTTCGGACGCTTCTCCGTGGTAAAACTAAATCGAAACTATGCCTATAACCTTCGAAACCCTCGCGCCCGCCCTCGATCTCACCCGCCTCCGCGCCCAATTCCCGTCACTCTCCCAAACCGTCAACGGACACCCCGCCGTCTTCCTCGACGGCCCCGGCGGCACGCAAGCTCCGCAGCGCGTCATCGAAGCCATCTCCAACTACCTCCGGCGCGACAACGCCAACACCTGCGGAGCCTACGCCACCAGCCGCCACACCGACGCTATGCTCGCCGAGGCCCGCGCCGCCATGGCCGACTTCCTGAACTGCGCCGCAGACGAAATCGTCTTCGGTCCCAACATGACCACGCTAACTTACATGATGTCCCGCGCCATTGGGCGCGACCTGGGCCCCGGCGATGAAATCTTGGTCACGCGCCTCGATCACGACGCCAACGTTTCTCCCTGGCTCGCGCTCGAAGAAAAAGGTGTGACCATCCGCTGGGCAGAGATTCATAAGGAAGACTGTACCCTCGATGTCGAGGACCTCGCCGCAAAGCTCAACAAGAAAACCAAACTGGTCGCTGTCGGCTACGCATCAAACGCGGTCGGTACCATCAATCCCGTAAAAGAAATCGTCCGCCTCGCTCACGCTGCCGGAGCTCTCGCCTACGTCGATGCTGTCCATTACAGCCCCCATGGTCTCATTGACGTGAAGGCCCTGGATTGCGATTTCCTCGTCTGCTCCACCTACAAATTCTTCGGACCGCACATGGGCGTCCTCTTCGGCAAGCGCGAACACCTGCAGCGCCTGCGCCCCTATAAAGTCCGTCCGCTCACTGACGCCGTCCCTAACCGATGGGAGTGGGGCACGCTCAATCACGAGTGCATCGCCGGCATCACCGCCTGCGTAGACTACATCGCCGATGTCGGAACACATGTGGGGACAGCCGCCCTCGGCTGTCCGTCGAGCGAAGCTCGACCTTCTTCAACTTCTCCGCGCCGCGCCGCCATCATGGCCGCCTTCGAAGCCATCCACCGCCACGAGCACGCCCTCATGAAACGCCTCATCGCCGGTATTTCCGAAATTCCGCAACTGAAAATCTACGGCATCACCGATCCCTCGTGCTTCGACTGGCGGTGCCCCACGCTGGCGGTCCGGGTCATTAACCAGAACGAAAACCAGACTCCACTTGCGCTCGCCACTCAACTAGGAGAGCAGGGCTTTTTCACCTGGGATGGAAATTACTACGCGCTGAATCTCACCGAGCATCTAGGCGTGGAAAGATCAGGAGGCTTCCTCCGCATCGGCCTCGTGCACTACAACACCGCAGAAGAAGTAGATCGATTGCTGGCATCGCTAACGAAAATTGTCGAACCCCGCTCTCGTCCGTAGAGAAGTAGCAAGCAAAGTCTCGTAACTTGGATCTTTCCAGAAACACATCAGCCCGGGACGTAGTCCCAGGCTGGTAGGGAGCGCGACCAAGAACGCAAACTAAAATATCCAACAAACGCGCGAAAATTTTGCGCGCCATACAAGGGCTCTACGGCCAGCGCTTCGCGGTATCATCCCAACCCGCCGCGCGAACCGGTTGTGCCGTCGCCACCACGGGTGGCGAGGGAATGCGGAGGGGTGCCTGTGGCCCATTCACGGCGGCGGCCAGGGCCGGTTTTACCATGTCGGAGTTCATTTCTTTTTCTTCGGAGAGCAATGGCGCCACCAGCCGCAGAGCTTCTACCTCTTTCTCCAGCCGCGTCAGCTCCATTTCCTTCTGCCTCAGAACTTCATAAACATTCTTCATAACCTTTGGCACCTGCTATGTATTCAGTTTTTATGCAGCTTTTCTCGAACTTTATCAGACTTACTTGCGTTGTCAAGCCATTAAACGGCAGCGATGTTACTTCAAAAGCGCCCTGCGAAGTCGCTTGTCCAGAACAGTTTTTGCCGGATATTCACAGCGTGGCGAGGCAGCCCCATCTTTCAATCTCTCGCATGCAAACGCCTGGCATCGTTAACGCGCTTTCCACTGGGCCTCTGCAAAAATAATGTTCCTAACTGCACAAAATCCTGTCACCCGCCTGTGGACAGCCTGCACTTCACTGAAAATAAGTTAGATAGAGTTGCGTTGTTTTCATTGACTGCAATTTTAAAAGGAGTACAACAAGATCGTTCTTTGACAGTTTCTTAAGTTTTTCCGGTTGGTGCAGCGTCCGGGGCTCAAGCTCAGTCACTCTCACATTGCAAAATGATGAGGGAAGGCAAGTAAGGGTCTATAGCAAAGCGCTGGTCGAGGAGAACGAGAAGCCCAGTCGAAGGCAGGATAGAGTTCCGAGGCGTTGAGTAGGTTTATCCGGTTGGCGGTGAGCCCGGAGCCCGAGCAAAGATCGCATGCAGCGCACCCGCAAGGGAAGCAGCACAGCAGGTCAAGCAAGGGTCTAACGCGAGCTACTGGCCGAGACGAATGGACTCAACACCACCTCGGAACTCTTAATTTTTTTGGACTGGCCCGGAACTTGCGGCTTTCGCAGCAAGACCCACCCCGAAGATTCGTGTCATTCCGCAGCGCGACCTTGCTTCCGCTTTCGCTTTGCAGCTTGCAACTCATTGACACCCAGCAACTACTTTTTCCTCGCCACCACCACCCACACCGTCCCCCGCCCCTCGCAATACCTGCAGCGCTCATCCCCCAGCATCTTTCCCGTCCCGCGGCATTCCAGGCAGTTCGCTGTCATGCAGAATTCTTGCAGGGAACTCTCGGGCAGCTTCGCCGGATCTTTAAACAATTCCGCCTTGCGCTCCTCGCGCAACCAGAAGACCAATTTCCCTTCCACATTGGTTCGATCCTTTGAGTCCCAGTTGGGAGACTCCTCCGCCCACCAATCCTGAAGACACCAATAGCAAACCAATTGCCCCGCATCGAACAGCGTCCCCGGATCCGCTCTCCGATAAAACTTCTTGCACCGCAAGCAGTCCCTTACTCCCAACAAGGCCAAAGCGCTCTTCAACCGCTCGATCTCAAGTCGATGGCTAGCTACCAACTCATCCACACTGGAATCAATTTTTTCAGACATAAATTAAGTGTTAGCGAAAGGACTGAAACAAAGAACTGGAAAACAAAAAAGAAGCCGAAACCATTCCTGCCCACTAGCCATTGACTACTGCGTCAATCCACGTGTTCTCCTACTTCAAAACCCTCCTCAGCCCGCGGCAGCACGTCCCGCTCCCCGGCTACCCACACATACAAAGTCGGTAACAAGAAAACGCTCATGATTAAGGCAGCAATCAATCCCCCCACAATCACAATCGCAAATGGACGCTGCGAATCCGACCCAATTGCGTGCGACAAGGCTGCTGGCAACAGTCCCAAGGTTGCCACCAGCATCGTCATCATAATCGGACGCAATCTCAATACCGCGCCCTCCACTGCCGCATCTTCAATCGTAAAGCGCCGCGCCCGGAGCTGGTTAATATATTCCAGCATGATCACGCCTGTTTGCACGGACACGCCGAACAAAGCCAGAAATCCTACTCCCGACGAAACGCTGAAATTCGTCCCTGTAAACCACAGCGCCAGCAATCCGCCAATCGGCGCGATGGCAATGTTCGCCATAATAAGGGTCGCCCATTTCAGGGATTTAAACATCGTGTAAAGTATGATGTAGATGATCAGGATCGTGATTGGCAGCACAATCGCCAGTCTCGCATTCGCCCGCTTCTGGCTCGCGTATTCGCCTTCCCAGTCGATTGTGTAACCCGGCGGCAACTTGACCTGATCACTCACCTTCTTGATCGCCTCTTCCACCGTGCTGCCCAAATCACGCCCACGAACGCTGTATTTAATGGCCACATACCGCCGGTTGCCCTCGCGATACACCTCCGACGCACCATCGGTCACTTTGATCTTGCACAGCTGCGCCAGCGACACGCGCTCTCCCGTCGGCGCAAGCAGCCGGATATTTTCAATCGCTTCCTGCGTATCCCGATACTTCGGCAGATACCGCAGCGTCAAATCGTAGCGCGCTTCATCCTTCAGCACCTGTGTCAGCGCATTACCACCCACCGCAGTCTGGATCGCATCCTGCACATCCGCTACGTTGATTTGATATCGCGCCGCCGCTTCCCGGTCCACGGTCACATTCAAGTTCGGCTGGCCCAGCACGCGAAACACTCCCAGGTCCTCAACTCCTCTAATCTGCGACATGACCTTTGAAATCTGGTCGCTCTTCTCCTCGAGAACCTTCAAGTTATCGCCGTAAACTTTCGTGGCCAGCGCGCCCTTCACGCCGCTCACGGCCTCTTCCATGTTGTCTTCAATCGGCTGTGAGAATCCCCAATTTACCCCCGGAATCTTGCTGAGCTCCCGACTCATGGCCGCAATCAACTCTTCTTTGTCCTCATGAAAAACCGGACGCCATTGTTCTTTCGGTTTCAAATCCACAAAATATTCTGTGTTGAAAAATCCTGTGTTATCCGTCCCATCGTCGGGGCGCCCCACCTGGCTGGTGCATTGCGGAACTTCCGGAAAGGAGCAGAGAATTACGCGCGCCTGATTCGCTACCCGAATTCCTTCGTCCGGACCCGTGCTCGGCGCGAGCGTTCCTCGGACCCACAGCGCTCCCTCGTCCAAATGCGGCAAAAATTCTGACCCGATAGCGCCACCAAATGCCAGGTAATTCCCTATCCCCACCATGATCACGCATAGCCCAACCGTGATCATGCGCCGCCGGATCGCCCAGCGCAGTGCGTCGCTGTACTTCGCGATCACGTACGTCATCGCGGGATTGCTCCACTCTTTAGTCCCCTTGGCGAACGCGAAACTCGCCAGTACTGGTGCCACCACGATAGAGAACAGTAATGCCCCCAGCAGCGCAAATGCTACCGTCCAAGCCATGGGATGAAACAATCTTCCCTCCACGCGCTGCAGCGTGAATATAGGCAAGAACGAAGTGATCGTGATAATGATTGCGAAGAACACAGGCCGCTGCACTTCATGTGACGCAAAGCCGATGATTTCGTTGGATGTCTTGCTTCCGTCCGAATGGCTCAGTTGCCGAACGATGTTTTCGAGCAAGACGACAGCGCCTTCCACAATCACGCCAAAATCCAAAGCCCCCAGCGAAAGTAAGTTCGCCGGAATATGCATCATCTTCAGGCAAATCGAGGCAAACAGCAGCGCAAAAGGAATCGTCACCGCAACAATCAGCGCACCTCGAACATTCCCCAGAAACAAAAGCAGAATGATCGAAACCAGAATCATGCCCTCAGTCAGGTTGTGCAGAACGGTGTGCGAGGTGTAGTGCACCAGTTGGCTGCGATCAAGAAACGGGACGATCGTTACTCCCGGAGGCAAAATATGTTGATTCAGTTCCTCTACCTTTTTGTGAATGCCCTCCAGTGCCGTCTCCGCCGTCGCCCCTTTTCGTAAAAGCACAATGCCCGACACAACATCGTCATTGTCAACAATCCTTCCATCCTCACGGTGAATCGCTCTCGCAAATTGCCCCAGCCGGATCTTCGGCCCTTGCGAAACCACCGCAATGTCTTTCACCCGAAGCGGCGTGCCGTTCTTGGCCACCACTACGGTTTCTGCAATATCTTGCGAGCGGTCGACCAGCCCCACCGAACGCACGTTAACCTGTTGCAGACCCTCCTGGATAAAACTTCCGCCCGCGTTCGTGTTGTTATTGGTGAGTTGTTGCTCCACTTGTGCCAGACTCAACCCATAAGCGATTAGTTTGTTGGGATCGACCCGCACCTGGTATTCGCGCGTCGGGCCGCCGAAGCTGGCGACGTCGACAATGTCCGGAATCGACTTGAAGTTCTTTTCGAC
>JBAVZU010000282.1:0-8141 GCA_049588915.1 Candidatus Sulfotelmatobacter sp.
ACATCATTTTTAACGATGTCGACAAGGAAGATTACCCGCGAGTGCTGCGGCTGGTGTCGCCACGTCTGCGCAAGGGCGGTTTGTTTGTCACCGACAATGTTTTGTGGAGCGGGCGAGTCACCCAGAAGAATCCTAAGGAAGCGCATACCAAAGCCATCCTCGAGTTCAACCGCTTGCTTTATAGCTCGCCAGATTTCTTCACAACGATCCTGCCGATTCGGGATGGGCTGGCGGTGGCGTGGAAGAAGTAATGCGATCGTCCCGACAACAAACACCGAACGATTAAATCGACTTGACTGGAATCGCCAGCAGGTCCTCCACCAGCCCGACTTCTTTCTGCAGGAACGGTTCGGCGTGGGTTACGCCGCCGAGCGCGCCGTAATAGCGCGCCATCGACTCGACGCGCACGCGAATCTCGTCATGGGCAGGGAAGAGATCTTTCCCAGCCTCCTGATCGCTGAACTGCGATGTGTAAGCTAGAATCGAAGCGTACTTCTGCTCAAATTGCTTACCGATGTCGACCACAAATGTTGGCCGCACATCGTAATAAAGCGTGGCGTAGATGATCTTAAAAGGACGATGCGGCGGAAGCTTCGTAGCGCCGGCATCTTGCCGGCTCACCGCTGATTGTTGAGTGCCAAGTGTCGCCAGCAAATCAAGCTTCGACAATCCCGCAAGAAAGCATGCTTCATAGCCCAGCACCGAACAGGTGTAATGATCCGGATGACGTCCCTTCCAGTAGGGAAGGATTACGACGCGCGGACGCGTTTCGCGGATCACGCTTGCAACTTTCAGCCGGTTCTCCCACGTGTTTTCGACGCGACCGTCCGGGATATCGAGAGCCCTTCGCCAACTGACGCCGAGAATTCTTGCAGCATCGGTGGCTTCGCGCGCGCGGTCTTCGGCTGTGCCGCGAGTGCCCATTTCCCCTCGCGTAAGGTCGAGAATACCGGTGCGTTGGCCGCGTTGTGCCATTTTCAATAGTGAACCGCCGCAGGTCTGCTCTACGTCGTCGCGGTGTGCGGCAATGGCCAGAATGTCGAGGGCAGATGTGGACATGTCAGTCTGCTTTTAGCGTTCTACTTTTTGCGTTCCACGAGATACCTTGCCAATTCCTTCAGTGTTTCCGACCGTTCTCCGAAGCTATCCAACTCTTCGAACGCGGCATTTACCAGCGAGTCTGCTTTACGCTCCGATTCTTCAATCCCAAACAGCGCGGGGTAGGTGGCTTTTTGCGCGGCCGTGTCTTTACCGGCTGTTTTACCGAGCTGTTCGGAGGTTTGGGTGACATCGAGAATGTCATCCACAATCTGGAAGGCGAGTCCAATCGAACACCCAAAGGCTCGCAGTTTCTTAACCTCGATATCGGTGGCGCCGGCGTAAATTCCACCGCTCACCAGGCTGGAGGTGATCAACGCAGCAGTTTTCGAGCGATGGATGTACTCCAGCATCTCCGGTGTGGGCTGAGAATGCTCGGCTTCCAGATCCACGACCTGGCCCCCAATCATGCCATCCAGCGTGCCGGTGCCGCGGGCAATTTCCTCAATAATTTTGACGCGCGCTTCCGCCGGGCATTTGAGACACGAGAGGACCTCATAGGCCTGGGTTTGCAGCGCGTCCCCGGCAAGAATCGCAATCGCATCGCCAAACACTTTATGGCAAGTAGGTCGGCCGCGTCGCAGATCGTCGTTGTCGAGGGCAGGAAGATCGTCATGAATCAGCGAATAGGTGTGCAGCATTTCGACCGCCGCACCCAACTCTTCGATGCTTGCCGGCAGAGATCCAGCAATCATGCGGCCAGCCTCCATGCACAGGATGGGCCGGAGGCGCTTGCCGCCGGCGAATACGCTGTGGCGCATGGCCTTGTGAATGGAAACAGGATGCTGAGTTTCCAGCGGAATCAGACGATCGAGCGCCAAATCCGTACGCGCCTGTCCCTGCTCGAGAGTCTCTTGCAACATTGAGCAGTGAGTATAACAAGTGGCAGGAGTGAGAGTATCGTGTGGCAGACTAGAATTCCTAAGGTCGTGAGCAGCGATGGAAGCGTTAAAGATCTTTTTTGCCTGTACCCTTGCGGCGATTTTGTACGGTATCGTTCACGATCAGATTACCGCACGAATCTGCGTTGAATACTTCACGGTCTTCCACCCGCCGATATTTCACACGCAATCTCCAACTTTGCTTGCCTTAGGCTGGGGAGTGATTGCGACGTGGTGGGTGGGAGCGTTTTTCTCAGTCCCGCTAATATTTGCAGCCCGTGCGGGTTCTCGTACGGTCTTGCGCGCAAGGGACCTCATAAACCCGATCCTGCTCTTGCTGGGTTGCATGGCGGCCAGTGCCATCCTCTTCGGTGCCGCAGGATACCTTCTTGCGCGTAGCGGCGCATTGGCGACGGACTGGCTTACATTTTCGCCTTTCCCTGCTGTGTGTTACCGCTTTATGGCTGATTTATGGGCACACAGCGCCTCTTATGCCTGCGCCATCCTAGGCGGCGTCGTGCTTTGCGTTGTCACTTATCGAAGGCGGCCTCCGATGCACAGTTAGGATACAAGTCTCGTTCAGCGCGGAAGATGCCGAGTGACTTAGTGCTTCAAGATCCTTCGTTGTAAATAAAGAGACCCTTCGGCGTCCTCGTCTAAAGGCTCTATAGAACTAAGCGGCGGCGCCCCGCGCCATCGCTACGCTGCGTAAAACCGAGGTTAGAACACTTTGTGCTTCATCCGAGCGGCATACGTCGCTGGCGCCAGCAGCCAGCGCTTCGACCCACAACTGCTCGTCCGGTATGCGGTGAGTGCACACGATTGGCATCAAGGGAAAATCGCGGTGCAGGCTTCGCACATCGGTGAGGCGGGAATATTCCACATCGACAACCACGGCTTCGGGACGGTTCCTGGCCACGCGTTCCCGTAGCTCATCGCCCGAACGAGTCAAGTGAACAGCGCGAAAGTGAGAGGAAAGCTTACCGGCCAGGGACTGCGCGACCCTGGGATCGGTCTCCAGAATTACAACGTTGTAGCCCATAGATCCTCCTGACAAAAAACCGTCAACAACGGCGGATTAGGGCTGCGGGGAGGGTTCGGATCCTCTACTCCACAGACATTTTGTAATCTTGCCCCATACGGATCGACGGCCTAACTGCGAACAGGCCCCTTTTCCGTTAAAGGCTCAAATGCTTCAGGCTGGAGCTTCCCATTCTTCTTCAGCAAAATTTCCACTTTGCCTTCGGCCTGCTCTAATTCCTTGCGGCAGGAGGTTGAAAGGTTCATGCCCTCTTCAAACAGGGTAAGAGATGTTTCTAAAGGGACATCTCCCTTCTCCAGTTCCTGGACAATTTTTTCCAGTCGCTGAAGACAATCTTCAAATTTAGCCAATGGGGTTTCGCTCCGTCTCTATTGTAATGCTACGAATCGCATAGGATGTCTAGTCTTTATTTGTAAATAATTAGTGAAGATCCACAGTCGTGTATCACAAAAGGAAATCTCATGCCGAAGCGGGAGTGTTAGTACCTAAGGCTTCGAGAACGTCCACTGCTGAGGTGTACCGTCCTTGCGGCGCACTAATCTGTGCTCCCTGCACTGTATGCCGGACTGCGATCAGCATTTCGCGGGCAATCGCCACCCCCTCGGCTCGGGCGGCTTCCGGCGTTTGGGCGCGGGCCATCCGTTCCAGAATCGCATCGGGCACGGAGACCCGGAGTTCGTTCTTCATGAACTCAGCATTGCGCACGCTAACCAGCGGCCAGATCCCGGCTATGATCGGAATTCGGCAGTGTTCGATGCGCCGCAGAAAATTCTCCAGCAGGCGAATATCGAAAACCGGTTGCGTTACGGCATACTCGGCTCCGGCCGCCACTTTGTATTCGAAGCGCCTGATTTCTTCGTCCAGGTCTGTGAGGCCGGGATTCGCGCCAACGCCGATTACAAAGCCGGTACCCGTGCCGATCGGGTTTCCTCCGAGGTCCAGCCCGCAATTCAAGTTGCGAACGATGTTAACTAAGCCGATAGCATCCACATCAAACACGGCCGTTGCGTCGGGATAATTTCCCATCTTCGGCGGGTCACCGGTGATGCAGATCAGATTCTTGATCCCAACCGCGGCTGCTCCCAAAAGGTCACTCTGGATGCATAGCACATTGCGGTCGCGGCAGGTGTAGTGCAGAATGGCGTCGATGCCAGCTTCGCGCTGCACGAGCAACGAGAGCGCCTGATTGCTCATACGCGCCGAAGCGCGCGGGCTGTCGGGAATATTCACCGCATCCACGCCCACGGATTTCAAGAAGCGCGAGCCCTCTAATTCCTTGCGGATATCCGTTCCCTTGGGAGGAACCACTTCCACCATGGTCACGAATTCTCCGCGAGATAGCTTGGCCCCCAGAAGGGAGCGCTCGTCCAAGGGTTGCGCGGGGGCCGCTTTCGGTGCCGGAGCGCTCCCGGTGACGTGGGCCGGGACGGCTTTTCCTCTCGCTTCGCCAACGCGAAGAGCCGACTTCATGACCCGGATGTGGTCAGGTGTAGTTCCGCAGCACCCGCCGACGATGCGCACGCCAGCGGCGACGAACTTGCGCGCATAACTTGCCATGTACTCGGGCGAGCACAGGTATATGTTGCGGCCCTCGACCGAACGAGGGATGCCAGCGTTCGGTTGGGCGGCCAGCGGAAGGGCCGTCACGGCACGCACGCGCTCGATGGCATCCAGCATTGCGACGGGACCAACGCTGCAATTACAGCCGATAACATCCGCGCCCCACTCCTCGATCCGAGGAGGGAAGGTCTCCGGATCGGAACCATCCAGGCAGTTGCCCTCTTCATCGATCGTGACCTGAACGATCAGGGGCAGTTTTGCTCCTATATCCTTCGCGGCCATCATGGCCTGATGAAGTTCTTCGAGATAACCGAAAGTTTCAAGGACCAGCAGGTCGACGCCCCCTTCCACCAATGCAGAAATCTGTTCACGGAATGCCTGTCGGGCTTCCTCGAACGAAGTTTTTCCCAAGGGCTCGATTCTTGTCCCCAATGGGCCAACCGATCCTCCGACCCACACATCGAAACTTTTGGCGGCTTCCTTCGCCAGGCGAGCGCCCATCCGATTCATGTCTCGAACTTTGTCAGCCAGGCTATGCCGGGCTAGCCGGAAAGCGTTCGCCCCGAAGGTGTTGGTCTCAATAATTTCGGCGCCAGCCTGCAGGTACTCGTGATGAATCGCGCGAACCAGGTCGGGCTGCGACAGGTTCAATTCGTCATAGCAGCGGTTAATAAAGACACCTTTGGAATAGAGCAGGGTCCCCATGGCCCCATCGCACAAAACCGGGGACTGCTTGATCCGCTTAAGAATGTCATCCGGCATATTTTGAGGATACAAGATGCATCGAGATTCTTGCATCTGACAAAGGGACGCAGGAGGGCGGGGTTTCAGAAAGGCTGTGCAAGTGTTCTCTGTAAAGCTCTGCTATAATCCGCTATTTCGCACGTAAATCTATATTTTTGCTGAAGTTAGGAGCTTAACGTTTGAAGAGATCCGCGCTTTTCACGGTCGCGCTGGTGATTGCCGGTTTTAGCTTCGTTTCCTGCGGTTCGTCGGTAAACGTACCCAAGCCTCCCAGCACGTTGACCGAGCGAGTTTTTGCTTCCCAAAGCGCCTCCAGTCCCACAGCGGTGGCCGGCCTCATTATCGTCAACGGCTACGACGATACGCTGGGCCGAGGAGAAGTGAGTACCGGGGGGGCTCCCGGGCTGACGGTGACAACTCCGGAACGGGACACGGTGTTGGCTGTCGATTCGATTTCCAACAAAGTTGATGTGGTGGGCACGGCGAAAGAGACATTGACGGGCAGCATACAACTGCCCGGACCCACGACCAGCATCGTTGCGCCGCAGTCCGCTGTCGGATATGCGGCAGTACCTTCCGCTCCGCTCATTGGATTGCCGCCTGGCGGCGTGGTCGAGATGAACCTTACCTCCGGGGGCATCACCGCGACCATCAGCGTTCCCAGTGCGCAAACGGTGGTATCGAATCCGGGCGGAAGCCAACTTCTAGTTTTCAGCAATGATTCCGATAACGTGACCGTGGTCTCGCCGGCCCTGCAAAGCAGCGGCAGTCCGGTCACGTTCATCGTCCCTCTCTGCACAGGCTGTCGGCCGGTAAACGCAATCTTCAGCCCTGATGGTGGCACGGCCTATGTCCTGAACTGCGGGGCCGAGTGTCAGGGGACACAGGCCAGCGTGCAGGTTCTGAATCTGGCGACCACGCCGCCAAGTCTGGGAGCGTCGGTTCCGGTCGATGGAGCAACGATCGGGTTCCTGAGCGGCTCAACCCTCTATGTAGCCGGTTCTCCTCCTGCCAACAACGCCTGCGCCGGTGAAACCACTGGGGCTACAACCTGCGGTCGCCTTGATATTGTGGACACCGATTCGATGACTGTCACGAGCAGCGCCGTCATTACGGATGGCTATCACGACCGCATCGATATGGGACTCGGCGGCCAGCTTTTTGTCGGGTCTCACACCTGCACGAATATCGGGAACGTCAACAATCCGAGCGGAGAAGTGCGCGGCTGTCTCTCCATTTACAACACCACGAATGGAGCTGTAGTGATTCCGCCCGACAACGGAGACGTTACTGGGCTGCAGAGCTTTTCCAGCCGGTATGTCGAATATGTGGCCGAAGGCGGAAATCTGCGCGTCTACGACACGACGATCGATAGTTTGCTGATCAATGACTATATTTCGAACGGCACTATCATCGTCACCGGCGTAATCACGGACGTGAAGGCCGTTGACTTCTTCTGATTTGCAAGCGCCGCACTATCTGGCAGGTTGCGTAGCTTTTTCAGGCTGCAAAACCAGAGGTTGCAGAACCAGGTGATGGCCGCTGCTATTCTCAACGGCACGGGGCGTATAGGGCAACCGGAAGGTCGAGCCTTCATACCAGGCTTTCCATTGATCCATGTAGTAGGGGCTGAGAAAATTTCCGCCCTGGCCGGTAACGGTATTCAAGGTGGATTGATCGAGATCCCCGAGGTTCGCGGTGAAGCGTTCGGAGGGGCCATGATGCCGGGTCACGGCTTTCACGGTGTAGCCGCTGCCCGATTGTTCTTTCGTTCCCGGTGCCGCCCAGCGCCGAAGCATAGGGATTCTGCTTAGTATCGGGTGTTCGATCTCAGCTGCATTTACCTCGCCCCAGCGCCACGTAGCCAGATCCTTGGGGGCTTCCCGACTGCTCACTGCGGCTTCTACTGCGGCGGTCAGCAGTTCGTCGTAGTTGGGATAGGGTTGCGGCAACCATCGTTTCGGTTGGTGCAGCATCACGTTCTGCAGCCACACCGTCTGCATCTCCCAGGCGTAGGACTTCCAGTTCAAGGTCATCGCTTGTTGCATCGGCTCGCCAGGCGCGGCGCCCAGACGCGGTTCGAGCAACAATCGCGTCAACTCCTGAGCCGAGCGTACTGCGAGCGTGGGCGCGGTGGCGGAACCGAGCATGCGGCCATCCCAATTGCGCATGAGGTCGGCAGCTTGCTTCGCGCGCGCGGAGGGCTTTGCGGCGTGGTCAACGGCATACACAAAGCGCTCCGCCGCAAATAAGTCGTTCTCCGATTGAACATCGTTTTCGAGTGCCAGCATGTCCGCGGCGGCGAATTTTCTTCCAGATTCGAGCACACGATAAATTCGAGCCGTCCGCCACGGCGCCTCCCACTCGGCGCTGATGGAATACGGATAACCATCGGGCGTGATGCGCCCATTGGCAGTCGCGATCACTCCGGACGGAGGATTGTAAATACTGGGCATTTTGTCGAAAGGAATATATCCCGTCCACTCGTGGGCGTCGTCTGCGCCGCTCACAGGTAGACTGCCGTCGCCGGCGGCGCGAATCGGAACGTGGCCGGTTGCCTGGTAACCGATGTTTCCATCGACGTCGGCATAGACAACATTCTGTCCGGGCGCATCGAGTTGCGAAAATGCCCGGCGAAATTCCTCCCAGTTGTGCGCCGTGTCGACATCGAAAAACGGCATGTGGAGGCCATCGTAGAGCGTCCAGCGCAGCGCCACTGGCCGGGTCTCGCCCGGAATGATGTCGCTGATAATGGGACCGTGCCGCGTGATCTTTACGTCAATCGTGATATCCGGCTTGCCTTTGATATGAATTAC
>JBAVZU010000283.1:0-24727 GCA_049588915.1 Candidatus Sulfotelmatobacter sp.
CTGCAACCCCATCCCCAAAATCAACCCAACCCAATCGGCGAGGGCACAACTTTGAAACCGGACATTTCACTTGCTACAAAAAACGGACATTTTAACTTGCTACCGACAGTTAAGCTGATGAACCAGACGAATTCGCGCCATGGACAGCAGCGGCGCAGAATCAGCCTTATCATTGGCTTTGAGGTGCTATCGCTAAACGGTATTCTCCCAAAGGTCATGGCGAATTCGCCGCTTAACTGTTGATCACGCTCTTACTTTCGTAACTCTTTCTAAGTTGCCTCTACGGCTAGAATTCCCAAAGTTGCCAGACGAATACGAAAGCCAATGAATCAGCAACCCACCCCATCCGTCAACCGGAACAAACCCGAAGCGATACCGGTTGACGTGAGGCAGATCGACGGCCGTGCGTGGTGGATGTTCGGTTTCGCGGTCTCTGTAACTCTGACCCTGGGGATCGTGTCATTTACCCTTCCCTGGTTTAATCGAGCAACCGCGGGTGTCTATTGGTTTGACCTGCGGCAGTGGGTGTTGACGATTGCAGGACTCGTTTTACTTTTCGACTTATACGCGTTTTATCAGCACGTGCAGCTTCAGCGCATTCGACACCAACTGTCTGTGAGAGACCAGCTATTTCAACTGGTGACCGAAAATGCCGCGGACATGATAGCCGTCGTGGACAGCGATGGCCGCCGTCTCTATAACAGCCCGGCGTATCAAAAAGCCCTGGGGTACTCTTCCGACGAGTTAAGGGCCACTTCATCCATTGAGCAGATTCATCCGGACGATCGCCCGAGAGTGCTGCGTGCAGCGGAAAAAGCGCGTCTGAGTGGTCAGGGAGAGCGCGTGGAATACCGAATGCGCCACAAGGACGGATCCTGGCGCATTTTGGAATCGACCGCGTGTACGACGAGAGATGCAAGGGGGCAGACCGACAAACTGGTGATTGTAAATCGCGACATCACGGAGCGGAAGCGAACCGAGGAGCTGCTGCTGCACAATACAGCGCTTCGGCATGCAGAAGAGAAGTACCGTGCCATCTTTGAAGATGCTGTGGTAGGAATTTTTCAGATGACGCCTGACGGTCGTCCTCTAAACATCAACCGTGCGCTGGCGCAAATCCATGGCTACGGCTCCCCGGAGCAACTCATGGCGGAGGTCTCAAACCTGGTTTCTGAGCTTTTTGTAGCTTCCCGCCAGATCGATGAATTGAGGCGCATACTGGAAGAGAAGGGTGTGGTGCGCAGTGCCGAGGTGGAAGTTCACTGTCGAGATCGCTCAAAAAAATGGGTTTTGGCGAATATGCGAGCCGTCCGTGACTCTGACGGGAAGATCGTCCTCCACGAAGGAACACTTGAAGACATCACGGACCGCAAAGTGGCCGAAAACCAGGTGCAATTCCTGGCTTACTACGATGCTCTTACGGAACTGCCCAACCGGACTCTCCTCCGTGATCGCTTGGGTAAGGCGCTGGCGGGAAGTCGTCGCCGGAAGGACAAGGTTGCGGTTTTGTTCCTTGACCTCGACCGCTTCAAGGTGATCAACGACTCCCTGGGACACTCATTTGGCGATCTTCTGTTGCGGAAAGTTGCAGATCGTCTTAAGAGTCAGGTCCGCGAGCAAGACACAGTGGCCCGGGTTGGTGGCGACGAATTCCTCGTGGTGCTGACCGATTTAAAAGATGTGACGGACGCGGCGATCGCTGCGGAAAAAATCATGGACGCGATGATCGCGGAAATGATTATTCAAGGCCGTTCGTTCAGCATGAGCTGCAGCATGGGAATCAGCATTTTTCCTGAGCACGGCTCGGACAGCGAAGCCCTGATTAAGAATGCAGATGCCGCCATGTATTCCGCCAAAGAGAGTGGACGCAATACATTTCAGTTTTTTTCAGAGAAGATGAACGCCGAGGTTGTGGAGCGATTGACGCTGGAGCACGGATTGCGGGCGGCACTCGACAAGAAGGAATTCTTTCTGGTGTATCAACCTCAGATGGACATTGCCACCGGAGCCGTGGTTGGCTTCGAAGCGCTTCTGCGTTGGCAGCATCCCGAGTTGGGCACAATCGGGCCGGATCGATTCATGGGCATTGCTGAAAACAGCGGCCTGATCCTGCCCATCGGTGCTTGGGTCCTGAAAACCGCTTGCTCTCAGGCTCGAAAATGGCAAGACGAAGGGCTCTGCACAACTCCTGTTGCAGTAAACGTATCCGCGGTGCAGTTTCGACAGCCGGGCTTCCGAGAGGTCGTCAGCAGAGTGCTGATCGAGACCGGCCTCGGCTGCGAATACCTCGAACTGGAGGTTACGGAAAGCCTTCTGCTATCGAATGCAGATATGACCTCTTCCGTTCTCCGAGAATTGAAAGGCATGGGATTAAAACTTGCAATCGACGACTTTGGCACCGGCTACTCCAGTCTCAGCTACTTGAAACAATTTCCCTTCAGTAAGCTCAAAATTGACCGGTCGTTTATTCGCGATGTTGCGGTGAATTCCGATGATGCGGCGATCACAACCGCAATTGTCAGCATGGCGAAAAGTCTAAGTCTCAAAGTGATTGCTGAAGGAGTGGAGACCGAAGCCCAAATGTCGTTCCTGCGGAAACTTGGCTGCGAGGAAATCCAGGGCTACTACTTCAGCAAGCCCTTAACCGCCGAAGAAGTGTCAGCAAGGTTGAGACTTGGTTCTCTCACCAGCCGGGTCGTTTGCGAAGTAGATTCCAAAACAATGTCTGCTGGGTCGTCGCAGTAAGTTTTTGGTGGCACAACCGAGGCGCCACGAGAACTCTGCACGAAGTTCCAAGCCTCAGGTGGGTAGCCAGCAGGCTCGATTGTTGCCGTCAAACCATTTTAAAGATGGCAGGAGGCGCTTCCTAGAACAAACGCCTTCTCTCGCTTGCCGCGCGGCATCGTACATTCGCAACTTGGCCTTGCGGTTCAAATCGCAGTTTTTCTTTCGCGCACAAATCTGGGGTCATTTGAATGCGACCGACTGTAATCGGACTGACAGCGTTGATGGTTGGAATGTGTACAGGTGTAAATTCCGCACAGACGCTGAAGCCGCGGCCTCCGGCGGGGACAAAGCAAAACCGAGATGTGCCCGCGCCGCAGACGGAGCCAAAAAGCGCGGACGCCCCACCCATAATGATGCCGATGAGTATTGAGGCAGGCACGCCGATCAAAGTGGCGATTGACCTTGAGGTACGGATTCGCGGAGTGGGTCGGCCAATTCAGAGCAGGACGACGGAGCCGGTATATACGTTCGACAAGTTGCTGATTCCAGTTGGGACGGTGGTGAGTACGCGAAGCTAAAGTAACTCGACAAAAGCAACGAACAATCATTCGCTGACAGGGTTGCGCGCTTGTCTCACGCGGCCCATGAATTCTGTCTGGAGCGCGAGATTCCCAGTCTCTGCATGTGAAAGTATAAAGTGGAGCGTCTCATCCCCAGGCGAACAGCAGCACCGTGCGGGCCGGCGACAACCCCCTTCGTCTGTTTCAATGTCTTGCGGATATGATCCCGCTGGGCCTCTTCCAGCGTGACGGCTTCCGGAGAACCATTTTCAGCCGGCTGTCTCAATCCTTCGAGACGAGGACGTAGTATCTTCTCAGTGGTCAAGATGACTCTGCGCTCGATGAAGTTCTGCAACTCCCGAATATTCCCCGGCCAGGAATGGCCGCACAGTGCATTCATTGCCTCCACCGGTATCTCATCGATGCACTTTTGCATTCGTCCGGCGTATTTATTAACAAAGTGCCTTACCAGCAGGGGGATGTCATCCCGGCGATTGCGCAGGGGCGGCACAGGTATCGGAAACACATTCAGCCTGTAGTAAAGATCGCTGCGAAACCGTTTTTCGGAGACCAGCTTCAACAGGTCCCCATTCGTTGCCGCTACCACGCGCACGTTCACCTGCTGGGTCTGGTTGCTGCCGAGTCTCTCGAATTCTCCCTCCTGCAATACACGTAGCAGCTTCGCCTGCAATTCCAGCGGAATATCGCCGATCTCATCCAGAAACAGCGTGCCGCGATCCGCCGCCTCGAAGCGGCCAATCTTACGCACCACTGCACCTGTAAAAGCTCCCCTTTCGTGGCCGAACAGCTCGCTCTCCAGCAGCCCCAATGGAATTGCAGCACAGTTCAGTTTTACAAAAGGGCGATCCCGCCGTTTGCTGTGGGCATGGATGGCTCCCGCAATGAGTTCTTTGCCGGTTCCTGTCTCACCTTCAATCAGGACCGTGGAATCCGTGGGCGCGACCGTGCCAACCAGATCCAGCACTTCCATGAGCGCTGCGCTCGATCCCACGATACCTTCAAATCCCTCGCGCTCGCATTCGCGGTCATCGGTGAACCGGCAAGGCGTCAAGAATGCTGAGTGTAGCCCGGTACTCAAATGTGGTGACCCATGCCCCAACGATGGATCGTCATGATAGGCATAGCGGAAAGCTGTCACGTGATGCTTATCCGAAACTGCTACGTTTTGGCTATTCATGTCCTCACCCTCCACTAGTTTTCTTCGTCGACGTCCCGTCCTCCCGCGATCCACTCGCGGATATATGCTGGGCAATTCTTGAGCTCGATGCCGTCCGCTTCGCAATTCCTAAGAAAATTGACAACGTCTTGATCCACCAGTGTTAGGTCTCCCAAGTCCAAGACGATGCGGCGACCGCTCGCTTCTGCACTAAACAGCTTTTCCAACTCGCCTACGTTTTCTGCGTCCATTCGACCGCTCAACTTAAAGACCACCTTTCCATTCGTCGCCCTCGTGATCTTTAACATCCATCCTCTTTCTCCCCTCAGACTTCCTTCCCGTATGGGTGCTTTTACATACGCCCCTTGTAGTGGCAATCCCCGTGCCAGTTGTAATCCATTAAAATTAAGGCACTTGACGATATAGATGATTGGCGAACTTCGCCAATTGGCGAAACCGCATGAAAGGCCATCCGACTGAAATCGATAGCGGTCGTGATGGGCTGCGTCCAGATGGCAACCGTTGCCATAGAGAGATAAGCCCTCGCCTGACTTCCGATGAAGCCGTGCTGTTCGACCAGGTCGCAGGCAAGCTTGGCGAAACGATACCCTTCATCGTAGCGGCGAAAGACCCGGCTGAGCACATGGCCCCAAAACCCAAAGGCGACCGCGGAAGCGCCGCTCGTTCCATGCTGTAGGCTGAGCTTCACCATGCGGCACAGTTGCAAGCAATACAAACAGAAGTCGGTAAGGTAAGCGGGGGATGTAAGGAGGGAGAACACCTGCATGGCAGCCTGTAGTTCCGGATCGGTCATCAGGGGCAGATCGATCAAGCTCTCAATGGGGCGCCCATCGAGAGTTTGCCAGACCGTCTCGAATTCCGCCTGTACCTGCTCCCAGGTCGGGCACGCTGGAATGTCAATGCCGAACCGGCTCAGGCACGTGAGTGCGCTGTCGACGGCTTGCGGGAATTCGCTTCAATAAATGCAAATGGATTTTCAGGCAGGAGGCGTCCGCGTACTTGACGTTCGACACTGCACGTTGTAGCAACTCCCCAATCAGTCGCTCGGCATTTTCGAAGTTGCCACTCAGAAACTCACACTCCGCGAGTTCGAGCCACAAGGCAAACGTTAACTCGTGCTGGCTGCCCCAGCCTCTTTCGTCCAACAGCGCCATGCCGGCCGAGAAGTACTCGCGCGCAGACGCATATGCAGCGGACGCCTTGGCCTTTCGTCCAGCGCGTAAGTCGATCGTTGCCACCCGCACTTTCTCGTCGCGATCAATCAGCAGCGTGGCGCCGCGATTGAGTTGGTTCGCGACATCGAACAGATGTTCGGCCAGGCCGTCAGCCGTCATGCTCGCCAGCAGCACGCGGCCAATTCGAAGATGTGCCCCCGCGCGCTCGCCTTCGGGGATGAGCGCATACGCCGCCTCCTGAATACGGTCGTGGAGGAACGCATACGAGTCCTCCAGGCGAAGGATCAACCCAGTGCGGGCGGCCTCCAGGAGCGACGTGTGGATTTCCTCTTCTGATTCCCCGAAGACCAGACTCAGTGTGGCGATCTCGACCACGTTCCCGAGACAGGCGAGTTGGCTGAGTGCGTTCTGTGTCGTGTTCGACAATCGCCTTAGCTTCCACACCATGAGATCCACCACGTTGTCGGTGTAGCCCTTCGCGCGAATCCGATCCAAGTCCCAGATCCAGGCTGCCGCATCCGGGTCGAACCTGAGCAACCCTTCCTCGGCCAGCGCGGTGAGGAACTGGATCGCGAAGAAAGGGTTGCCGCCGGTCTTTTCGTGCACCAGCTGCGTCAGAGCATGGGCAGCATCCCGTTCGCAGTGAAGTGCATCGGCGACGAGCGCGAGGACATCGTCGAGCGCGAGAGGCGCCAGCACGATCTCCTGCACCCTCGGTGTGACCTTGCGGATTGCCTCCAGCGTGCGCGTGAGCGGGTGAGACGGACTGACCTCGTTGTCACGATAGGCTCCGACCAGCATCAGGTTGTGCACGTCGGGGTCGGTGATCAGATTCTCCAGCATTTCCAGGGTCGCCGCGTCCAGCCATTGCAAGTCGTCGAGGAACAACGCAAGCGGGTGCTCCGGTCGGGCGAACGCGCTGAGGAAACGCCGGAACACCAACTGGAAACGGTTCTGCGCGTCTTGCGGCGGCAGGTCCGGAACGGACTGCTGTTTGCCAATGATGAATTCCAACTCTGGGATGAGGTCAACGATCAGCTGGCCACTGGGACCCACGGCGTCCGCCAGGACGGTCCGCCACTGTTCCACCTCCGCTTCGCTCTCGACGAGGATCTGACGGATCAGACTTAGGAAGGCCTGTGCCAGGGTGGCATATGGGACGTCCCGCCTGTACTGGTCGAATTTGCCGGATGCGAAGAGGCCGCGAACCGGAACAATCGCCTTGTGCAGCTCGTTCACCACCGAGGATTTGCCAACGCCGGAATAACCAGATACGAGCACAAGCTCAGGCGTACCCTGAGTCACCCGGTCGAAGGCCGCAAGCAGAGCATCGATCTCCCGTTCCCGCCCGTACAGCTTCTCAGGGATCAGCAATCGGTCTGAACAGTCGTGCGCGCCCAGCGTGAATGTATCGATGCGACCATGCAACTGCCATTCCTCCAGGCACAGTCGAAGATCAGTTTCCAGGCCGCAGGCAGTCTGGTAGCGCTCTTCGGGGTTCTTGGCAAGGAGCTTCATGACGATGGCAGACAGCGGGTCGGGGACTGCGGCACGATTACGGGGCGGTGTCGGCTGACGTGCAATGTGACAGTGGACCCACCCCAGCGGGTCGGCCGCGTCAAACGGCAGATGGCCGGTGAGCATCTGGTACAACGTTACGCCCACCGAGTAGAGATCGCTGCGAGCAGCCGTCGAGCGATTCATGCGGCCGGTCTGTTCAGGCGCCATATAGGCGAGCGTGCCAGCAATAATCTCGGGCGGTACAGGAGCTTGGCGCTCGCGCGGCACTTGGGATGCAATCCCGAAGCCGGTGAGCCATACCTTGCCGGCATGGTCGACCAGCACATTCGCAGGCTTGACGTCTTTGTGTATTAGACCACGCCGGTGGACTTGGCCAAGTACCTTCGTCAGGCCGATGGCAATGCGCAGGAAGCGAGTCAGGTCGAGCGGTTGTCCCTGGTCCCGCTTAAGAACCAGATCCAAGGGTTCACCGCCAGGGTCCGTGAGTACGAGGATCGTCTGCCCTTCGTGACGAGTGACCGCCAGCGGCTTGGCTGCCCAAGCGGGATCGAGTTCGGAGGCGAGCGAGTATTCGTGCTCAAGCCGCCTGAGACTCTGAGGTGACGGATGTTTTGTGGCCGGTGCCACTGCCAAAATCGGCGATGGGTCGCCGTGCTGTCGGCCGCGGTAAAGGATGAAGTCCGCGGCTTCTCGGAGGGGCACCAGCACGTACCCGGAAGGACCCGAGATGGAGGAGAACACCCTCGTCGCCACGGCCGCACGAAACCCTAGGATGCACATTCTGACGAGAAGCTAAGAGGACGTCAACCCCCAATGACGCCAATGGCCGCCTTCGCCTCTTTACTCTTTACCCGACTCTGTGTTTATCCGCGGGTGGCGCATCAGCGCTGCTGGGTGCACAAGATGCGCAACATTCTAGAGCACGTGCGCGAGCGCGATTACGACGAAGTGAAGCGGGGAGAGCAGGCTATTTATCGGGCCCACAGCCGGGCCCAGGCGCAAGCCGCCTTTCGCCGCTTCCGGGCGCGCTGGCGGCGGGAGTACGGCCCCATGCTGCGGCGTCTGGAGCGCGACCTGCCGGAGCTGTTCTCGTTCTTTTCCTTGCCCCGGCACTTGTGGAAGAAGGTACGCACGACCAACGTGATCGAGCGCTGCTTCGTGGAAGTGCGACGAAGAACCCGGCCCATGGTCTGCTTTGTCAATGTGGCCAGCGTGGACCGCATCATCTACTCCATCTTCCAGAGATTTAACCTGGAGTGGAAAACCCGCACCCTCAACCTATTTACACAAGCGGCTTGACATCACCCACGGATCCTTTACGTTGCAGTATGTCGCGGGACACGATAACATTAAGACGACGATGCGCTATGTGCACCCACGCGCGGCTGCGGTTGACAAGCTTTTTCGCGGCTGGCGGACTTGCGACCGGAAGAGCGCATCGCGTGCGCGGAGTCGGTGCAAAATCCGGTGCAGCGGGAAATGCCCTCATCCGATGAACTCGCTAAGATATTGACTACAGGTAGTTTACAAAGTGCGGAAGTGGTGGAACTGGCAGACACACCATCTTGAGGGGGTGGCGCCGAAAGGCGTGGGGGTTCAAATCCCCCCTTCCGCACCAGTCATGTACCTAACCCCTGATGCTTAAATCAGCCAGGATCACCGGACCGACAACGAGATTTTGAGCGGCCTCTAAGCGTGTCACGACTCCAGGCATTTCACTCGCTGGCTTGACGATGGAAGGGGCAAATGTCAAGCTGTTGTGTCAGGATTGAGAGAGAAGATTCAAGCCGCTTTCTCTTTCGCGGGGCGGTCGCCCGAAACTATTCGGATTAGGTTAAAGGATCAACGCAAGTTCATGATTATTCTTGTCACAATCATCCATGTCATTGTCTGCCTTTTTCTGATCATCGTTGTTCTTTTGCAGAGTGGTAAGGCTGGCGACATTTCGGCGGCGTTTGGCGGCCAGGGCAGCCAAGCGGCATTTGGACCCCGTGGAGCCGCGACTGCTCTCTCAAAAGCCACAACGATTTCTGCTGTTATATTCATGTTGACTTCGATTACGCTCTCCGTAAATGCCATCAAACATTCGGGGCCACGCTCCGTCTTGCAAGGAGAGAGGTCTGCTCCTGCCAAGGCTCAACCTGCCTCGCCAGCACAGGCGCCGAACAATCCCACCCAAAAGTAAGCTGAAATCCGCTTTCCTTTGAAGTCTCTCAGATGCGCGTCTAGGGTGCCACCGTAATTGTATTTACGGAATGCCGGTGCTACCATCCGATTAGTTCAGTATTCAAGCACTCATTTTCGAAGGAGCGTTTATGTCGGATAGCGATAGCAGCAGTTTTGTGTGGTTCCTGGCGGGTCTCGGTTTGGGCGCTTTGGTGGGAATCCTTTATGCCCCCCGCGCTGGACACGAGATGCGTGAGGAATTGCGCGCTCGAGCGGAGCAAGGAAGTGATTTTGTGCGCAACCGTGCTCGCGAAGCAAAAGAGCAGGCAGCCGGCTGGGTTGATAAGGGAAAGAGCGCTGTCAACCAGCAAAAAGATCAGTTTCGCGCCGCGTACGAAGCGGGACGGCAAGCTTATCAAGAAGCGACTACTGAGCCTGCGCCGCCGAAGGGTGTGTAGTTCGGCGGTGCGCTGGTCGTCGGTCGCAGGAGTTTTCTTATGATGGAAAATCTCGTTCCAGTTTTTATCGCCGTAACTGCGGCGGCCGTTGTTCTGCAGGCCCTGATTCTTGTGGCGTTGTATCTGGCAATTCGCAAGACCACAGCCAAATTGGAGACCGTCGTTGAGGAGGTATCGAGTAAGGCTCTTCCGACGATCGATTCCGCGAATTCCATGTTGACCGAGCTGCGGCCGAAGGTTGGACAGATCCTTGACACCGCGGTGGAACTACGGCCGAAGGTCGTCGAGATTGTTGACACTGTGGTTGAATTGCAGCCGAAAATCAAAAGTGCAGTCGATAATCTGGTCGAAACTACTTCCTCTGTGAAGTCCGAGGTGCAGCGGGTGGATGCGACGGTGAACGATGTTATGGATCGTGCCCGTTTGCAGGTGATTCGCGCCGACGAGATGATCAGTCGCACATTCGATCGCGTGGAGCACACCTCCGAGCTCGTTACAAAAACGGTGGTTTCGCCGGTTCGGCAGGTGTCCGGAATTTTCCGGGGCGTAACTGCGGGAGTCGAATTTCTGTTGGGCAATCGCGTCCGGAAAAACGGTGGCAGCCGGGGAGGACGGCGCGCCGTTCCTCAGGACGAGATGTTTATCTGATGATGGGGCTGTTTATCTAAGTAAGGCTCTTGCCTCATAACAGTTTCCGTTTGCCGTTCGTAAGGTCGGCTTCACTTTCCTTCCATGCGCTACTTAGTGCGAGCTCAGGTTAAGCCCGGTTCTGAAAGCAATCTGCTTCAAGCCATTGAACGCGAGACTCTTGGCCGGGGCTCCGTCGCGGAAGGCGAATACCTTCGCAATATGCAAGATGCAAGGCTCTGCGCCGATGGGACGGTGCGCTGGGTAGAAGTCTGCTATTGCCCCACTCCGCTTCAGGAGGAACGCCCTTACTGGGAACAATACTTTCAACTGAGACGGGTACAGGATGCGCATGACCGTCGCAAGTGCCGCGACGAAAATGGGGAAGAACCATGGGCATGCGGGGATTGTGATTGCACCGCGAGGTTAGAGCAGAGATTAAAGGCGTCTGGCTTATGCTTTCTGGATTCTTTGCATCAGATATGCAAACAAAATAAATAAGGGATGCCGTATAGAATCTGAAGCGTACGGGGGCGAGTGGCCATGGAACCACAGAGCGAACATAATCGCGAGCAAGATCCGACCCAGGCGGCAGCGCATATTGTCAGTGCTCACCAGATCTTAAAGGCCTTGCAAGAAAAGATTGGAAAACACCCGGAAGTCGGCGCTGCCATTACAAAACTGGAGATGGCGCTGAACATTCTGGCGGTAAAGACTGGCGGAGTGCTGTAACGTCGCTAACAGTCCTGTAATAGGCCACGCAGCGAACTATTTTGCGCCAGCTAGACGATCCATGCTCCGCCAACCACGAGATCGTCGTCATAAAAAACCGCGGCTTGACCTGGAGTGATGGCGCGCTGCGGCTGATCGAACGTCACAAGAATTTCGTCGGATGCAGTCTTTCCCAGCACCGCCGGAGCAGCCTCATGACGATGACGAATTTTCACCGCGACGCGCATTGGCTCGCGAAGGTCTTCGAGGGAGATGAGATTAACTCGCCGTCCGCGCAGGGTTTGAGAATAAAGATGTTCGTCGCCGCCCACGACTACTTGCTTATCGGCTCCGTTGATCTGGATCACGTAGAGCGGTGAGCCCGTGGCTACACCCAGACCCTTGCGCTGGCCGATAGTGAAATTATGAATGCCGCGGTGCTCGCCGATCACATCTCCGTCGGCAGTAACCAATTCACCCGCGGTATCCGGCAATGACTCGCCATGCTCGGCGAGATAGGCATCGATAAATCGCTTGTAATCGCCGCCGGGAACAAAGCAAATCTCCTGCGAATCGGGCTTCTCCGCCAGGGCTAAACCATGCCTCCGCGCAAGTTCGCGGACTTCGGGCTTCGTCATGCCGCCAAGAGGAAACAGCGTGCGGCTCAGCTGCTCCTGCGTTAGTCCGAAGAGGAAATACGTTTGGTCCTTGCTGCGATCGGCGGGACGCTTGAGCAGCCACCTTCCAGAGACACTATCGTGTTCGACCCGTGCGTAGTGACCGGTGGCAACGCATTCGGCGCCAATCTGCTGCGCGACCACGAGCAATTGATCAAACTTCAAATGATTGTTGCAGAGGCTGCAGGGGATGGGCGTGCGGCCCGAGAGATACTCCGCAACGAACGGACGAATGACATCGCGCTCAAAGCGCTCCTCATGATTGACGACATAATAAGGAATGCCGATATGCTGGGCGACGCGGCGCGCATCATAAACATCGTCGAGCGAACAACAGCGCCCGGTCACGGCCTCCGGCATGCCCTCGTGGCCGGCCAGGCGACGCTGATTCCACAACTGCATGGTCAGGCCGACAACGTTGTTTCCCTCCGCACGCAACATCGCCGCAACGGTTGAGGAGTCCACACCGCCCGACATAGCTACCGCGATGGTCTTGGAAGTTGACATACTAAAACACTGCCGGCTTCCCGGATGTTGGCGACAATTCCCGCAATCGCGAGACGGCCTCTCGCACCAAGGCCAGCGCAAATTCGACGTCCTCTTCGGTGTTCTGCTTGCCCAGGCTAAAGCGAATGCTGGAACGGGCTCTCGCGGCCGGTAAGCCCATGGCAATGAGCACATGCGAGGGCTCTATCGCGCCTGAGGAACATGCAGCGCCGGTGGAAACCGCGAGACCTTTAAGATCGAGCGATATGACCATCGCCTCGCCATCGATATGGTCAAAGTAAATATTGGTCGTATTCGGGACGCGCGGGGCGCCTTCGCCATTCACGCCCGCCGATTCCGCTTGCATGAGAATCCCCTGCTGCAGGCGGTCGCGCAGGGCGGACATTTTCTGATCGTCAGCGCGCTCGAAGCCCTGCATCGCCAGCTCCGCAGCCTTACCCAGAGCAACGATCCCAGGAACATTTTCCGTTCCGGCGCGGCGCGAGCGCTCGTGCCGACCACCATAGAAGAGCGGCTGCAAATGAGTTCCCTTGCGAACGTAGAGCGCGCCCACCCCCTGAGGAGCGTGTATCTTGTGGCCAGAAATCGAGAGTAAGTCGCAACCAATTCGCTTTACGTCAATCGGGACCTTGGCAGCAGCCTGCACCGCATCGATGTGAAAATAGACATCGGCTTCCTCGGCAATTTTTCCCAACTCCTCGGCCGGCTGCAGGACGCCGGTCTCGTTGTTGGCCATCATGATCGAGATCAGCTTCGTATTGGTGCGCAATGCACGCCGCACATCAGCCGGGTCGACCAGGCCGCGTCCATCCACCGGAATGTAAGTGACGTCACACCCCATCTTCTCTAGATGTTTGCAGGCATGCAGCACCGCATCGTGCTCAATGCATGACGTGATGATGTGATCGCCCGGAGTGGTCAAGCCAGCGATGGCTAAATTGTCACCCTCGGTTCCGCCGCTGGTAAATACAATTTCCGCCGGCCGGCAGCCCAACAGCGAAGCGACCGAATCCCGAGCTCGCTCCACAGCAACCCGGGTTTCCTGGCCGTGGTGGTGGATCGAAGAAGCATTGCCAAAATGTTCGCCGAAATAAGGCCGCATCGCTTCGAGCACCTCCGGAAGAACCGGCGTGGTGGCGTTGTTATCGAGGTAGATGCGGCGCATGATCTTTATTCTATCTGCTTTCGCTCGGACACTTCACTTTGAGCGCTTAAGCCAATCGGCTGACAATGAATCATCCTTCGAGGATGGCAATTCAGTCTTGTATCGATTGAATCAGCGCTTTTCGATCGGGACGTAGTGGGTAGGATATTCCGGACCAATATAGTCGGCCCGCGGGCGAATCAGGCGGTTATCGTCGAGTTGCTCAATCACGTGCGCGGTCCATCCGCTGATGCGGGACACTGCGAATATGGGGGTGAAAAGATCCTCATCGATCCCCAGCGTGTGATAGGTGGAAGCGGAATAAAAGTCGACATTGGCATTCAGCTTTTTTTCCGACTTTACGAACCGCTCGATCTTCTCTGACATGTCATACCATTGCGGCTGCCCGCTGGCCTGCCCCAAGTCGCGAGACATGCCGCGCAAGTGCGTGGCTCGCGGATCTTCTGTGTGATACACGCGATGGCCGAAGCCCGGTACTTTTTTCTTCTCCCCCAGCATTTTGCGCACATAGTCGACCGGGTCGGCCTTCTCGCGTTCGATGGATTCGAGGATACGGAAAACGGCCTCGTTGGCGCCCCCGTGCAGTGGTCCCTTCAAGGCGCCGATTGCGGAGGTGATGGCGGAATGCATATCAGACAAGGTGGCTGCGGTTACCCGAGCCGCGAACGTGGAAGCATTCAGCTCATGGTCGGCGTGCAGTATCAGCGCAATGTCCAGAGCACGTTCTGCTGTCTTTGAAGGGTTGGTTCCGTTCAATTGCAAGAGAAAATTAGCGGCGTGGGAGAGCGATCGGTCCGCCTGGACAACTGGCTTGCCTTTACGAATACGGTCATATGCCGCCACGATCATCGCAGTCTGCGAAGTGAGCCGGATGGCTTTTCGAACATTGGCATCGTGATCGTTCTTCTTGTCGTCGACATCATAAAACGCCAGCGCCGAGACGGCAGTGCGCAGCACATCCATGGGCAACGCGGTGCGGGGCGCATTTCGCAGAAACTGGAGGATCGCCGGATCAAGTTGGCGCTCCTGTGCCAGTCGGCTCTCAATCTCTTTCAACTCGGTGCGACTCGGAAGCCGGCCAAACCAGAGCAGGTAGCAAGTTTCCTCGAAACTTGAATGCTCGGCCAGTTCGTGAATGTCGATGCCGCGATAAGCGAGGACACCGCGGTCACCATCGATATAGCAAATAGCGGAGGTCGTGGCGACTACGCCCTCGAGTCCTTTAGCGCCTGGAGTGCTCGTCAAACTGGACATAGTGTCTCGATCATTCGAACAACTGCGTTGCGGCCACTGCAGCCGGGAGGGCTACGCAAAATTATTCTACACGCCCACAAAACCAGCTGCCGAACTAACCGATTTCATTCCGGCCAAATGGTTTTGGCGGTCTTACTTAGAATTTGCTTCTGCAGGCTTTGGGCCAGCGGGAGCGCCTGAAACTCCTCGAGATTCTTTTTGATATCCGGAACACCGGGGCCGGGCCAGTCTGTGCCGAACAGAGTCTTATGTGCGATCTCCTCGAGGCGCGGAAAATACTTGAGCAGCGTCTTCGGTGGGATGCCGCTGATATCCAGATAGACATTGGGATGCCGCCGCACGAGGAAAAATGCGGTCTGCATCCAAAGCGGACGGCCACCGTGAGCCAACAGGATTTTCAGCTTGGGAAAGTCGACGGCGACGTCATCTACATACATGGGATCGCCATATTTGTTGCGCGCTCCGGGAAAAATTGATGTACCTGTGTGGAACATCACAGGCACGCCATTGGCCTCCGCGGCTCGGTAAATAATTTCCAACTCCTTCAATCCGTTCAGGTAATCGTTGGGGAACAGAAGCTGGTGCGGGGGATGAATCTTGATCATTCGAATCCCCAGCCGCAAGATCTGCTCCATGTCCGCAAGAACGTTGGTGGTGTGGCGGGGATGCAGGCTGCCGCAGGAAAGCAGCCGCTTGGGATCCTCTTTTACGTAGTCCGCAATGAATTGATTGACCCCGTTGGTAAAGCCGATTACTTCGGGCGCGACGTAGTTGATGAGCACTGCACGGTCAATTCCACAGGCGTCCAGATACAACAGAAATGCCTTGGGGGAGCGGCAGAATTCAACGATTTGCTCAAAGTTAGGGCGCTTCTTTTTCATCAACTCCAGCGCGTGCGGCTTGAACATTTCTATTGGCTGTATGTGGATGTGGCAGTCAGTAATCATTGAACTGAACTCAGTTGTTCATCGCCGCTAGCACGGCTCGCTTTGTGAACACCCGGATCATTTCTTTCCGATACTCAGGAGTCAAAGCCGAAGTCGTTAGAGGTTTTGCCGTACGCGCAGCCAGATCGCCAACCGCCCCAGCCAATATCTCATCGACGGTTTTGCCGATCAGCATTTCTCCCGCGCGCAGCACCAGAAAAGGGGCGGGGTTTACGGCGGTAATCGCGACGCGCGCGTCGGCCACCTTTCCATTCGAACACCTCATTGCGACCGCAACACCCGCCAGCGGATAGTCGATCGATCCGCGAACCCGCAGCTTGCGATAGACGCCGCGATAGTCTGCTGATTCCGCTGGCAGCAATACTCGCGTGACCAGTTCGTTATTTTGCAGATTTCGATAATGCACTCCGTCACCAGTGTAGAAGTCACTCAAAGGAACGCGCCGCGCGCCGTTAGGACCGGTGATCTCAATCTCCGCATTCAAACAAAGCAAGGCTGGCGGAGTATCTCCGGAAAATGCCGCCCAGCATTTGGTTCCACCCGGGGCGACATGGCAGAGATCACCATCTTTCTTGATGCAGAAACCGCATCCTTTGCGCCAAGTGAGCGATTGGTTATACCACAGGCAACGCGTATCCAGACAGATGTTCCCGCCGATCGTACCCATGTTCCGCAGAACTGGCGAGGCCACGGTAGCGGCCGCCTCTGTGAGCACAGGATAGTGCTGGCGTAATAATTCGGATCTCTCGATTGTCCGGAGTGGCGTAAGCGCGCCTATTTCCACCGCGCCATTCTCTCGCGTGTGTATGCCGCCTAATTCGCGCAGAGCGCGAAGATCAAGCACAAATTCCGGCTCAAAAAGCTTCTGCCGCATCGAAGGGATCAGATCGGTTCCGCCCGCCAGCACGCGAATGTTTCCCGCGTGTTCGCCCAGCAACGCAACTGCTTCTTCCACTGCACGCGGCCGGAGCAGCTTAAATTGCGGAAGGCTCAATCCGCACCTCCGGCCATGGCCGGCCCTTCGCGGCGCGCGGGGTCACGCCTATGCCGCTCCGGTCCTTTGTCTTTGAAACATAGCGATCCGCCATGCTCCCGAAACCGCGCAGGGGAAGTGGGATCCACGCCTGCCGTCATGTTCAGACTTTTCGCATTTTTCTTTGCGCGCAGAGCCGCCAACACACGCTCCGGGGTAAACGGAGACTCATGCAGCCGCACCCCGACGGCATCGTAAATCGCATTCGAAATCGCCGGGATGGTTGCCGCCAGCGATCCCTCACTGCATTCCTTAGCGCCAAAGGGGCCTTCCGGATCGATGCTCTCCACGATGATGGGCTCGACCTCCGGCGACTCGACCGATGACGGACTGCGGTATTCCAGCATTCCGGCATTCATCAACATGCCATCCTTCCATACCATTTCTTCTGTAAGTGCCTGGCCCATGCCCATCCACACCGAACCAATGATCTGCCCTTCCACCGACACCGGATTCAGAGCGCGACCGCAATCGTGGGCCGCCCAAACTTTGTGGACAGTCACCTCGCCGGTATCTTCGTCCACGCTCACTTCAGCAACCTGCGCGGAATATGAATATGCAGGGGATGGCCCAACGCCTCCGCCCTTATGTCTTCCGCCACGCGCCTCCTGCGGAGGAGCATATGAACCAGTCCCGGTCAGCGCGCCGTGAAAATCAATGGCGGCGACCACTGCTTCTTCGAATGTCATCCATTCTTTCGGGTTTTCTTCTTTTCGTTTTTGTTGCAATGAGCCACGGAGAATCTGCCCCTCTACGCGGCCGCTAACCGACGCGCCAGCTTCAGTCACTTCCACTTCCTCAGCCCGACCCTTTTTCACTGCGGGCCGAATACTTCCCTTCTTGAAGACAACATCGTCACGAAAAATTAGATCTTCGGCGCCGCAGTTCATTTTTCTGGCGGCCGCGGCGGCAATTCGCTTCTTTACCTCTTCCGCCGCCCGCATGGTTGCGTTGCCCGCCATAAAAGTGACGCGGCTGGAATAAGATCCGATATCGATCGGAGTGAGGTCCGTGTCGGCTGCAATAATGCGCACACGCGTAAGCGAACATCCCAACACTTCTGCGGCCACCTGCGCCGTCATCGTGTCCGAGCCCTGGCCAATCTCGGACGCGCCGGTGTATACGACGACACCGCCGTCGCGGTCAATCTTGATGTTCACAGTTGAGTGCGGCATATCAGACCGGATAATCGAATTCGCCGCCCCACTCACATAATGACTGCAGGCGATGCCAAGGCCGCGCCCCTTGGGTAGTTGGCCCTTGCGCTGCTTCCACCCTGAGCGCTCGACCGTCTTCTCAATGCACTCCGGCAGTCCGTAGCTCTGAACACGCAGCCCGTTCACAGTAATGCACGGCGGCCTCAATAAATTGCGCTGCCGAATCTCGGCTGGATCCATCCCGATCTTTGCCGCAAGTTCGTCCAGCTGCGATTCGAAAGCGAAGCGCACATTGACGGTGCCGTGGCCGCGCATCGCGCCGCACGCCGGTTTGTTCGTGAGCACCCGGTAACCGTCATATTGGATATTCGGAATGTCATACAGCGCTCCCAACAGTGCGCCGGAGTAAAGAATGGTAACCACGCCGTATGAGCAATAGGCGCCGCCATCCTGTACTACGCGGGCCTTCACCGAGGTAATTCGTCCATCATTCCTGATTCCTGTTTTCAGATCGATGATGGTTCGGGGACGTCCGCGATGCGCCCAGAAAACTTCCTCGCGCGTATAGGTGATCTTCACCGGAGCTTTCGCCTTGCGGGCCGCTACCGCGGCAATGATCTCCAGCGGAATGACTTCGCTCTTGCCTCCGAATCCGCCCCCCACCAATGGTTTGATCACCCGGATCTGCGACATCGGCATTTCCAAAACCAGGGAGAGCTTGTGCTGCAGATAGTAAGGCACCTGCGTGGACGACCACACCGTTAACCGCCCTAGCTTGCCGCTATGCGGATCGAGTTCGAACGAAGCCAGAGTGGAATGCGGCTCCATTGCAGCATGTGTCACTTCATTCGCGATGAACCGAGCTTCCTCCACGTGATCCGCTTCGGCGAATCCTTTGTCCGGATCGCCGAATACGTGGTGGTAGTCTTTTTCCAAGTTCGCGGGCTTGTTGTCGTGGATGAGATCGGTCTCGGCTTTCATCGACTCTTCTGGATCGAAATATGCCGGTAGAACTTCGTACTCGACATCGATGAGCTCCAATGCCTTCTCGGCGATAGCCTCGGACACCGCGACCACGCACGCCACGTTGTCGCCAACATAGCGGACCTTATCGAGCGCAAGCGCGTGCTCATCGTGACCGACGGGAAGAATACCGTAAGGGTTGGGAGCATCCTTACCGGTCGCAACCGCAATCACACCTTCCAAAGCCTCGGCGCGAGTCGTATCGATGCGCTTGATGCGCGCATGAGGATATGGCGAATGCAGAATTTTTCCGGTCAGCATTCCAGGCACGCTGAGGTCGTCGGTATATTTGCCCCCGCCCGTAGTTTTTTCCGCCGCGTCGACCATGGCGGTAGGCTTGCCGATGATGCTGAAGTCACTCATGAGCGTTGTGCGATCTCAAGAAACTCCCTTGTCAGTCCGAGCGAAGCGAGGAGTCCGCTCTGGCGGCATCTCGTCAACTGCCACTCGTTCCCTGCTGTTCGACCGCAATCGCCGAACGAATTGCCTGATACATCTGGCTGTAGCCGGTGCAGCGGCAGAGATTGCTGCTCAGCGCCGCACGAACCTCGGCTTCCGACGGATCCGGATTCTCCGCCATCAGCGACTTCACCGTCATAATAAATCCGGGAGTGCAATAGCCACACTGCGCGCCGCCCCAGTCGCCATAGGCCTTTTGAATGGCCGCCAAGCTACCGTTTTGACTTACGCCCTCGATGGTGGTGATTTCCAGCTCTTCACAACTCGCGGCCAGCAGCGTGCAGGACATCATGGCTACGCCGTCGACGAGCACCGTACAAGCGCCGCACGACGATTCATCGCAACCTCGCTTCGAGCCAGTCAGCCCTAAATCCTGACGCAAGACATCCAGCAGCAACGCACTGGGCTCGATCGCCAGTTCGTGGGTGCGCCCATTGACCTTCAGTTCGACGAGTTCTTTCTTCATTGCAGGCTCGGCTTCCAGTTGCTGACTTCCAGCGAAAACCCGCGCACTCCGTACTTTGGCTAGTAGCGAAAAGCCAGGAGCCGGCGGGTTTAGTACAGCGGAACTTTTGCATTCACTCGCCGCGACCAGGCATCGATTCCGCCACTCATGGATTGTGCTTTTTCGAATCCTTGCTGCCGCAGCCATGCGGTCACGTTCATCGAGCGCACGCCATGATGGCAGACCACCACAATGTGATCTTCAGGATCCAACTCCTGATGGGCACGCGACGGGATCTCCCCCATCGGAATCAATTTCGCTCCATCCATGCTCGCCGACTGAAACTCCCAGGGTTCACGGACATCCAGCAGCGTGAAATTCTCTCCGCGATCGAGTTTGTCTCTTACTTCCTCGGGCGTGATTTCGTAATCCATCCCTTAATATGTGGTTACTTTCCCGTCCAGCGCGGCTGCCGCTTTTCCATGAAGGCGCGAACGCCTTCATGCGCGTCGTTCGTCTTCATCAACTCGTCCAGGTAAATCTTCTCTGCGCGAGCCAGCCCTTTGTCGAAGTGCATTGCGTCCCAGGCATAAAGAGATTTCTTCGTAACGGCCAGGGCAGCTGGACTTAACTTGCAGAACTCCTCCACCGCGCGGTCGATGGCCGTCGTTAATTCGTCGTCGCTGACAGAATGGTTTGCAAGTCCCATGGCCGCAGCCTCCGCGCCACTGATCGTTCGCCCGGTCAGGATCAATTCGGCGGCACGCTTCTGCCCAACCAGCGCGGCCAGAGCGGAGCATGCCACCGGGGGATAACATCCAAGCTTGATCTCGGGAAATCCCCAACGTGCCGATGCGGTCGTATATGCGATGTCGCACATCATCGCTAATTCCGCGCCCCCACCCAGACAGCTTCCCTGCACTGCCGCGATCGTAATTTTTTTGCTTGCGACGAGTCCCCTGATCACGGCATGAAACTTGCCTAACATGGCCTCAACTTTGTCAGCGGTGTGGGCGGCTACATCTACTCCGGCGGAGAATGCTTTGCCTCCACCACTCAGGACGATGACCGAAATATCGGAACGGTTTTCGATGTCGGCCAACGTCTGCGCCAGTTCCTCCATCATGGGAGTGTCGATCACATTGAGCGGGGCATGGCGCAACACGATCCGTGCGACCGGCGAAATCGTGTCGACCGTGAGCCGTGCCAAAGTTGACTCGACTAAAGCAGCTGCCATGCTTTCTCCCTATACGTTGAATACATCCCGCCTACAGATTAATCGCCGACTTACGAACTTCGCCGATGGACGACAGTGGATCTCGAGCCCCCACCTTCTCGGCAATCCACTTTTTTTCGTTCGCGATAATTTCCAGCAGCAATTTTTTGTCTTCCTGAGACGGCATATTCTCTTTTATGTGCTCTTCGTAGGGGCGGTCGTCTAGCGGCTCGCCGGTCTGCACGTGGAACTTCTGCCCCTTCCAACGTCCAATTTCGCGATTGAACTTGATGTGCGGGGCGTAAAGTTTTGGCTGCCCCGGCTTCAGGGAACCATTGAAGCGCTCGATCAGACCTGAAACCTCATTGCGGTAAAGATTTCGATTGTAGTCGTTCAGATCGTCAAGGTCGGGAGCCTGCTCATTCTTAGGTTCATCGTAACGGCCCTTGACGCCCCAAACGTAGGCCCAATGCGCAGACGAGGAATGATCCGTGCCGAATAAATCGTACGAGCTAGAAATCCATTTGTTGAGATATTTCTGGATCAGCCACGCTGGAATAATGCCTGCCTCAACAATGCGCCGCAGGCCATCATTGCCCGTGCCCATGTGGAAAGCCTCTTCGCGCAACATGTACGACATCGAGCGCCCCAGCGGCGCGAAGGCGGAATACTTCAGCATCTGCAGCTGAAATTTTCCGTCGCGATCGACGAAATCGGTATAAGTGAAGAAATCCATCCAGTTATCGACATCAACATTGAAGGCGCCCAACAGCCTCTTATTATCGAATGCGCGGCGCTCCAGCATTTTCTGTGCTTCCACTTTTCCCGAATACCCGAAGTGATCCACCAGAAGAGCGCACATCTGCCAGCCGTGGCGCATTTCTTCAATCATGACGCGGGTAATCGCACGGCGATCCCAGTCGGTGGGCGCGTTCTCCAGCAGGTTGCGCTGTTGCTCTACGCTAGCAAACTCCGTGTCGCCCTGATACACGATCATGTTCATCAGCGCATCGCGCATCTGCTGCGTGGGAATCTGCCGCAGATTCTCCCACTTGCGGCGACCTTTATACGAGCCGAATTCAATTTCCTCGGTGTCGATCGCCCCATACAAAGTGTCGAATTGGAAGGCTTCGATGTCTTTGGTATTGACACCGATATCCTTGCGCCAATCGTTAAACATTCCAATCCAGTCGCTAAAGGTTCCGATTTTTGCTACTTTTCCGGGCATAAACTTGTTCCTTAATTTTTTGTTGTTTGTGTGCGCAATTAGCAATTAGCAGCTGGCAATAGCTCACATCGTTTTCTGCCATGACGGCGCAAACGCCCTCCTACCACTAAGCATGCAACACAAACTCTATTTCGCCTTGAACGCCGCCGGCCGCTTCTCCACGTACGCAGCCAAGCCTTCTTTTGCGTCTTCGCTCTGGAAGAGGATTTGCTGGTTTTCGCGCTCAACCGCCAGCGCCGATTCCATGGGAATTTCCCATCCCGTCTGCACCGCGCGCTTGATACGTCCCACGGCTTTGGCCGCCTTGTTCGGCGGGCAGAACTGTTTGGCATACTCCATCATGTTTTCCATGAAGCCGTCTCGCTCGTAAATGTCGTTGATGATGCCAAGCTCTTGCGCTTCCTCAAACGAGAACGTGTTGCCCGTGACCATCAGCTCGATCGCTTTGCTCTTCCCTACCAGGCGAGAAAGCCGTTGCGTGCCGCCAGTGCCCGGAAGTACACCCAGATTCACTTCGGGCAGACCGATCTTGCCTGCATCCTTGCGTGCGATACGGATGTCGGCGGCCATCGCAATCTCCAGGCCCCCGCCCACACAGTGGCCGTTGATCGCTGCAATCACCAGCTTCGGCGTGTGCTCCAGCCGAAGCAGCATTTCGTTGGCATGGAGGCAGAAATAATACTTAAATGTGGGATCGACGCTGGAAAGCATTTTGATATTCGCACCAGCGGAGAAGAATTTGTCGCCGGCTCCGGTGAGCAAAATAACGTGAACGTCGTTTTCCATGCGCGCCCTGAGGATCGCTTCATCCAGTTGGCGATTCATCTCGTAGGTATAGGTGTTGGCCGGTGGATCGCACATCTCGATGACTGCTACGCCGCCATCGGTGCGGTAATTGACTAGTTGCCTAGTGGCTTCGCCGGTTGTCGGTTGCATTGTGGTCGCCATCGTTTTAGCTCCTTCGGGTTTCGTAAACTTATCGTACTGAGCGAAACAAGATCGTCCGAACGACGACTCTCGAGTCGAAGAATCCCTATCGCTGCTGAATTTATGTTCGATCCACCGCAAGCGCATCTTGTAAGGCGACCTCGTTCTCGCCTTACTTGCGAGCTTTTGCGGAGTTCATCACACCTTGTAGAAAAATACTCCCCATTTCCCGGGCGATACCATCTGCGTCGGCATCGCTGCGTGGGTTATGCCAGGTGTAAATCCAATTCATCATGCCAAACAAACTTAACACTGCGATGCGTGTAGAAACTTGCAAGCCCCGTTCCCGCTTCACATCTTCGAGCAGTCCCACGCAAATGCGGTAATATTCGCGCTTGATCGCCGCCACTTCCACGGCAAAACCATTCTTAAGCGCCTCCGCCTCGTGTGAGAGCACCTTCATCGCAGCCGGGTTGTCCAGAAAATACTCGAGGTGGTTGAGAATGAAGATGCGAATCTTCTGTTCAGGATCGCTCACTCCTGTCAGGCGCGATTTGAGCCGTTCGACGATAGTAGAGAACGTGTGCTTCTGAATCAGGAAGAGCAGCCGCTCCTTGGATTCGAAATAGTAATAGAGCCCGGCCAGAGATAATCCACTGGCGCGCGAAAGGTCGCGCATCGATGCTCCTTCATAACCTTTTTCGCAGAAGACGCTCGTGGCGTGGGTGACAATCTCGGCCAACCGCCGGTCGAAGCGCGAAACCGGTTCCGAGACCGCACGAGCTCGGCGCGGAGAAATTCGCGTTGCAGTAGAGATGCCGGCCATAGTTCGACAGTTAACTCCAATTCGAACGTTCGTTAGAAACCAGTATACGAGATTGTGATTCAGGTCACAAGCCTCGAATTGCCCTTCAGCCAGCCACCCTTGCCGGCATCGTCCGGGCATCGATTAGTTTCGGATATCGGCCAGCAGTCGTTCCACTTCGATCTTCATCTCTCCGGTCAGCGGCAGGAATGGCAGGCGAGCCGAGCCCCCAAAATAGCCGTTGAAATCCATGCCGTATTTCACACCCGGAATACCAAGCTCGCCGACAACCCGTCTCGAAGCGAGAGCGATGCGTTCCTGCTTCAGTTGTGACAATTCAGCGTCGCCTTCTTTCCATGCGGCGTAGATCTCGTAACAGGCGGTCGGCGCCACACACGCAAACGCCAGAATTGCTCCCACGGCCCCGCCTTCGAGTGAAGGAAGCAGTTTATCCGCAGCCCCAACCATCACCTGAAATCCGGTTTCCTTTTGCCGAGTCTTCATCTTGCCAATCACCGTGACACTGGAGGACGACGCTTTGGCGGCGGGCGAAGGGGCGGTGCTGGCTAATGCCGCCACCGAAACCAGCTCGCCGTCTTCCGCCGCCGGGCTACCGGTCGCGGCCGCCAGCATTCGGGGAGTCACGGCATCAAACGTCTCGGTCACGGTGGCGCTGCGCTTTATGTGTCGCGTGCCTTCCACCATGCGGCAAACCTTTTCCACGTCGCCGCTCGACTCCTT
>JBAVZU010000284.1:0-3457 GCA_049588915.1 Candidatus Sulfotelmatobacter sp.
TGCCAATGGAATTGGGGCTCCCACTCGAGCACACGTGCGGCGAGGCCGGTTTCTTTGCCTATAGCTTCCAAGACGCGTTCGAGAAAGGGTCGTTCTGTACCTTTTTCGGGCATGGCAAATCCTCTAAACTGTTCATTGGATTCGATTGTACACGTTACGTGAACACATGTAAATAATGAACATAATAAGTAATTCTGTAATGATTGGGTAGACTTGCGCACAAGGTGTTCACAAATCATGATTGTTCACGAATCGTGTACAATGAGTAAGAGTGAACTGGCCTATGCCTCAGGCTCTTCACGAGCGAACATTGGAGCAAGGAACTGCTGTGAAAGTCTATTTGGAGACAAATCTATGGAATGCCCTCTGCGACCACCCTGCGGATGCTGACACGCTCGTGGCATCGCTTGGCTCCCGCGGAATCAATCTGGTTTTCAGTTATCACTGCGTTACCGAAATGGCCAAAACCTTCCAGGGGGCCGCCGCAGACCGTGGACGACAGCTTTTTTCCCTGTCTTAGCCGATTCGTCGGATGCCGGAGCCCGCTGCGCCCAGCAAAATATGGAGCTCATTCCTGCAGAACTGGCCGCCTTAACATCGAGAACCGAAGTCGAGCTGTTCATCCCCGCCAATGAGCATACTCAGCGGCATGCGGACCACTGGGAGAGAGCAGCTGAAAAGGCTGCGCTCTGTGAAAGCCCAAGAATCGTCCCGAGCTTGGGCTGTGCGTTGCGAAAGCCTAGGGCGGGTGTGTTGATGCGGAAGGGGGTGTGTGACGTGACGCGGAAATCGAATCCATACCGTCCATACTGCAATCAGCCCAATCAGGGTTAATCAACGTTTTTTCTGTGACTACTGTTCCAGATGTGATAGAACGTAACTGCCGGTAAGGACTTCGGTTTGCGGCATCTCGTTGAACGCAAAGAGTCTGCACTAAATGGCCTGAGAGAATCCCACTCTCTCCGCCAGTAGTCTGCACTGCAGAGAAATTCCGAACGCTCTACGCCGAAATACGCGGGAAATGCCTGTATTTCGCCTTTCTTTAATTTACCGCGATAACGTTAGCTGCGAAGTTCGAAAGATGGAGTCGGTATAAGAACAGCAGGCCGCTAGGAATTTAAAAAGGGGAATTATGAGATCAGGCAACATGGGATTGTTCACGCCATTACGGCGCGGCGCGCGATCCGGATTGTCTCTGCTGGCATTGTCTCTGTTGGGTATCGGCTCACTACAGGCGCAGCAAGTAGGAACCAACGTCAACATGGTCACCGGAACACAGTGGCCCGGTGGCGATCCGTTCCTCCAGCGCCAAAACGAGCCTTCAATGGCGATTTCTTCGCGCAATCCACTGCATATGGTCGCTGGCGATAACGATTACCGCTCGGTGGATCTTCCTGCCGTTTCCGGTGAGGTCGCACCCACTGGCGATGCGTGGCTAGGATTCTTCACCTCGTTTGACGGTGGCCAAACCTGGACCAGCAACTTGGTGCCGGGCTACCCGCAAGATACGTCGAGCCAAGGGCTGCTTTCTCCGATACACGGCTTGGGCGCAGGCGCCGACCCCACCGTGCGCGCCGGGACCAACGGCATGTTCTATTACAGCGGCCTGGCATTCAATCGCCAACAGGGCGGCACGAGCAAAGTATTCGTGGCCACATACACGGATGACAACGATCTCGAGGGCGGGAATTCCATTCGTTATCTCTGGACCACACAGGTCGACACCGGCAGCTCGAATCTCTTCGAAGACAAACCATCGATTGCGGTCGATATTCCGCGGTCTTGGTCCGGGCTTTGTGTCGTCCCCGCTTTACCTCTGAAAAACTCTCAAATTTTTCCGGCTGGAACGGTTTACGCAGCATGGACGCAGTTCACGGGCGCAGAATCGAATGCCGTTGCAGCGATCATGTTTTCGCGTTCCGTTGACTGCGGTCTCACGTGGACTCATCCGGTGCAAATCAGCGGCGCCGCGAAGACCAACCAGGGTGCCTCGCTCGCCATCGATCCTAATACCGGAGCGCTTTACATCGCGTGGCGCGTCTTCGCTTCGACGAGCCCCACGCAGGCCGACGCCATCATGTATGTGGCATCCTTCAACGGAGGGAGCACTTTTACAAAGCCCGCGCTGGTGGCAAATATCAACGCTTTCGATCAGGGCGATACCTCCGTTTCTTTTCGCACTAACGACTATCCGACGATCTCGGTGGACGCGGCCAGCCACGTTTATCTGGCGTGGAGCCAGCGTAACGCAGGGAATATCAGCGCCAATGGAGGGGACGCCCGAATTGTGGTGTCGACTGGAATCCCGACATCGAATCCTAACAACATACCGCTGCAGTGGAGCGCTCCGCTGGTAGTTGATAATTGGGCCGGACGCGGACATCAGTTCATGCCCGGCATGGCGTTTTCGGCGGGAAAGCTGACGGTTGCCTGGTACGACCTGCGCTACGACGATGATCTCGCAATCTATACCGCTCTCGGAGTCGCCGGCGAATTTTCGGAGCAAGAAGAAAACGACGGTGGCGCGCCGAATTTCCCAGTGTTCGGCACCTACATTCAGGATCCCGAACCGCCCTACCCGTCGGACGCGCGCAGGCAGACGCTGGATGTGCGCGCGGCGCAGGCAAAACCCGGCGATCCTCCAGTGTTCTTTCCTTCCGTGCAAGTCTCCGATTACTCTTACGGGTCGCTGCCGGGAAGTCCGGAGATTCAACAGCTGCAGGTCGATCCGCCGAATCTGCCCATGTTCCAGAGTGGAACGCTGCCATTTTTTGGAGATTACATCGATGTGGCCGGGCCAACGTTTATTCCGAATGAGAACGGCAGCTGGCGTTTCAACAATCTGGCGACTGATCCCGATTTCACTCACGTGGTATGGGCCGACAATCGCGACGTGGTTCCACCCGTCGACGGGAATTGGGCAAACTACACGCCGCCCACATATCCTGGATCCACAACCAGCATCTTCGATCCAACGCAGACTCGCCCGGCTTGCACTCCATCGACCCCCGACACCGGCGACCGGAACCAGAACATCTACACCGCGCAGCTTGCGCCAGGTCTAGTGCTCAGCTCGCCAGGGAACTCAAAGCAATTGGGAACAGGCTCGAACGGCCAGTTGATCCAGCGCCTGTTTGCCATTGTTGTCGCGAACACGACAGCGCAGACGCAATATTATGAGCTCACGGTTGCAGCCCAGCCTACCGGGGGCGCGGCATCTTTTCTTCAATTCGCAGTTGCGGGCCAGCCATTTCCGTTGACTCAAATTCAGGTTGAGGTTCCGCCGCTGTCGAGCACGTCCCGAGCTATCTTTGTCACTTCTACGGTTACGAATGCAACGGTGACGGTGAACGCCGCTCAACTGACCGCACTGGGCGGCACTGTCGTTTCCGGCGGAGAAACTGCATCAGTGACCATTAATGGCGACCCGAATAATCCCGCCAGTGAGGACACGAAC
>JBAVZU010000285.1:0-2446 GCA_049588915.1 Candidatus Sulfotelmatobacter sp.
CGCCCCGCCGGTTATCTGGACACCGGCTGCACTTTGTGCCAACCTAAAAGCAAAGGCCGCTGATCGCCCTTCAGAAAGCGTTTGCGCCGCCCTGCCAGAGACTGGACCCAAGTGCAATGAGTCTGAAAACCCGAGCCCTAAAGAACGTCGCCTCGAGTTGGGGAGGTTTGGCGGTCAACGTGGCTGTCGGCTTTTTTCTCTCTCCATTTATCCTGCATCATTTAGGGGACGAAGCTTTTGGCCTGTGGATCCTGATCTTCTCCGTGACCGGATATTATGGCCTCTTCGATTTTGGAATCCGGTCGTCTCTGGTGCGCTATGTCTCCAAGTTCCAGGCTACCGCCGATAAAGACGAACTCACGCGGCTCGTGAACACCAGCCTTTTCACCTACACTTGTCTCGGTCTAGCCCTGGTAATTCCCACCGTGGTAGGTGGCTTCTATGTAGACCGTTTGTTCCACGTCTCGCCGAGTTTTGTGAAAGACGCAAGGATTCTGTTCCTGATGGTGGGATACTCCGTGGCTCTCAGCTTCCCGCTAGGAGTATCAGGCGGCATCCTCGAGGGTCTGCAAAAATTCTACTTGATGAACTGGACCAACATCGTTGCCACTTTGGCGCGAGCGGCTCTAATCATCTATGTCCTGCGACACGGATACGGGCTTCTGAGCGTAGCTCTAATTACGGTGTCGCTGCCTCTAATTACCTCGGCGGTTCGGACGGTGATCGCACAACGGTTGTTGAACATTTCATATGGGTGGAAGTACGTAGACAGAGGTTCCCTGCGCCAGGTCATCAATTACGGTTCCGTCACTTTTATGATCATCGTGGCCGGAAGGCTGCGTTTCAAAACTGACGCAGTGATCATTGGAACCTTTCTTTCAGCGGCCGCCATCACTCATTTTTCAATTGGAGCCCGCCTGGTGGATTATGCCGGCGAGGTGGTAAGCAGCTTAGCGCAAATTTTCACGCCCATGTCCAGCCACTTTCATGCCACCGGCGATTACAACCAGCTGCGCAGAATTTTTCTCTCCGGAAATCGCGCGTGTGCGTTGGTCATGTTGCCGATGACGGTCTCTCTGGTAGTGATGGGCAAATCGGTCATCGAAGCCTGGGTCGGACTACGTTACGTTTCGAGCTACACGGTGCTTTTGATTGTCCTGATCCCATCCACGGTCTACCAGATGCAGTCGACTTCGAACCGGATCCTGTTCGGAATGAGTCTGCATAAATCCCTGGCCTATGTAGTGCTCATGGAAGGAATTGCGAACGTGATCCTCAGCGTCGTGATGGTTCGACCCCTGGGAATCGTGGGTGACGCTCTGGGAACTGCGATTCCGTTGATGTGCACGTCGCTGTTTTTCTTGCCCCGCCACATGTGCCGCCAGTTAGGAATTCCAGTCCGCAAATTTCTTGTGGAATCTTACTTTTATCCAGTGGTCCTGTGTATTCCCATGATATTTGCTCTTATGTTCATGCAGCGGTCGTTCTATGCGCACCGCTACCCGCAACTTGTTCTGAACCTGGCAACGGGTATCGCCGTCTACGGGGTGGGACTCGCCTGGTTCGTGCTGACCCGAGAACCCCTGGGGATTCAATTCAAGAACAAGGTGTTCCGCTATTTCGGAGGACAAGTGGGAGCTTCTGAGTTGTGACCGGTAGAATTAGGAACAAAATGGCCGAATCTTATGATCGTTGCGCTTAAAGCTCATGACAGAAATAGCTGAGAGTAGCGCTCCTATTCAGAACAGCCGTAAACAGACGCAGACCGAGAGGAAGCGGCGCCCGGTTTTTGTAATGGGCTGTCACCGGTCAGGAACAAATCTTCTTTACGATACGCTGTTGTCGGCCGGCGGGTTTGCCGTCTATCGCGGTTACCTTCCTATCCACGAAACTCTGATACCCCGTTTTGGCTCGATGTCGAACCCTGCCAACCGAAAAAGAATCGTTGACACCTGGATGAGGAGCAAGGGCTTCGCCCGCGCGGGTTTGGAGGCTGAACCACTCTATTCCAAATTGCAGTCGGAGTGCCAAAACGGCGGCGACTTCATTCGCATTGTCATGGACCAAGTCGCGCAGAAGCAAGGTGTGCAGCGATGGGCGGTTTACGATCCCGACAGCGTTCTCCACATGGATAGACTTAGAAGAGAGCTGGAAAATCCATTGTTCGTCCACATTATCCGGGATGGACGTGACATCGCCCTTTCGCTCATGAAAATGGGGGGATTCCGCCCATTTCCCTGGAACCGAGGACAGCGCGGACTGCTGGAGACGGCGCTTTTCTGGGAGTGGACGGTGCGTAGGGGCCGGGAATACGGGCGCCGCATTCCCGACGATTACATTGAAGTTCACTACGAAGACCTTGCCACCCAGCCCCGTGACGCTTTGATTCGTCTGGGACATTTTCTTGATCACGACCTGGATTACGATCGCATCCATAAGACAGGCA
>JBAVZU010000286.1:0-2218 GCA_049588915.1 Candidatus Sulfotelmatobacter sp.
TGGCGAAGACCAGCCACATGTTCCAGACCTTCAACATGCCGCGCTTCTCCTGCATCATGACCGAATGGAGAAACGCGGTGCCGACCAGCCATGGCATGAGCGATGCGTTTTCGACGGGATCCCATCCCCAGTATCCGCCCCAGCCGAGGACGGCATAGGCCCAGTGAGCTCCGAGAAAGATTCCGCAGGTGAGAAATCCCCAGGTGACCATGGTCCAGCGGCGGGTGATGTGAATCCATTTTTCGCCGGGATATTTCATGATCAGCGCGCCCAGCGCGAAGGCGAAGGGCACGGTGAATCCCACATAGCCCAGATAAAGCATAGGCGGGTGGATCACCATCTCCGGATATTGCAGCAGAGGATTCAAGCCGCTGCCGTCGGCGCGGAGGGGGCCTTCGAGCAGGCCAAAGGGATTCGCGGCTATATTCACGAGCGCGAGGAAAAAGATCTGCACCCCGGCAAGAACCACGGACGCATAAGCGAACAGGCGCGGATCGGTCTTGTAGCGCAGACGCAATACGAAGCCGTATGCCCCCAGCAAGAGAGACCAGAACAGCAGCGACCCTTCCTGGCCAGACCAGAGGACGGCGAACTTATAAGGAGCGGGAAGGTCGCGGTTGCTGTGATGAAAAATGTAAGCGATGGTGAAATCGTCGCGGAAGGCTGAGACAACCAGGGCGATCGCCGCGAGCAGAACGCATCCGAAGACAACAATGCCGGCGCGGCGAGCAGTTTCGCCCAGGCGCTCGCACAACTTGTCGCCGGGGAAGAACAGCGCAAGCATTCCAACGCCGAACGAATAGATGCTCAACGCCAATGCGAGGAGCAAGGCAAAACTACCGATGAACGCCATGTGGGAGATCCCCAACGTATTTTTTCAGAAAGCGCGGGTCGAGGCAACCGGAACGAGCAAATGTGTCAGCCGCTAAAGGTCATAGCTGCGCTGGGACGCGTGCAATCCCCCACGAAACAGATTCTCTCGATAGCCTGAATCAGTTTTCTAGAGGAGTTCTTCCGGAGGACCGAATGAGCGCGGCCGCGGCCGTTCTCTTCGTTTGAAGCCTGCGCCGCAGCCCGGCTGCAAAGAGCGCGGCGGCCGGAATGCAGCCGCCGTGGGAGGAACTCTACGCTTAACTTCTAGGCGCTCTGCTGACGGTAGCGTTGGCGAATCTCACGCTCCGCGCTCAGCCAGTCTTCGGCCTCGTGTCCGGGTTCGAATCCGCGGCGCTCGGCGAGCAGGTACGCGAGCCGCCGGACTTCCTCTTCAATGCTGATCGGAACCAGGTTGGCTCGCGTGTCGTTCTTGACAATTTCTGGTTTTCCGGCAGGCTTTCTGGTCTCGGCTTTCTGGTTTTCCGCTCGCGGAGTCGTCACCGGAGCTTCTGCTAATCCGACACTTGTCTGAGGTGAGGAGGGAAAGCTTCCGGTGGTGACGGTTTCCTTTGCAGTGGTCGTGGTCTTTGGAGATTTTGCTCTGGCCATAAATCAGGTACTCCTTACATACTCCTAAATATAGGAATGATTTGGATTGTTGATATTGAACAACTCACAAGTTGCCCCGCGGGGGGCCAACCTGTTCTTAAATTTGTGCTAGATGCTTACCTCTACTATAGCGCGGAGTGGCTTGTGCATGGGAGTAAGTTGCATAAAAAAATGCGATGAGCGTCTGCTGAAATATTGACAGAGGACGAAGCGTGTTTGCGTAAAGTTTCACCCCAGAATTTCCTGCGCAAAGACGGACAACAGCAACGCCATTGTCCAAAAAAAAATAATGTCGCGGCATGTTTTATAATCAGACTGATTTCAGATGGCGCTATCGTCTAGGGGTTAGGACGGAAGATTCTCAATCTTCAAACCCGGGTTCGATTCCCGGTAGCGCTACCAACCCTGCCTAGCCCTTTCTCTCCTTTCTTCGCAGACAATTTATCTTCCTTCCTGGTTGTCTCAGGCGACTGTGGAATGGTTCCGTGTTGTCCGGACGCAACACCCAGATGAATTGCGTCACCGATCCCCCCTGATTACTAAAATTTGGTTACTAACGGGGGATACCGCCGTCACGGCCTCGAACGAGAATTCTCCTGGCATGTGCAAAGGATTGCACCGCGAGTCGTGACTGCACGCCTAAGTTCCACATTCCCGGACCCGTAGCGGCGGTTATCGCCGTGCTTCAAGGATAGGCAGCGCTGGAGCAAGGAAAACTGAGCTCCGACGGAGGGGT